>NZ_JBKJTG010000044.1:0-46069 GCF_046590535.1 Phenylobacterium sp. | reverse complement strand
CTGCAGGGTGCGGCGGTGCATCCTGGCCAAGCGCGCCCCGCAGCGCATCCTGGCCAAGCGCGCCCCGCGCTAGAGCATTTTCCGATAAGTGTGAAACGGTTATCGGGTCGAAAAATGCTCTAACTTTTTGAATTAGAGCCCTTTTTATCCGATCTGATTGACGCAGTCAGGTCGGAAAGGGCTCTCGAGCGGGATGCGAAAAAGTGGGAACCGGTTTTTCGCGTCAATCCCGCTCTAAACAAAAGGGGTCGATCACGTTTATGATTTTGGATCGGTTCGATCCAAGATCATCGTGATCTAAGGCGCGATGACCTTCAGGGTCTCGGGGTCGAAGATCTGAATCTCGCTGCCCACATCGGCATAGACGACGAGGTCAGGGTGGCCGGGCAGGACCTTGAAATAGCGGTTCCCAGCCGCCGAAACCCCCATGGGGCCGCAGGGCGGGTCCTGGGGCTCCAGCGCCTGGCTGGCCTCCCAAGACGTCTTGGCCGCGCCTGTGGGTTCGAGCACGAAGCGGCCCTTGTCCTTGTCGTCATAGCCCTGGGCCGGGGCGAAGGCGCAGGTCGCCGTGTGAGCACCGGGCGACGCCGCGCGGATCGCCGGCAGGATCGCCTCCAGCGGCGCGTCGGCCGGCTTGGCGAAGATGCGCACCACGGGGCGCCGCTCGGCCGGCGGGCCGACATGGACCAGCTGGAAGCCCGGCAGGCCATCGTCGGCCTCGATATGGACGCCGCCCTGCTCAGGCCCGCAGGCGAAGGCCTGTAGGGCGAGCTTGGCGCCCTTCACCTCCTGCCAGGCGCAGGCGGCGAACTCCGGCGCCGAGCGCAGGGTCGAAACCGGCATTTCAGCGACCGGCGCGGCGGGCGGCTTAGCCGCAGGCTCCGGCTGCGAGCAGGCGCTCATCAGGCCGAGGCCGCCAAGGCCGGCGGCCAGTGTGATCCAATGGATGCGCATGGAGGTTCCCCGCTTCCCGAGGCCTGACCTTCGCCGCGATCACCCAGCGGCGCAAGAATGTTGGATCAGGAGAGGTGAACGCCACGCCGGTCGGCGGCCGATTGCGCGGTAGGTCTCCCCGACGGCATCGACGAAGCGCAAGGCGATCATCTCGCCGGCCTCCGCTGCACAGTCGTCGATCGCGGCTTCAACATCCTGTCGGGCCACCTCGCGCGGGATGGCCGGCTTGGCGTTCATCCCGCGGTGGGACCGCGCGCGCGGCGCCGAAGCCAGTCAAAATGGGCTGGATCGGCAGGCGCCGTGGACGCTGACGACGCGCCATCCAGGAGGAGGCCGCGCAGATGCAGGCGGTCCTGATCCCGCCGGATCAGCTCGCGGACGTACTCGCTGCTGGTGCTGTAACCCCTGCCCTCAACCTGTTCATCGACAAAGGTCTTGAGCGCCTCGGGAGGGGAGATGTTCATGGTGGTCAACAGGAAAGAGGATGTTGTCCTGCCAAAATTTGGCAAGACATGGATTGCCAGCGTTCTCGGCGAACCTACGGCTTCAGTGGGGTTCGAAGGTGTCGGGTTGGAGCAGCTCATAGATGGCCGCGATCTTCCTGGTCTTTTTCACCTTGGCGAGTAGCGGCTTGAATTCGTCTTCGTCCTCGTCTCCATCCGAGTAATCCTCTGCGTGGGCCTCCATAGCGGCGCACGCGCGGCGCTGAACCTCCTCGAGTGAGACCTTCTCCAGGGGTTCAAGGTCTTGCTCGATACGCGATTGCCGGGGCCCGAACGGCAGCAACAGAGAGAGCCAAGAACCGGCACGACCCGTTCTGGCAATCGAGCGAACGACCCAGCGGCTTCCCGCCGCATCGATCAATTCCATGCCTATCTGCGTACCTTCCTTCAGCGTGCGAGGACCGCACCTCGTAAGGGTATCCAGATCGCGGAACCCCCAGATTTCCTGGTCTGTGGTAAATCCCAAGACCGGAAAGCGAAAGCTTACGTCAGCAGACCTCATCGACGCCTCCAGATTGGACAAATGGAGAACATAGACTTTCGGCATGGCGTGTGAAGCTTAAATTCAGCGTCGCGGCTTCGTGGAGGGTGCGGAGGTAGGGGGAGAAAATTGGCGTGCGAGATTCTCTACGGAATCCGCGAGGTAGCCGCCCGTAGCTACCGTTCCAGTCTTCATCCAGTCGGTGGTTCCATGCCAGACACGCCTTATGGGGTCATATCGCGGCTTGCCGGCCCAACTCCCGGTCAGACGCCGATGCTGCTCCTTCGGGAGAACCTTGAGGAAGGCATAGTGA
The DNA here is from genome assembly GCF_046590535.1 of Phenylobacterium sp. Taxonomy (GTDB): domain Bacteria; phylum Pseudomonadota; class Alphaproteobacteria; order Caulobacterales; family Caulobacteraceae; genus Phenylobacterium. The sequence goes on along the minus strand of NZ_JBKJTG010000044.1, from coordinate 43,818 downwards.
TTTTTCCAATTCTGGGCGGTGCGACTTGCGCCGTTGAGGGGGACGGTGTGGTGGATTTCCTGCCCCTTTGTCGCCACCCCCCAATCTCGGAGGCGACTGGCGGCGGCCTTGGCGGTAACGGACCCTTTCTTGAGAACGGTCACGCCCTTTCTGGCAGCACTGAGTCCCTTGATAGCGGGGCCGATGGGTAGCGCGTCAGCGACGGCCATCGCGCCGTTGAATGTGGCGCCCGCGTAATTCCCATCCTGTAGATCGGCGACCGCCTCCCAGGCGGGCCCCACGATTGGAATGAACGACTGCGCCAGGTTTGGGCGCGAAATATCTGGACTGTCCTGAAAGTCTCGAAGCGCATTCTGAGCGGCTGCGAGCGGCGAGTGGTATCCTCGATCCTCCCTCTGCGCCCTGAGCTTCGCCATTTCGCGATCATAAAGTTCGCCGGCGGGATCCGGCACAGACTGCGGCTGCCCGCGAGGTGCGCTGGCCATCTTCTTCTCCATCGATGAGGGACATCGGCGCATGCTCAACAGCGGCGAACATGCCCAGCCGTTGCGGCGCCCGAAAGCGCGATACTCTTGCTGCGCTGGCCTTGTCCGTTCAGTTCGGATGACTCGGCGCAGTGATGATCGCAGCCGAACATCTCACGGATGCCCGCAGAAATCGAGAACAAAACACGAACAAGTCGCATACTGCGCGCGATCACATTGCCCCGCTGATGATCTCCAGGCTGTGTTTCTTGCGAAAGCCGTGAAAAGTCAGTGTGCTATGGAGGGCGTCGGCGCTGTCGCGCCAAGTGGATGTAAACAGCGCGCAGCGGTGGCGGCGACTAACCACGTGAGTTCTCAGGAAAAATTGGCGCGCCCGGAACGATTCGAACGTCCGACCCTCAGATTCGTAGTCTGATGCTCTATCCAGCTGAGCTACGGGCGCGCACGCCTTGCGGCGAGGGCGCGGAACCTAGTCGCGGACGGAGCCGAGCGCAAGACGGCGGCGGTGCGAAAATCGCCCTACCCCGCCAGATCTCGCCAGCAGCGCACGTCCGTGCCCGGCCAGGGCGTCGCCTCATAAGCCGCCCGGGCCACGGCGCGGGCCAGGCAGTCGGCGGCCAGGGCGCCCAGGCGGGCCAGAGTGAAATCGGCCGGGTCGGCCAGGGGTTGGGCGGCGGTGGAGATGGCGAACACCACGTCGCCGTCGAACGGGGCGTGGACCGGGCGGATGGCGCGCGCCAGACCGTCCTGGGCCATCACCGCCAGGCGCTTGGCCTGGGCCGGCGTCAGGGCCACGTCGGTGGCGACGCAGGCGAGCGTGGTGTTGCGCGCCGCGTCCGGGCGCTTGGCGAGGCCCCAGTCGTCGGGGCCGGCGGTGAGGCCTGCGGACCCCAGGCCGCCGAATTCCCCGTCGATCTCGAACGGCGCGGCCCAGAAGCTGCGGCCCCCCGGCGCGGTCACCGAGCCCCAGGCGTTCACCGCCACCAGGGCGCCCACCGTGAAGCCATCGGCGCTGACCACCGAGGCCGAGCCCACACCGCCCTTCAGGGCCCCGGCCATGGCGCCGTAACCCGCTCCCGCCGTGCCCAGGTCGAATTGATGGGAGGCCGACGCCACCGCCTCGCGGCCCAGGCCGCGGTAGGGCGGGTCCTCGCTCCAGGCCTTGTCGCCGCCATTGGCCAGGTCGAACAGGATGGCTGCCGGAACCACCGGCGAGGGTGGAATCCTCGGATCGCCGGCCAGGGCGTAGCCGCGACCGCGGGCCCCCAGCCAGACGGCCACGCCGTCGGCTGCGGCCAGCCCGTAGACTGAGCCGCCAGAGAGCACCACGGCGTCCACCGCCTCGACCAGGTTCTCAGGCGAAAGCGCCTCGGTCTCCCGGGTGCCGGGCGCCCCGCCGCGGACATCGCAGGCGCAGACCGCCCTCCGATCGGGCAGGATCACCGTCACCCCGCTGCGCACGCCCACATCGTGGGCCTGCCCCACTTGGAGGCCGGCCACGTCGGTGATCAGATTGCGGGTCCCGGGTCGGGCGCGAGAGCTGGACATGGCCGGCGACCTCGCACGCCTTGGCGTTTGTTGTCCACGCGCGCGCGGCCTATGGGTGGCGCTTTCCGTCCCGGAGCTTCCCGTCCCGTGTCCCTGATGACCCGCTTCGTTCCCGTCGTTGCAGCGTTCTCCCTTCTCGGCTGCGCCACCGCGCCTGCGGCTCCGTCGGCGCCCACCACGGGCATGGTCGCCGCCGCCAATCCGCTGGCGGTGGAGGCGGGTCTGCGGGTGCTGCGCGAAGGCGGCTCGGCGGTGGACGCCGCGGTGGCGGTGCAGGCGGTGCTGGGGCTGGTGGAGCCGCAGAGCTCGGGCCTGGCCGGCGGCGCCTTCATGACCTTCTACGACGCGCAGAGCCGCCGGGTGACCGCCTACAACGGCCGCGAGACGGCGCCCGCCGGCGCGACCCCCGACATGTTCACCGGTCCCGACGGCCGCCTGCTCAGCCCGCCCCAGGCGATCCTCAGCGGCCGCTCCACCGGCGTCCCCGGCGCCGTGGCCATGCTGTCCATGGCCCAGGCCGAGCACGGCCGCCGCCCCTGGGCCAGCCTGTTCGCCGACGCCGAGCGGCTGGCCGACCAGGGCTTCGTGGTCAGCCCCCGCCTGGCCGGCATGATCACCTCGCGCGCGCCGCAGAGCGCGGCGCCCGACGTGATCGCCTATTTCAGCAAGCTCGATGGCGCGAAGTACAAGGCCGGCGAAACCCTGCATAACCCCGACTACGCCGCCACCGTGCGCAAGATCGCCGCCGAGGGGCCGCGCGCCATCCTGCAGGGCCCGATCGCCGCGGCCATTGTCGCCCGGCTGGGCCAGGGACCCCTGCCCGGGACCATGACGCTCGCCGATCTGGCGAGCTATAGACCCAAGTCCACCGCGGCGCTGTGCCGGCCCTATCGGGTCTATATCGTCTGCACCCCGCCGGCCCCCTCAGGCGGCCCGGCCGTGCTGCAGGGCCTGGGCATCCTGGAGCGCACCGACATCGCCACCCGCGGTCCCGACGACCCGCAGGCCTGGTACCTGTTCTCCCAGGCCAGCCGGCTGATGTACGCCGACCGCGACCGCTACATGGGCGACCCGGACTTCGTCGACGTGCCCACCGAGGGACTATTGGAGCCCGCCTACCTGGACCAGCGCGCCAAGCTGATCGCTCCCAGCGCCGGCGCCCCGCCACAGCCCGGCAAGCCCCGCGGCGCCGGCGCGCGCGCCCCCGACGCCACCGTGGAACCGGACGGCACCTCCCACTTCGTGGTCGTCGACCGCTGGGGGGACGTGGTCTCCATGACCACCACTGTGGAGAGCATCTTCGGTTCGGGCCGGATGGTGGGCGGCATGTTCCTCAACAACCAGCTCACCGACTTCTCCTACGCGGCGAAGAACGCCGACGGAGTTCCCGCCGCCAATGCGGTGGGCCCCAGGAAGCGCCCGCGGTCGTCCATGGCGCCGGCCGTGGTGCTCAACCGCGACCGCCGGTTCGTGGCCGCCGTGGGCTCGCCCGGCGGACCGGCGATCCTGGCCTACAACCTCAAGGCCCTGGTGGGCCTGCTCGACTGGAAGCTCTCCATCCAGCAAGCCATCGACCTGCCCAATCTGGTCAGTCGCGGGACGTTCTACGCCGCTGAGGTCGACAAGTTCGCGCCTGGCGTGGTCTCCGGCCTGGCCGACCGCGGTGTGACGCTCAGGTCAGGCGGCGGCGCGGAGGGCTCCGGCCTGCACGGGGTGGTGGCGACCCCCACCGGGCTGCGGGGCGCCGCCGATCCCCGCCGCGAGGGCGTGGCGCGGCAGCCCTAGACCGCAGTCTTCGTCCGCCGCTTGCGGGGCGCCAGCCTGGCCGGCGCCCCCGGCAGGAGAAGCTCGAAGGTGGTCCCCTTGGGGCCGCTGTCGATCAAGGTCAGGTCGCCCCCGTGGCCCTGGGCGAGCTCCCGGGCGATGGCCAAGCCCAGGCCCGCGCCGTCCGGCCGGCTCGACCCGGCGAACGGTAGGAACAGCCGCTCCCGCGACCGATCTGGCAGGCCAGGCCCGTTGTCGCTCACCCGCACCAGGCTGGCGTTCCCCGTCTGGCTCACCGAGACGCGGATGCGGCCAGCCCCGCGGCGCCGCTCCTGGAGTTCGATAGCCTCGCGGGCGTTGCGCAGCAGGTTGACCAGGATCCGGTGCAACTGGTCGGGATCGGCCAGCACCACCTCGGCGCGGCCCACGTCGGCGACCAGCTTCACGCCGTCTTCGGTGAGCCTCGCCTCCTCCGCCGCCTGCTCCAGGGCCACGGCCAGCGGCACGGCCGCCGGGGTCGGCGCGGCCTCTTCGGTCTTGCCATAGGTGAGCACGTCGGTGGCCAGCTTCACCGCCCGGTCCAGAGCCCGCTCCAGGCGCGGCAGGGCCTGGCTGACCTTGGGGTCCTTCAGCGCCGCCAGCCGCTCGGAGGCGATCTGGGCGCTGGTCAGCATGTTGCGCAGGTCGTGGTTGATCTTGGCCACCGCCTCGCCCAGGGCCGCCAGTCGGGCGCGGGAGGAGAGCGCGGTGCGCAAGTCCGCCTGCATAAGGTCCAGCTCGACCTCCGCGCGGCCGATCTCGTCGCGGCGTCCGGAGAGCTGCACCCGCGCCTCCACGTCCTCCGGATCGGCGCGGAACCGCTCCATGGCTTTGGTGATCCGCTGCATGGGCCGCACCAGGAAGAAGTTCAGCGACAGATAGACCAGCACCCCGGCCATGGCCGAGACGAAGGCCGCCACCGAAATCAGGCCCCACAGGTAGCTGACCAGGGCCCGCTTCAACTCCGCGTCGGGGGCGACGATCTCGATGAAGTCAGCCTGGCGGAACCGCGGCTCGGCCACCACCCGCACCCGGCGGCCCTCGCCGCCCAGCAGGGTCTGGAAGGGCGCGGAGAGCCAGGAGGCCACCGCCTGGTCGCGCAGGTCCACCAGGTAGGGCGCCCGATCCAGGGTCGGGCCGCCCAGCACCAGACGGCGCATACCGTCGGTCTGGATCGCCACCCGCTCGACGCCCGCGCCCTGCAGGAGCTGGGCGGAGAGACGTTCGGAGACCACCCGATCGGGCGCCACTTCCGGCGCCAGGGAGGCCAGCTCCGCCGCCCGGATGCGGTCCAGCAGCCACTGCTCCTCGAAGGAGGCCAGGGCCGGCGGCAGCGCCAGGGCGCCGCCCATGGCCACGAACAGGATGGTCAGGATGAGCAGGCGCGCCGACAGGCCGCCCGGCCAGAAGAAGCGGCGCCTGTCGGTCCGGGCAAGCTCGTGCGGCGTTGCGGCGTCCGCCATGATGCCTTCCCGTTAACCCGCCAAGCCGGCTTCGGCAACGCTTCGGAGGCGGCGCAGGCACCTCACGCGCCTGACTATTTTGCGCCAACGGCGTGGCTTGTCGAAGCGAAACCGTCGCCGCGCAGGCGATCGGCCAGGTCGCGCTTGATGCGGGCGACCAGGCCGGGGCCCTCGAACACCAGCGCCGAATAGAGCTGCACCGCGTGCGCGCCCGCCCGGATCTTGGCGTAGGCGTCCGCGCCCGACCCCACGCCGCCAACGCCAACCAGCGCCAGCCGACCGGCCGCGGCCTCCCCGAACCGGCGCAGAACCTGCGTGGAAAGCGCCATCAGTGGCGCCCCGGAAAGCCCTCCCGCCTCGTCTCGTCCGGCCGAACGCAGGGCGGGCCGCGAAACGGTGGTGTTGGCGACCATGATCCCGGCGAGCCCGAAGGCGCAGACAGTCTCCACTATGGTCTCCACCTCGCCGTCCTCCAGGTCCGGCGCCACCTTCAGGAACATCGGGACCCGGCCCTCGGGCGCAAGGCCGTCGCGGGCTTCCGCCACCCGGCCTAGCAGGTCCTCCAGCGCGGCTCTGGTCTGCAGAGCGCGCAGGCCCGGCGTATTGGGCGAGGAGATGTTCAGCGTGAAATAGCTGGCCAGGCCCCACAGGCGCTTCAGGCCGGTCACGTAGTCGGCGATGCGGTCTTGGGCGTCCTTGTTGGCCCCGATGTTGGCGCCGACGATCCCGGGGCCGCGCCGGGCCAGCCGGGCGGCGAAGGGCTCCAGCCCCTGGTTGTTGAAGCCCATCCGGTTGATCACCGCCCGGTCCTGCGTGAGCCGGAAGAGCCGCGGCCGGGGATTGCCCGCCTGCGGCAGGGGCGTGACCGTGCCGCACTCCACCAAGCCGAACCCGGCCCGCAGCATCGGGCCGAACGCTTCAGCGTTCTTGTCGAACCCGGGCGCCAGGCCCACGGGGTTGGGCAGCTTCAGACCCGCAAGGTCCGTGGCGAGGATCGGATCTTCGGGCCTTCCCACCGGGCCCAGCCCCATCTGCAGGGCGCGGATCGCCAGGCCGTGGGCGTCCTCTGGATCAAGACCCCGCAGCGCCCGGGTGGCTAGGCCATGCAGGCCGCTCACGCCAGGGTCCCGACTTGGGGAATCCCCTGGGCGTCCAGCGGCGCGTCGGTGACGTTCAGGACCCGCGCGGCGTCGAGCGGGCCATGCAGGTGCGGAAAGAGATCGCCGCCCCGGGACGGCTCCCAGCGCAGAGCCTCGCCCAGGTCGTCGGTCTCGACCTCCAGCACCACCAGGCCGGCTTGGCCCGCGAAGTGGCGCCGCGCGGTCTCCTGCGCCTGGGCGGCGGTGGAGAAGTGGACGAAACCGTCGGCGAGGTCGACCACCGAGCCCTTGAAGCGGCCGGCGGAGCGGGCAGCCGCCCAGTCAGCGCGGTTGAGGATCTTGTAGATGCGGCTCAATCGCCGCGCTCCGGGAAGAACAGGCCGTCGAAGGCCGGGCGGCCGTTGGAATCGATGAGGAACACCGCCGCCGCCGCGGTGGGAAACCGCCGCTGGGCGCGCGAGACCAGCGAGGCCGGCGCGCCGCCCTCCACCAGCAGCTGCACGGCGAGTTCCTGCAGGCCCGGATTGTGCCCTACCACCATCACGGTTGCCGCGGTCTCGCCGGCCTTCTCCGCCGCCCGCCGCACAGCCCCGGAATCGGCGTGATAAAGGTCGTCGTCGAACCGCGCCTGGGCCCTTGGGAAGGCCGGCTGCGCCGCCGTCCAGGTCTCCCGCGTCCGGGTGGCCGGCGACACGAGCGCAATGTCGGGCTTCAGGCCAAGGTCGGCCAGGGTCTCGCCCATGGCGGCCGATTCGCGCTCGCCCCGCACAGCCAGCCGGCGGTCGAAGTCGTCTCCGCTCTCGGAGTCCGGTTCGGCCTTGCCGTGCCGGAATAGGATCAGCCGCTCCATGGACTCTCCAAGCTTGCAGAAGCCTCATAGCCGCGTCCGCCCGGGCTGCGAAGCATTGACAGTGAATGGGGTTGGCGGTCCAAGGCGGCGATGGACACGACGGCGCAGGCCAGCCCTGCCAGCGAGACGGACGGCGGGACCTGGCGGTTCCCGTCGAGCCAGCCCCTGCGCCTGGACTCAGGCGCCGTGCTGCAGCCCCTGGAGGTCGCCTACAAGACCTACGGCCGCTTGAACACGGAGAAGTCCAACGCCGTCCTGGTGTGCCACGCACTGACCCTGGACCAGCACCTGGCCTCCACCCACCCGACCACCGGCAAGCCCGGCTGGTGGAGCCGTGTAGTCGGTCCCGGCCTGCCCCTCGACCCGGACCGCTATTTCATCATCTGCGCCAATGTGGTGGGCGGCTGCATGGGCACGACGGGACCCGGCTCCACGGATCCCGCCACCGGCGAACCCTATGGCCTGGCCTTCCCGGTCATTACCATCGCCGACATGGTCCGCGCCCAGGCCATGCTAGTGCAAGCGCTGGGCATCGACACCCTGTTCGCGGTGATCGGCGGCTCCATGGGCGGTATGCAGGTGCTGCAGTGGGCGGCGGACTATCCCGGCAAACTATTTTCCGCGGTGTGCATCGCTGCGGCCGCCCGCCACTCCGCCCAGAACATCGCCTTCCACGAGGTCGGCCGCCAGGCGATCATGGCCGATCCAGACTGGCGCGGCGGCGCCTATGAGAAGCTGGGGGTGCGTCCCGAGAAGGGCCTGGCCGTGGCCCGCATGGCCGCGCACATCACCTATCTGTCGGAGACCGCCCTGCAACGGAAGTTTGGCCGGGAGCTGCAGCGGGACAGCCTCTCGTGGGGCTTCGACGCTGACTTCCAGGTGGAGAGCTACCTGCGCCACCAGGGGACCAGCTTCGTCGACCGCTTCGACGCCAATTCCTACCTCTACATCACCCGGGCGCTAGACTATTTCGACTTGGCCGGGGAGCACGGCGGGGTGCTGGCCCAGGCCTTCGTCCCGGCCCGCAGCGTGCGCTTCTGCGTGCTCTCGTTCTCCTCCGACTGGCTCTATTCCACCGCGGAGAGCCGCGACATCGTGCGCGCCCTGAACGCGGCGGGTTGCCGGGCCAGTTTCGTGGAGATCGAGACCGACAAGGGCCACGACGCCTTTTTCCTTGACGAGCCGCAGCTCGACGCCACCCTGCGTGGCTTCTTCGACGCCACCGCCCAGGCCCGGGGGATCGCGTGAGCGTGGTGCGCGAGGACTTCCGCGAGATCCTGCGGCTCGTGCGCCCCGACGCGCGGGTGCTCGACGTGGGCTGCGAGGACGGTGAGCTGCTCGAGCTCCTAAAGCGCGAAAAGAACATCGACGGCCAGGGCCTGGAGATCAGCCAAGCCGGGGTCTCCGCTTGCCTGGCCAGAGGCTTGGCGGTGGTGCAGGGCGACGGCGACCGCGACCTAGACCACTTCCCTACCCGCGCCTTTGACTACGCGATCCTTTCCAAGACCCTGCAGCAGATGCGTGAGCCCCGCCACGTGCTCGCCGAACTGTTGCGGATCGCCGACCAGGCCATCGTATCGGTCCCCAACTTCGGCCACTGGCGGATGCGGACCTCGCTGATGACCCGGGGCCGGATGCCCGAGACCCGCGCCCTGCCCGACCCATGGTGGGCGACACAGAACATCCACCTGTGCACCCTGGTGGATTTCACCGACCTGTGCCGCGAGCTGGGCCTGCGGATCGACGCCTGCGCGGCGCTCAGCGGCGGCAAACCCGCACGACCGATCAACCCCGACGGCGCCTTCGAGAACTGGCGGTCCGAGACAGCGCTCTTCCTGCTCAGCCGCCCGGCGGGGGGCGCGGCTGACGCCGTGCCGACCGACCTGTTCGGCGAGGTGGCGATGCCGAAGGCCGAGGCGCCCGCACGGCGCCGGAAGGCCTGAGCTTCAGCCTTTCGCGGGGGGCTCCCATAGCTCGATGGCGTTGCCTTCGGGATCGTGGATGCGCGATGCCGCCGATGCCGGTGAGGCCCATGCTGATCTCCTCAGCCGGCGATCGCCGCCGCGTCGCGGTCGCCTGTGCGAATCCGCAGGGCCTGTTCCAGATCCATGACGAACACCTTGCCGTCGCCGATCTTGCCGGTGTTGGCGGTGCGCGAGACGGCCTCGACCACCGCGTCGACGATGTCGGTGGGCACGGCGATCTCCAGCTTCACCTTGGGCAGCAGCTTCACCTCGTATTCGGCGCCGCGATAGACCTCGGTCTTGCCCCGCTGGCGGCCATAGCCGCGCACTTCGGTGACGGTGAGCCCGGACGCACCGGCCTCGGTAACGGCTTCCAGCACCGCGTCGAGACGGCTGGGCTTGATGATCGCGACGATCATCTTCATGGGGCAAGGTCTCCGGGAGCTGAACCAGGTCGCACCGTCAGGCTACGGCGTTCGGCGGCCGGCTCCAAGGGGCTGCTGAGGCCCCGCGGCCCAGGCGTCCTCGAAACAGGCGCCCCGCTCGGCGCCAGCACCGGCCGCGCCGCGCGGACCCGGGACCGGGCGCCCCTGGGCTTCACCGCAAAGGTCTGTTTGACCGCCTCCATAAGCACCAGGCCGGCGAACCCTGGCCACAACCGTGAACCGGCCTGTTCGAAGCCCTCGGCCCAGCCGGCCATCCAGTTCACCGGCGGCACATAGAGCGCCCGGGTCCAGCCCGAGGGTTCCAGCTCCGCCTCCCGCAGCAGTTCGGCCAGCTGGCCACGGCTGTAGGGCCGGCCGTGGCCGAAGGGGGTCTTTTCAGTGTTGGCCCACAGGCCGTTGCGCGACGCCACCGCGACCACCACCCGCCCCGAGGGGGCCAGCACCCGCCAGACCTCCCTGAGGAAGGCCACTGGGTCGGGGCTCTCCTCCAGGCCGTGGACCACCAGGATGCGGTCGAACAGGGCGTTGGCGAAGGGCAGGGCGTCCTCGGCGGTGAGGGTCGCCAGGTTGCGCGCGTCGCCCGGCCACACCTCGACCCCCTGCTGCGCCGGCATGGCGGCCACCACCCGGCGCGCGGCGGGGCGAAGCTGCCAGACGAACGGGGTGGCGTAGCCCAGCGCCAGCACGTCCAGGCCGTGAGCGTCGCCCCAGGCCTCCAGCACCTTGCGGCCCACCATGGCGCGCGCCGCCCGACCGAGGTCGGAGGCGTAGAACCGGCGAAGCTCCAGGACGTCTCGGCGCATCTTGCGCGGGCCATGCTCGACTATTGCGTCCGCGCCAGCCTAAATCGCTTTGCTGGCGCCTGTCGCGCCGCGATGGAGACGCGCCTTCGATGTCGCTTACGGTGCACCAGTTTGCCTGCCTGTCGGACAACTATGGATTCCTCGTCCGCGATGAGGCCTCCGGCTACACGGCCTGCATCGACACGCCTGAGGCCGGCGCCATCTTGCGCGAACTTAAGTCCCTGGGCTGGAAGCTCGACCTGATCCTCAACACCCATTGGCATCCGGACCACGCCGGCGGCAACGCCGACGTCCAGGCGGCCACCGGCGCTCGGGTGGTGGGGCCGGCGGAGGTCACCCGCATCGCCACCCTTGACCGCGAGGTGCGCGGCGGCGATCAGGTGCAACTCGGCGACACCCGTTTCGAGGTGATCGAGAGCGGCGGCCACACGCTCGGCCACATCGCTTTCCATTCCCCGGAGGAGAAGGTCGCCTTCGTGGGCGACACCCTGTTCGCCCTGGGCTGCGGGCGCCTCTTCGAAGGGACGCCTGAGCAGATGTGGGCCAGCCTGCAGCGGCTGGCCGCCCTGCCCGACGACACCACCGTCTACTGCGCCCATGAGTACACCGCTTCAAACGCCCGTTTTGCCCTGTCGGTGGACGACGATCCCGCGCTGAGGGCCCGCGCGGAGGCGGTGTTCGCCGCCCGGGAGCGGGGCGAGCCCACCGTGCCCACCACCATCGGCCTGGAGCGGGCCACGAACCCGTTTCTGCGGGCGCCTGTGCTGGCCGAGCGGGTCGGTGCGGCGGGTCAGTCGGACCACCAGGCCTTCGCCGCAGTGCGCGCCGCCAAGGACATGTTCCGGGGCTAGCGGCTTCCGCCCGCCACAGCCACCGCGACGATCCGGTCGGAGGATGGCCGGCCCGCCTGGCCCTGGGCGGGGGCCACGGTGATGCGCATGACGCCTTTGTCGATGATCGCCGCGGCGCGGCGGCCTTCCACCAGCAACACCTTCTGGAACCGGCCCAGCAGGGCGCGGCCGTCCCGGCGCTCGGACATCCGCACCACAGCCACGCTGGTGACGATGGCGGCGTCGGCGATCAGGGCCGAGGAGGCCGGCGTCGCCTCGGCTTCGAAGGTGATGCCGCGCCGGGCCGCGCGGCTGGCGCGGATGCTGGCCTGGAGCAGCCGCTCGGCCAGGGCTTGCGGGCCCATGACCCCCAGCTTCAGCGTGGCTCCGGCCCCCGCCAGCGCCGCCGCCGAGCCGCCGGGCCGTCCCGGTGTGAACAGGGTCACCCCGCCCAGTCGCGTGGCGCGAAGCATCGGCTGGCCCAGGTCGTTCTTGTAGATGGTGTCGCCGCGCGGCGCGGGCTGCTGCTGCAGGGCCCAGACCTCGGGACTGCCGTCGAACTTCAGGAGCGGCTTGGGCTGGCTGCGGTCGAGGACGAAGATGTCGCCGTCCTCGGAGACGTAACGGGCCACCGGCGGGGCGGCGAAGCTGCGGCCATCCCCGCGCTTGCGCAGCAGGTTCTCGCGCAGGGTGTCCGGACCCTGGGCTGCTGCGGGAGCGCCGAATCCCAAGGCGGCCGCGAACAGCAACGCGGCGCAGACCGCCTTTGAAAACGCCGATGGCTCACCCGTTGTCACCGGCAAGGGATGCAGCTTGATCGGGGCGCTTTTAGGACGCAGGCTAGGCCGTCATCCGGCCATGTACTGGCCGCCGTTCAGCGAGAGGGTCGATCCCGTCACATAGCCGGCGTGTTCGCCGGCCAGGAAGGCCACCATGTCGGCGATCTCGTCGCCGCGGCCAAGCCGGCCCACGGGAATCTGGCTGATGATGCTCTCCAGAACCTTCTCCGGCACCGCCTGCACCATCTCGGTGTCGATATAGCCGGGGGCGATGGCGTTCACGGTGACGCCCTTCCTGGCGTTCTCCAGAGCCAGGGCCTTGGTGAAGCCGATCATGCCCGCCTTGGCCGCGGAGTAGTTGGTCTGGCCGATCTGGCCCTTCTGGCCGTTGATCGACGAGATGTTGATGATCCGGCCCCACTCGCGCTCGCGCATGCCGTCGATCACCTGGCGGGTCATGTTGAACAGGCTGTCCATGTTGACCCGGATCACCTCGCTCCACTGCTCGGAGGTCATCCGGTGGAACACGCCGTCGCGGGTGATGCCGGCGTTGTTGACCAGCACATCTATGGGCCCGAGCTCGGCGGTCACCGCGTCGACCGCGCGCTTGCAGTCCTCGAAACTGCCCACGTTGCCCTTGATGACCATGACGCCCAGCTCCCGGGCGCAGGCCTCGGCGGCGGCGTCATTGCCGGAATAGCCGGCCGCCACCTTCATCCCGTCGGCCTTCAGCCGCTCGATGATCGCCCGACCAATGCCACCGGTGCCACCCGTGACCAGCGCAACCCTGGCCATTCGCTTCATCTCCCTAACGACAGTCGCCGGTTGGCCCGGCGTTCCGATCAGACCTGTTCGACGCACATGGCCACGCCCATGCCCCCGCCGACGCACAGCGTGGCCAGGCCCTTGGACGCGCCGGAGCGCTTCATTTCGTGCAGCAAGGTGGTGAGGATCCGCGCGCCGGAAGCGCCGATCGGGTGACCGATGGCGATGGCCCCACCGTTGACGTTCACCTTAGCCGGATCGAGGCCCAGGTCGCGCACCACACAGATCGACTGGGCGGCGAAGGCCTCGTTGGATTCCACTAGGTCGAGGTCGGAGACCTGCCAGCCGGCCCTCTCCAGCGCCTTGCGGCTGGCTGGGATCGGGCCGGTGCCCATGATCTCCGGGTCGACGCCGGCGTGCGCCCACGACGCAATCCGCGCCAGCGGCTTGAGGCCGCGCTTCGCCGCCTCGTCCGCGCTCATCAGCACCAGGGCCGCGGCGCCGTCGTTGAGGCCGGACGCATTGGCCGCGGTGACCGTGCCATCCTTGGTGAAGGCCGGGCGCAGGCCCGAGACGCTGTCCATCGTCGTGCCGTGGCGGATGAACTCGTCCTGGTCGACCACCGTGTCGCCCTTGCGGCCCTTGATGGTAACCGGCGCGATCTCACCAGAGAATTTGCCGGCCTTCTGGGCGGCCTCGGCGCGGTTCTGGGAGGCCACGGCGAATTCGTCCTGGTCCTGGCGGGTGATCTGCCAGCGCGCGGCGATGTTCTCGGCGGTCTGGCCCATGTGATAGCCGTGGAAGGCGTCCCACAGGCCGTCCTTGATCATGGTGTCGACGAAGCCCAGGTCGCCCATCTTCTGGCCGTTGCGCAGGTGGGCGGCGTGCGGCGACTGGCTCATGCTCTCCTGCCCGCCCGCGATGACGATGTCGGCTGAGCCGTCCTTGATCTGTTGGGCGGCCAGGGCCACCGCGCGCAGGCCGGAGCCGCAGAGCTGGTTCAGGCTCCAGGCGGGCGTCTCCACCGGCAGGCCAGCGTTGATCGCCGCCTGGCGGGCCGGGCCCTGGCCGGCGCCGGCCTGCAGCACCTGGCCCATGATCACCTCGTCAACGTCGGCCGCGGCGATACCGGCGCGCTCGATCGCCGCCTGGATCACGATGCGGCCCAGTTCGTGGGCCGGCAGGCTGGCCAGCGCTCCGTTGAACGACCCCACGGGGGTGCGGGCGGCGGAAACGATGACGATGTCGCTCATGGCGTGGCTCCTGAAGGCAAGTCTCAAGCCGCCCAGTGGCCTATCTATCGATAAGGCCAGGGCGGAGGGCAAGCCGCCTCGTTCGGCAAAACACCGCTCCATTTGCCATTAAGCTCGCATCCGCGATACTGCGGTGCAGAAAGATGGGCCGCCAGTTGGGTCGGCTCCTCGCGAAGGATTTCGGATGGCCGACACCCAGGAGACCGGCGCCGGCGCCGCCACAGGCGAAAAAGTCGTCATCAAGAAGTACGCCAACCGGCGGCTCTACAACACGGCTTCCTCCAGCTACGTGACCCTGGAACACCTCTCCGAGATGGTGAAGCAGGGGGTCGATTTCGTGGTCTATGACGCGAAGACCAACGACGACATCACCCGTTCGGTGCTGACCCAGATCATCTTCGAGGAGGAAAGCCACGGGCAAAGCCTGCTGCCGATCCAGTTCCTTCGCCAGCTGATCGGATTCTACGGCAACTCCATGCAGGCCTTCCTGCCCAGCTACCTGGAGCTGTCGCTGGCCAGCTTCACCCAGCAACAGGACCGCATGCGTGGCCAGTTCGCCAACCTGGGCCAGGGCGCCACTCCAGGGGCCTACGAGGAACAAATCCGCCAGAACCTGGCCCTGTTTGACCGGGCTATGAAGATGTTCTCCCCCTTCGCCTATGCGAACCGTCCGGAAGAACCCGGTCCCGCGAAGGCGGTCGAGCCCGCCGCCACGGCCGACGATGCGCTGGTCGCACTCCGCCGCCAGATGGAGGAAATGCAGGCCCAGATCGAGAAGCTGGCCTCCAAACGCTGAGCGTTAGCAGCGTTTCTTAACCCTAGGGCGCAAGGATAGCTGCCCATGACGTCGCCCATCGATCCCATCCGCAGGGCCGCCCTGCTCCGCCGCGCCGCCCGTCCAGAGACCGACGAGGCGGAAGACGCGCCGGATTCCACCGTGGTCAGCCTGCCGGTCCCGGCGGGCCGGGCCTCCCGCGTGCCGCCCCGCGCCGACCCGGGCGACGGCGCCTCGATCTTCGCCGCACAGTTGATGGGCCAGGACGGACAGAGGCGCGGGTTGCGCGCCGGGCCCGCCGCCATCGACAGCGCGAAATTCGCCTACAACAAGACCGAATGGTCGGGCGCCAACGACCGCCGCTCCGGCAAGGGCCGCGCCGCCAAGACCGACGTTTAGCGCGCCGTCAATCGCGCCAGCTCCGCCTCCAGCGCAGCCACCCGCCGTTCCAGTTGTCTGATCCGCGCCTCCGCCGAGCCCTCGCCGGGCACGGGGGTCGAGACCCCGGCGTGGCGGGCCACTTCGTGAGCTTCCACCCCCAGCAGCTCGGCGAAGGCCGCCACCTCGGTGGCGGAAAGCTCCCGCTGGTCCTTGAAGGCCAGCGCCAGGTCCGCCTCGCTGAGGCCGGCGGCGGCGGCCATAACCCGCCGGGACAGGCCGCGTTCGGCCAGCCGGGCGTCGAACCATTGCGTGTCGAAGAATAGGGCCATGGCCTCCGCCTGACGTGGCGCCGGTCTTGCTTAACCGTGATCGCAGCTTCGATCACGGGCCGGACCATGACTCAATTCGCGTTCCGCTTCATCGACCTGACCCTGGTGGCGCTGATCTTCACGGCCTTCACCTAGGCCTCGTCGACGCCGCCCGGATTACGCGCCCGCGACTGTAGCCACATCACGCCCGCCAGGTCCGACAGCGACGCCCAGAGGCGGCCGAGGTTGGTGTACTTCGACTGACCGGTCTCCCGGTGGCGGTGGTTCACCGGCCGAAAGGCGGTCTGATAGCCCTCGCGCAGCATTAGCGCCGGCAGGTAGCGGTGGATGTGATCGAAGTAGGGGAGCGCCAGGAACGCCTCGCGCCGGAAGGCCTTGAGCCCACAGCCGGTATCGTTCGCCGTATCCTTGAGAAGCCGCTTACGCACGCCGTTGCCAAGCCGCGAGGCGATCTTCTTGGCTTGGCTGTCCCGGCGCTTGACCCGCTCGCCCCCCACCAGGGCCAGTTCCGCAGGCCCGGCGGCCAGGGCGTCGGCCAGGGCCGGTCCATCGGCCGGGTCGTTTTGGCCGTCGCCGTCGAGCGTGACGATGATGGCGCCTCGGGCGCCCAGAATTCCCGATCGGATCGCCCGGCTCTGGCCGGAGTTCCTGCGGTGGCTCAGCACACGAAGCTGCGGGATCTCGGCGCTCAGCGCCTTCAACGCCGCGCGTGTGCCGTCGCGGCTGGCGTCGTCCACGAAGACGATCTCGAAACTGCGCCCGGCGAAGGCCCGGGCGATCTCCCGCGCCAAGGCCGGCGCCGCGCCCTCCTCGTCGAAGACCGGGACGACGACGGAGATGTCGGGGGCGGACGCCATCATCCCCCCATAGCGGAAAAGGAGCCCGAAGGAAGGATCGTGCTATCAGGGCGCAATGACGCTCGACGCTGAACTGGCCAAGTGGAGCCGTGGCTGGCGGGGGCCGGCCATCGCCGCCCTGGTGGCCTTCCTGGCCGGGCTGCCGGGCCTGCTGGCCGTCCCGCCCCTGGACCGCGACGAATCCCGCTTCGCCCAGGCCACCGCGCAGATGCTGGAGACCCATGATTTCGTGGTGATCCGCTACCAGGACGAGCCCCGGTTCAAGAAGCCCGTGGGCATCCACTGGATGCAGGCGGCCAGCGTCACCCTGCTCTCCAGCCCCGAGGCCCGGGAGATTTGGGCCTACCGGGTCCCGTCCCTGCTGGGCGCCATGCTGGCCGCCGCCGCCTGCGCCTGGGGCGCCGCGGCCTTCTTCCCCGCACCGGCGGGTCTCTTGGCAGGGGCCATGCTGGCCGCCACCTTCCTGCTCTCCACCGAGGCCCTGATCGCCAAGACCGACGCCATGCTGGCCGGTGTCACCACCCTGGCCATCGCGGCCCTGGCCCGGATCTACGCCGCCGCCCGGGACGGGCCACCGGCCGGACGTCGCACGGTGGTGGTCTTCTGGGTGGCTATAGCCCTGGCCGCCCTGATCAAGGGGCCAGTCGGCCCGCTGATTGTGCTGCTGACCATCCTGGCCCTGGCGGCCCAGGAGCGCCGGGTGCGCTGGCTGGTGCGGCTGAACTGGCCCTGGGGCGTAATCATCGTGCTGCTCATCGTCGGCCCGTGGGCCGGCGCGGTCACCGTGGCCACCGACGGCGGCTTCTGGAGCGCGGCGGTGGCCGGCGACCTGGCGCCCAAGCTGGCCGGCGGCCAGGAGACCCACGGCGCGCCCCCCGGCTACCACACCCTGCTGGCGCCCCTGCTGGCCTTCCCGATGACCCTGCTGCTGCCCGCCGCCATGGTCACCGCCTGGCGCAGGCGCGGCGAGTCCGGCGTCCGCTTCGCCCTGGCCTGGCTGGTCCCCGCTTGGCTGCTGTTCGAGATGCTGCCCACCAAGCTGGTCCACTATCCGCTGCCGGCCTATGGCGCGCTGGCCTGGCTGGCGGCCGCGGCCCTGACCGAGCCCCTGGGCTCGCGGACCCGCTGGGCGGGCGCGGGCCTGTCGGCCCTGGCCGGTGTCGTCCTGGCGGTGGGCGCCTTCTACCTGCTGGCGCTGTATGGCGACGCCTCGGACCTGACCGCCGCGACCCTGGCCGGCGGGCTGCTGGCCGCCGCGGGGCTGGTGGGCGGCTACATGCTGCTGCGCCAGGCGCCGCGGGTCGCCCTGGTGGGCGCGCTCGGCCTGGGGATTCTTGGCCACGCGGCGCTGGCGGCGGGCCTGGCGCCCAGGCTCGATCCCCTGTGGCTCTCCGACCGCACCGAGCAGGCCATGGCCAAGGCCCGGCTGCTGCCCCGTCAGGGGGTTGCCGATGCGCCGGTGACCGTCGCGGGCTACGCCGAGCCCAGCCTGGTGTTCGCGCTCGGCACCCCCACCGAACTGGAGGACGCCGCCGACGCCGCCCAGGCCATCGCCGAGCGCCGCCCCGCCGTGGTCGAGGCCCGCGAGGAACCCGCCTTCCGCAGGGCGTTGGCGGCCCTGGGGGCAACCGCCGTTCAGGTGGCGGAGATCAAGGGCCTGGACTATTCCAACGGCGATGAGATGACCCTGCGCGTCTACGAATCCCGGGGCGTGCGCCTGCCGGAGACCGCGCCATGAGCCGGCCTATCGAGATCGTGGAGGTCGGGCCCCGCGACGGGCTGCAGAACGAAAGAGCCCTGCTGGAGATCGATCAGAAGCTGGAGTTCATCCACCGGCTGGAAGCCGCCGGCGCCCGCCGAATGGAGACCGTCTCCTTCGTCAATCCGCGCCGGGTGCCGCAAATGGCTGGCGCAGAGGAAATCTCCGCCGCCCTGCCCCACCGCGAGGGCCGCTCGCGGATCGGCCTGGTGCTCAACGAGCGCGGCTGGGACCGCTGCGTGGAGGCCCAGTGCGACGAGGCCAATGTGGTGGTCTGCGCCACCGACGGATTCGGCATCCGCACCCAGGGCGCCTCGGTGGACGAGCAACTGGCCGCCCTTCGCGCCATCGCCGCTAAACGCCGGCTGTCCGGCGGCCCGCCGATCAGCGTCACCGTCTCGGTGGCCTTCGGCTGCCCCTTCGACGGCGAGGTTTCCGAAGAGCAGGTGCTGAAGGTGGTTCGGGTCGCTGCGGAACTGGGCGTGTCCGAGATCGCGCTGGCCGACACCATCGGGGTCGCCGACCCCTGGACCGTACGCCGGCGCATCGAGGCCACCCGCAAGGCGGCGCCGGACGCTCGCCTGCGCATGCACTTCCACGACACCCGCAACACTGGCCTGGCCAACGCCTTCGCCAGCGTCGAGGCCGGTATCGACATCCTCGACGCCAGTTGCGGCGGCCTGGGGGGCTGTCCCTTCGCCACCGACGCCACCGGCAACATCGGCACCGAGGACCTGGTCTACATGCTGGAACGCGCCGGGTTCGACACGGGCTACGACCTGCCTGCCCTGATCGACACCGCCAAATGGGTCTCGGCCCTGCTGGGCAAGGCGCCCACAGCCTCGGTCACCCGGGCGGGCGGGTTCCCGGTTCCCCCACCTGCGGGGTAATTGCCCGCGACCCGTCCTGCCCCGACCCTGCCTCGCTCAAACAGAGCAGAGGATAACGCCATGGCCGACATCCCTCCCGCCCCCGTCGAGGTCGTCAGGGCCTTCCTGGCCGCCATGGCGGTGAAGGACTACGGCGCGGGCCTGCGCTACATCGCCGACACCTGCGAGTACCACAACATCCCGCTCTCCAAGGTCCATGGGCCGGCCAGGGTGCGCCCGGTGCTGGAGCCGTTCTTCGCGCCGACCCTGGAGAACGAGTTCATCATCCTGCGCGAGGTCAGTGACGGGCCCGTGGTGTTCACCGAGCGCCTGGACCGCCATCGCCTGGCCGACGGCTGGGCGAGTTGCCGGTGACGGGGGTTTGGGAGGTGCGCGACGGCCGCATCACCCTGTGGCGGGACTATTTCGACGCCGCCACCATCCTCAACGTCTGGCCGGCGCCGCCGGCCTAGGACGAGCGAGCGCTCTTCAGCTTCCAGAACACCGGCCGAACGATGGCCGTGCAGACGATCACTGGGGAGAGCAGCCATGCGGTCAGGGTCTGGCCGACGCCCACAGCACGCTTGCGGAAGAAGCGGGCCAGGCCGACGCCCTTGTGGAACTCCACCTTCAGCGGGCTGGTCATGCTGGTATGGCCTAGGTGTACCACCTCGGCGCGCGGGTGGAACAGCACCTGGCCGCCCTGCTCGCGCACCCGCCAGCAGAGATCCACGTCCTCCACGTGCAGGAAGTAGCCCTCGTCGAAGCCCGCCACACAGTCGAAATCCTCGCGGCGCATGCAGAAGCAGGCGCCGGAGATGGTCGGCACCGGCGCCACCTGTTCAGGCGCGGCGTCGTCCTCCCAGTGCACCTCGTAGCGGCGCCAGGCCGGCACCCGCTGGGAGAGCCGGCTGAGCGACATCAGCGCGGTCATCAGGGTGATGTCCCCGCGCCGGGCGCCACGCTGTTCGGTGCGGTCGGCGTTCAGCACCCGACCACCAACGACGCAAGGCACGGGCCGGTCTTCGATCGCGCGCACCAGTTCGCCGACGCAGCCGCGCTGCAGGAAGGCGTCGGGGTTGAGAAACACCAGGACGTCGCCCGTGGCCTTGCGGGCCCCGCAATTGGCGCCCCGGGCGAAGCCGATGTTGCCGTGGCCGGCCACCAGGACCACCCGGGCGTCGCGGTCGGCGAGGTTGCGCAGGCGCGCGGCATCCACACGGCTGGAGCCGTTGTCGACGATGACGAACTCATCCACCAGCGGATCAGCCAGCACGCACGCCACGCTCTCCTCGAGCGCCTCGCCGGTCATGTAGACGACCATCACGACGGAGACGCGGCGGCGGGGCCGCAGAAACTCCGGCATTGGGGCGCGTTCCATGGCGACGATCGGTGCGGCGATGCCGTTCATCCAGCCTCCATCACCCCAACCGGCCCCTCGGGCGTCGCACGTCCGCCTCGTGCCTGGCCCGCAACATCAGGCGGACTTGCCTCTAAGGCAAGCCTGTTCGACGCCACATCCAGGGCGAGCACTTCCTGGCCGTCCGAGCCCAGCCGCCGAAGCGCGACCTGGCCAAGCTCCGCCTCGCGACGGCCGATCACCGCCAGCACGGGGACCTTTGCAAGGCTGTGTTCTCGCACCTTGTAGTTGATCTTTTCGTTACGCAGGTCGGTTTCCACACGAAGCCCCTGTGCGGCAAGCGTCCTGGCCACCTCCCGCGCATAGTCGTCAGCGTCGGACGTAATCGTCGCCACCACCACCTGCACAGGAGCCAGCCAGAGCGGGAACGCGCCGGCGTAGTTTTCGATCATCACCCCCATGAACCGCTCCATGGAGCCGCAGATCGCCCGGTGCAGCATCACCGGCCGCTGCTTGGAGCCGTCCTCGGCGATGTACTCGGCTTCCAGGCGCTCGGGCAGGACGAAATCGAGCTGCAGCGTGCCGCATTGCCACGTCCGCCCGATGGCGTCGCTCAGGTGGAACTCCAGCTTCGGGCCGTAGAAGGCGCCTTCGCCCGGCAGTTGCTCGACAGGCATGTTCACGGCCTGGCGCGCGGCGCGGTCCAGCTTGTCCTCGGCGATGTCCCAGACGGCGTCGGAGCCGGCGCGGATGTCGGGGCGCAGCGCCAGCTTGACGCTGTGCAGCTCCAGCCCGAAGTCGGCGTAGACCGAGTTCAGTAGGCGCACGAACTTTGTCGTCTCCGCCTCGATCTGGTCCTCGCGGCAGAAGATGTGCGCGTCGTCCTGGGTGAAGGCGCGCAGCCGCATGATGCCGTGCAGGGCGCCGGAGGGCTCATAGCGGTGGCAGGCGCCAAACTCGGCCATACGCAGGGGCAGGTCGCGGTAGGACTTCTGGCCATAGTTGAAGATCTGCACGTGGCCGGGGCAGTTCATCGGCTTGACGGCCAGCTCCTCGCCCTCGGTCGTCTCGCAGACGAACATGGCGGCGCCGAACTTCTCCCAGTGGCCGGATTTCTCCCACAGGGAGCGGTCCATGAGCTGCGGCGCCTTGACCTCCACATACCCGTCGGCGTCGAGCCGACGGCGCATATAGGCCTCCACCGTGCGGTAGAGCGTCCAGCCCTTCGGGTGCCAGAAAATCATCCCCTTGGCCTCTTCCTGCAGGTGGAAAAGGTCCATGGCCCGGCCGATCTTGCGGTGGTCGCGCTTCTCGGCCTCCTCGATGCGCGTCAGGTAGGCCGCGAGGTCGGCCTCCGAGGCCCAGGCCGTGCCGTAGATGCGCTGCAGCTGGGCGTTGCGGTGGTCGCCACGCCAGTAGGCGCCGGCCAGCTTGGTCAGCTTGAAGGCCTTGCCCACGTGCTTCGTGGACGGCAGGTGCGGCCCGCGGCAGAGATCCTTCCACTGACCCTGGCGATAGACGCTGACGTCCTCGCCGGCCGGGATGCCTTCGATGATCTCCGCCTTGTAGGCCTCGCCGATGGACTTGAAGTGGGCGATGGCTTCATCGCGGGACCAGACCTCGCGCGTGATCGGCTCGTCGCGGTCGACGATCTCTTTCATGCGCTGCTCGATCCTGGCCAGGTCGTCGAGGCTGAACGGTTCGTCGCGGGCGAAGTCGTAGTAGAAGCCGTCCTCGATCGCCGGGCCGATGGTCACCTGCGTGCCGGGGAACAGGTCCTGCACCGCTTCGGCCATGACGTGGCTGGCGTCGTGGCGGATGGTCTCCAGGGCCTCCGGCGCGTCGCGCGTCAGGATCTCGAACGTGCCGCCGCCGGGCAGGGGCCGGTCCAGATCATAGAGCTCGCCGTCGAGCTTGATGAGCACCGCGCGCTTCTCCAGGGATTTGGCGATGCCGGCGGCGACGGCGCGGCCCGTGACGCCGTCGTCGAACTGGCGTTTGGAGCCGTCAGGGAAAATCAGGTCGATCATATTTCACACGTCCATTTCCGTCCGGGACCCCTCGGGCCTTCCGGCGGCGGGGGCGGCGGGTCATAGCCCGCGGCCCCCCAGGGATGACAGCGGCACAGCCTGCGCGCGGCGAGCACGCTACCGCGCCACGGGCCGTGGCTGACCAGGACCTCGGCGGCATATTCCGAGCAGGTCGGAAGGAACCGGCACTGGCGCCCGATCAGCGGCGAAAGCGTCAGCTTGTAGGCGCGAAGGGCGCCCCTGACGCAGCTTTCGTAGGAAGTCATGCTGGCTACGGGATGCGGAGGTCGCCTCGGCGCTCAGGCCGGGCAACGCCCTGGGATCAAGCCGCGCCGGCGGGGCTAGTTCGGGCAACCGCGCGCCGGACAGCCTCAGTCACCGCCTCGAACGCGAGCAGCGTCGAAGCGTGGCGGGCGGGGTAATCCTTAACCGGGGCGAGCATCGAAAGGTCCGAAAAGCGTCCAACGGGCGCGGGTGCGCCACCCTTCAACATAGCACGGAACTGGTCGCGGGCCACCTCAAGCTCCGGCAGCGTGGCGCCGACCACGTGCTCGCCCAGCACCGAGGCGGCCGCCTGGCCGAGCGCGCAGGCCTTCACCTCCTGGGCGAAGTCGGCCACCCGGTCGCCCTCCACCGTCACGTCTACCACCACCCGGCTGCCGCACAGCCTGGCGACCTTCTCGGACGACCCGTGCGGGTCGGCGAGGCGCCCGGCGCGCGGCATGTTGGCCGCCAGCCTGAGCAGATTGGCCGAATAGAGGTCGTCGATCATCGCGCCATGGATGTAGGCGCCGCCTTGCCCTCGCGCCACGCCGCCTCGGCGCGGGCCTTCAGCGCCTCGTTCATCTCGATGAAGCCGCGGCGCACCGCGCGGCCCATGCGCTTGGCGATGGAGGGACCCATCAGGCCGCCGAAGATCTCGCCGTTGGAGACGATGCAGCTCTCGTCGCCGA
The DNA here is from genome assembly GCF_046590535.1 of Phenylobacterium sp. Classification (GTDB taxonomy): domain Bacteria; phylum Pseudomonadota; class Alphaproteobacteria; order Caulobacterales; family Caulobacteraceae; genus Phenylobacterium. The sequence goes on along the minus strand of NZ_JBKJTG010000044.1, from coordinate 20,416 downwards.
GCTGTTCGATCTCGATGTAGCGGGTGGTCTTGATCATCCCGCGCATCAGGGTCAGGCGCCAGTGCAGCTGGTCGCCGGGAACCCAGTCCAGCACCACCGGATGGATCTGTTGCGGGGGCTGACCCGGGACCACCAGGGTCAGGTCCAGGGTCTGGCCGATGCGGATTTCCCCCGAGGCCTTGGGGTACATCGGGTTCCACTCCTCCCAGCGATCCAGGTCGTAGATCACCGCCCAGACGGCCTCGGCCGAGGCCTGCACGCCGATGCGGTGCTCGATGCCAACGCCGCCGGGCGGTTTGGGGGGCGCAATGGTCCCCGCGGGGGCCATGGGCTTGGGCTTGGGCGGCGCGGGGCCGCGGAAGCCGAACAGGCTGGATTTTAGCGGCGGCGGCGGTGTGAAGGGCATCAGGCCTGCTCTCGGAGGCGCCAGGTAGCGCCGTTGGGTCCATCCATGACGTCGACGTTGAGCGCCGTCAGTTCGGCCCTTATACGGTCGGCTTGCGGCCAATCCTTGGCGATCCTGGCCGCGTCGCGGGCCACGATCAGGGCGTCGATGCGGTCCTTCAGGCCCGCGTCCGCGCCGCCCTGGAACCAGGCGTCGGGGTCGCTCTGCAGGAAGCCCATGACGCCGGCCAGAGCCATCAGGTCCTGCTTCAGGGCGCCCGCCCGGCCCGCGCCTTCCCGCACCGCCTTGTCCAGGTCGTTGGCCAGGGCCTTCAGCGCGGTCATGGCGGCGGGGCTGTTCAGGTCGTCCATCAACGGGGCGATCTGATCCTCGGCCAGACTGGCGCTGCCGCCGGCGTCCACCGCCGCGGCCCGCTGCAGCACCCCGTACATGTGGTCGAGGGAATTCTTCGACTGGACGATGACCTCCTCAGTCCAGGCCAGCGGCTGGCGGTAGTGCGCCGAGAGCAGCGCCCAGCGGATCGCCTCGCCGGGGTACTGCTGCAAAAGGTCGTGGGCCAGGGCCACATTGCCCAGGCTCTTGGACATCTTCTCGTCGCCCATGTTGAGGAAGCCGTTGTGCAGCCAGAATCGAGCGTATTCCTCGGCGTGGTCGGCGCACAGCCCCTGGGCCATCTCGTTCTCGTGGTGCGGAAAAACCAGGTCGATGCCGCCCCCGTGGATGTCGATGGGCAAGCCCAGTACTTGCTCGATCATCGCCGAGCATTCGATGTGCCAGCCGGGCCGCCCGGCCCCCCAGGGGCTGTCCCAGGAGGGCTCGTCAGCCTTCGACGGCTTCCACAGAACGAAATCGGCCGCGTGGCGCTTGTAGGGGGCCACCTCCACCCGGGCGCCGGCGATCATGTCATCCAGGGACCGGCCCGAGAGCTTGCCGTAGTCCGGCCAAGCCTGGGTGTCGAACAGCACATGGCCTTCGGCGGCGTAGGCGCCGCCGTTCTCCACCAGGCGGCCGATCATGGCGACGATCGCGTCCATGGTCTCGGTGACCCGGGGCTGGAAGCTGGGCGGCAGGGCGCCCAGCGCGGCGGCGTCGGCGTTGTAGGCGGCGAGGTAGCGGTCGGTGACCGTGGCGATCGGCACGCCCTCGGCGGCGGCCTTGGCGTTGATCTTGTCGTCCACGTCGGTGACGTTGGCCGCATAGGCCACCGCGTCCGCGCCATAGAGCCGGCGCAGCACCCGAAACAGCAGATCGAAGACCACCACCGGCCGGAAATTGCCGATGTGGCTGTAGTTGTAGACGGTGGGCCCGCACACATACATCGTCACCCGCCGGGGATCGGCAGGGGCGAAAGGCCGCTTCTTGCGGGCCATGGTGTCGTAGAGGTTCAGGGTCATGGCAAAGCTAACGCTGCGTCACAGTTGCCCGGTCGGGCGGTCGCCCCATATACAGTTCGCCCGGACTTGAAGCCACGGGGTCTAGAACCGCCATGGCCAGGCTCCGGAGCTAAGGGTGGCACGCGTCATTCCGGGGCCTTCGTCCCGGCGCAACTCAGCCCTGGAAAGACCGCTCGCACACATGGACGCCGTGACTCGCGACCGAACCCTGATCGGGAAGTCCGACCAGGAACTTGAAGCCGTGAAGCGCCCCACGCGCGAAGAGGCGATGGAGGCGGTGCGCACGCTGATCGCCTGGGCCGGCGACGACCCGCGCCGCGAGGGCGTCATCGACACGCCCAAGCGGGTGGTGGACGCCTACGGCGAATGGTTCGAAGGCTACAACCTCGATCCCGCCAAGGAATTGTCACGCACCTTCGAGGACGTGCAGGGCTACGACGACATCGTCATGCTGCGCGACATCGAGGTGGAGAGCCACTGCGAGCACCACATGGCGCCGTTCCTGGGCAAGGCCTTCGTGGCCTACATGCCCACCAACCGGGTAGTGGGCATCTCCAAGCTGGCCAAGGTAGTGGAGATATTCGCTCGCCGGCTGCAGACCCAGGAGACCATGACCCAGCAGATCGCCGACGCGATCACCGACAGCCTGCGCCCGGCCGGGGTCGCGGTTCTGATCGACGCGGCGCACCAGTGCATGACCACCCGTGGCGTGCACCACCGCCACGTGACCACCATCACCACCCAGTTCACCGGGGTATTCAAGACCGACGCGACGCTCCGCCAACGCTTTCTGGACTTCGCCAACCGCCGCTAAGGGCGCGAGGCTAGCGCGTCGCGGCCAAGCGGCGCCATATGGACGCGATGACCAAGTTCTCCACCGCCCCCGACAAGCGAGCCCTGGAACAGGGCTCCGAGCTCACGCCGCGCTTCGACGCCGCCGGCCTGATCGCCGCCGTCGCCACCCACGCCGACACCGGCGAGGTGCTGATGGTGGCCTGGATGAACGCTGAAGCCCTTTCGGCGACCCTGGCCACCGGTGAGGCTCACTACTTCAGTCGGTCCCGGGGCGAGCTCTGGCATAAGGGCGCCACCAGCGGCCAGGTGCAGCAGGTGGTCGAGACGCGCATCGACTGCGACCAGGACGCCGTCTGGCTGAAGGTGCGGCCGCAGGGCGACGGCGGCGCCTGCCACACCGGCGCCCGGTCCTGCTTCTACCGCGCCATCGAGGACGGCAAGCTGGTCCCGGACCGCGCCTAGGCCTCCGCCACGCCGGTCAGGCCCTGGCCGTCCGGCCTCACGCGGAAGGTCTTGACCACCCGCGTCGTAAAGGTCGGCTCTACGACGCTGGAGACCGCCACCATGTCGGCGCGGGCCTCGTCGCGGGTCAGGGTCAGCAGGACGAAGCCCTTCGAAGTCTGGTCGTTGAACACCACTTCCTTGTTCACCCGCGCGATTACCTCGCCCCAGTCGAGGCCGGGGGCCAGCTCGCCGGCGCCCGGGCTGGTGATGCCGGTGGTTCCGAACTCGCAGGCGACCCTGCGGCCCCCCGCGTCGTGCAGGTCATTGGCCCAGAAGGAGTGCGAGTCTCCGGTGACGACGATCGGCCGGGCGGCGGCCTGTTTCACCAGGCCGTAGAAGCGCTCGCGGTCGGTGGGATAGCCGTCCCACATGTCCAGCGCGGTGGGCAGTCCCAGTGCCGCAATCGGCTCGCGCTGCTCAAAGCGCCTGCGGCCAGCCGGCGACATCGCCGCCAGTTCGGCGGGCGACAGGGCGGCGCGGGTGGCCGGCATGACCCGGGCCATCACCACCTGGTTGCCGATCACCTGCCAGGCGTGCCGGGCCGCCACGGAGCGGCTCAGTTCCTTGGCGATCCAGGTTTCCTGCCGCGCCCCCATCATCCGCCGCTTGGGGTCGTTCAGCTTGGCCTTGAAGCCCTCCACGTCGCGCTTGCCGGCCACCTCGGGCATGTCGCGGTCGAAGTTAAGCTGCCGGTCGCGGGCGCCCAGCCGGGTCTCCACCATGATCAGGCTGGCCAGGTCGCCGAAGTGGAACGACCGGCTGGCGGCCTCCACCATGGAGGCGCCTGGCGCCGGCTCGCGGATCGGCATCCATTCGTAGTAGGCCTTCAGGGCCACCGCCTTGCGGGTGTTCCAGTCGCCTTCGGTCTCCGGGGAGTGATTTTCGGCGCCGGTGGCGTAGCTGTCATTGGTGGTCTCGTGATCGTCCCAGGCGACGATCCAGGGCGCCCGCGCGTGGGCCGCCTGTAGCTGCTTGTCGGACTTGTACTGGGCGTGGCGGCGGCGGTAGTCGGCCAGAGTGACGATCTCGTGCGGCGGATCGTGCGGCCGCTGGCCGGCCACCGCGGAGTTCATGCCGTAGGTGCCCGGGCCGCCGTACTCGTAGATGTAGTCGCCCAGGTGCAGCACCGCGTCGACCCGCTCCAGGTCGGCGATGGCCTGGTATGCGTGGAAATAGCCATTGGGGTAGAGCGAGCACGACGCCACCGCCAGCACGACGTCCTTGACCCCGGCGCGCGGCAGGGTCCGCGTGCGGCCCCCGCCGATCCCCACCGACTCGAACTGGAACCGGTAGGCGTACTCCGTTCCCGGCTTGAGGCCGCCGACATCAACCTTCACCGTGTAGTCGCGGTCCGCGGTCGCCCATTGGCTGCCCTTGGCGACCGTGCCCGCCGACCCGGCCAGCGCCACGTCCCAACTGACCAGGAAGCCATCCTTGGGGGTCTGCTCAGCCGTGAGAGGGGTCACGCGGGTCCAGATGACCACGCGGTCGGACAGAGGATCGCCACTGGCCAACCCATGGGCAAACACCACGCGCGGGGTCGGCAGGCTCTTGGCCCGCGCCGCCGGCGCCGCTGCGCCCAGTCCCAGGAGGGCCAGCGCCCTGCGTCTGTCGATCTTCATGGTCGTTCCCCCCGGTTCGGCCCCGTAGTATGGCGCGCTATCACCACAGGAGCATGACGGCCCATGTCGAAGGAAGACCTCCACGTCCCGCGCGACAAGATAAGCCGCGAGACGCTGAACAAGCACTACGCGATCACCTCGCTGATCGAGGAGCTGGAGGCGGTCGATTGGTACCGGCAGCGGGCCGACGACTGCGACGACGCCGAGCTGAAGGCGATCCTGCTGCACAACGCCCGCGAGGAGTTGGAGCACGCCGCCATGGTCCTGGAGTGGCTGCGCCGCAACGACGGCGAGGTGGACGAGCAGCTGCGGGAATACCTCTTCAAGGAGGGCTCGATCACCGACCACGAAGAGGGCGCCAGCGGGAAGCATGACCTCTGAGCCCCCGGCGGACGAGGCCGAGCTCGAGGCCGCTGACGTCCGCATCGTGGAAATCACCACCGAGGAAGCTGTCGGCCGCATCGACAAGGTGCTGGCCGTGCGCCTGCCGCAGATGTCGCGCGGCCGCATCCAGGCGCTGATCGCCCAGGGACGGATCAGCTTCGCAGGGGTGGCCGTGGCCGACTCCGCGGCCCGCGCCGTGGCCGGCGACTACACCCTGTCGATCCCGCCGCCGGAACCGGCCGAGCCGGCCCCCGAGGCGATCCCACTGAGGGTGCTGTTCGAGGACGCCCATCTGATCGTGATCGACAAGCCTGCCGGGATGGCGGTCCACCCGGCCCCCGGCAGCGCCAACGGCACCCTGGTCAACGCACTGCTGCACCACTGCGGCGCCAGCCTCTCGGGCATCGGCGGGGTGGCCCGGCCGGGCATCGTCCACCGCATCGACAAGGAAACCTCCGGCGTCATCGTCGCCGCCAAGACCGACGCCGCCCACCATGGCCTCTCGGCGCTGTTCGCCGCCCACGACATTGATCGGGTCTATCTGGCTTTCACCCGCGGCGCCCCGCACCCGGCTCGGGGCGCCATCGAAGGCGCCATCGCGCGCTCCACCAGCGACCGCAAGAAGATGGCGCTGGTGAAGTCCGGTGGCCGCCACGCCATCACCCACTATGCGGTGGAGGCGGCTTATGGCCCGGCGGAGAAACCCTCGGCGGCCCGGGTCGCCTGCCGGCTGGAGACCGGCCGCACCCACCAGATCCGCGTCCACCTGGCGTCGAAGGGCGCCCCCTGCCTGGGCGACCCGACCTATGGCTCCGGCCCGCCGACGCCTGCGGTGCGCGAGGCGATCGCTGAGGCGGGCCTGACCCGCCAGGCGCTGCATGCCCAGGTGCTGGGGTTCGTCCACCCGGTGACGGGCGAGACCCTGCGCTTCGAGAGCCCGCCGCCGGCGGACATGGCCGCGCTGGAAGCATTGCTGCAGGCCTTGTGAGATTACATCGCCTTGAAGACGCCCCGTTCAGGGGGTAGAAATCCCCCACTAGAGCAGTCGGACTTTCGGGTCGTTCTCCCAACGGCCTTCCGCCACCGCAACCTCATCCTTATCTGAAGGGTTGGAGGGGGCGGACGGTCTTGCGCGCACGGCGCGCATCGGGCCGAACGTCCGGGAACAGGGGATCGTCCATGGCCTCGAACGCCATCACCGTCATGTCGCCGGAAGGCGGCCTCAGTCGTTATCTGTCTGAGATTCGCAAGTTCCCCATGCTCGCCAAGGACGAGGAGTTCATGCTCGCCAAGGCTTGGCAGCAGCATGAAGATTCGGAGTCCGCCCATCGCCTGGTCACCAGCCACCTGCGTCTGGTGGCCAAGATCGCCATGGGCTACCGCGGCTACGGCCTGCCCATCGGGGAAGTGATTTCCGAGGGCAACGTCGGCCTGATGCAGGCGGTAAAGAAGTTCGATCCCGACCGCGGCTTCCGCTTGGCGACCTACGCCATGTGGTGGATCCGCGCCTCGATCCAGGAATACATCCTGCGATCCTGGTCGCTGGTGAAGATGGGCACAACCGCGGCGCAGAAGAAGTTGTTCTTCAACCTTCGCAAGGCCAAGAGCGAGATCGAGGCCCTGCAGGAAGGCGACCTGCGGCCCGATCAGGTCAGCCAGATCGCCACCAAGCTGGGGGTGCTGGACGCCGAGGTCATCTCCATGAACCGCCGGCTGGCCGGGGGCGACGCGTCCCTGAACTCGCCGCTACGCTCAGACAGCGAAAGCGAATGGCAGGACTGGCTGGTCGACGACCAGACCCCCAGCCAGGAGACCGTGGTCGCCGAGAACCAGGAGAAGTCCCAGCGCATGGGCCTACTGGGCGAGGCCATGACCGAGCTCACCGACCGCGAGCGTCACATCCTGACGGAGCGGCGGCTGAAGGACGATCCGACGACCCTTGAGCAGCTGGCCTCGCAGTACGGTGTCAGCCGCGAGCGGGTGCGCCAGATTGAGGTGCGGGCGTTCGAGAAGCTGCAGAAGTCGATGAAGGCCGCCGCGGTCGAGCGCAACCTGGTCAACGCCTAGGCGGGCCGATCAGGCGGCCACGTCGGTGCGGTCGTCCATGTCCTTGGGCATGTAGGCCAGGAGCGGCGCGGCGCGCTTCTCCAGGTCGGGCCGGCTGAAGGGCGCGCCCAGGCTCGCAGCCTGCTTCAGGTAGCGGTGGAAGTCGGTGGCGGCGGTGACCAGGGTCAGGTCGGAGACCGCCGTGGCCGCCTTCTGGATGTCGCCGGCCTGCGCCAGCATGGCCCGCAGGGCCTGTTCCGGATCGCTCTCCACCGCCATCACCGCCGAGCGCAGAATCTTCAGCGCCTGGGCGATGCGGGCGGCGTCCGGGGTTGCGCGGTTGTCCGAGCGTCGCTTGAGCGCCCCGGTATAGTCGCCGGAGTTGAACCGGCGTCGGTCGGGGCCGATGTAGCCCACCGCCTCCACCCAGTCGCGCTGGCGAAGGGTCACCGCCTCCAGGCGGCGCAACAGGTCCTTCACCGTAAAGGGCTTGCGCAGGAATTCGTGCACCCCGGCGTCGCGGGCGGCAAGGATGCCCGCCGCCGTGGCCGAGCCCGTGGTCATCACCACCGGCGCCTGGCGGCAGGAAAGCGTGCTGCGGCGCAGCTTCTTGGTGAAGTCCGCGCCGTCCACGGCCCCGTCCTTCAGCTCCACAAAAATGATGTCCGGATTGCAGGTCTCGGCGAGCCTCAGGGCCTTTTCGGTGGTCGACGCCATCCAGATCTGCGAGCGCACGATATTGCGCATCAGCTCGCCCACCAGGCGTGCGCTGGCCGGCTGCGGGTCGGCGATCAGCACCCGCTGCAGCAGGGGCGCCATTCGCTGGATGGTTTTCTTGTCTTCGTCGAACACGTCAGGCTCCGCGGATCGCAAAGCCTTACGCGGGACGGGTAAAGAACGCCTTGACGATACCGCCGGTCGCCGGCGAAGAAATCAGTCCTGGAACGGATCGCGCACCAGGATGGTGTCGTCCCGCTGCGGACTGGTGGACAGCAGCGCCACCGGTGCGCCGATCAGCTCCTCAATCCGCCGGACGTACTTCACCGCGTTGGCCGGCAGATCCTTCCAGGACCGCGCGCCCTGGGTGGTCCCGGCCCAGCCCTCCATCTCTTCATAGACCGGCGTCAGGGCCGACTGCGCCTTCAGACCGGCCGGCAGGTAACTGAAGTCCTGGTCGCCCAGCCGGTAGCCGGTGCAAATCTTCAGGGTCGGCAGCCCATCGAGTATATCGAGCTTGGTGAGCGCGATGCCGCTGATGCCGTTCAGCGCCACGGACTGGCGCACCAGGGCCGCGTCGAACCAGCCGCAGCGGCGGCTGCGCCCGGTGACCGTGCCGAACTCCTTGCCCACCGTCCCCAGGTGCTCGCCCACCTCGTCGAACAGCTCCGTGGGGAACGGCCCCTCCCCCACCCGGGTGGTGTAGGCCTTGACGATCCCCAGGACGTAGCCCGCGCCCCTGGGTCCCAGGCCGGAGCCCGCCGCGGCCTGGCCGGCCACGGTGTTCGACGATGTCACGTAGGGATAGGTGCCATGGTCCACGTCCAGTAGCGCGCCCTGGGCCCCTTCGAACAGCACCCTTCGGCCTGCCTTGACCACCCCGTCCAGCAGCAGCCAGGCGGGGCGTGCGTAGGGCAACAGCCTCGGCGCCATGGCCTCCAAGTCGGCCAGCAGGGCGGCGGCGTCGATCTCAGCCAGGCCGAGCCCGCGGCGCAGCGGTCCGTGGTGGGCCAGCAGCCGGTCGATCTTGGCCTCCAGGGCCTCGCGGTCGGCCAGATCCGCGACCCGGATGGCGCGCCGGCCGACCTTGTCCTCATAGGCGGGCCCGATGCCGCGTCCGGTGGTGCCGATCTTGTTGAGCGCCGCGGCCTCGCGGGCCTGGTCCAGGTCGCGGTGCATCGGCAGGATCAGGCAGGCGTTGTCGGCCACCACCAGCAGCTCAGGAGTGATGACGATGCCCTGGGCGCCGATTTTTGCGATCTCGTCCATCAGGTGCCACGGGTCGACCACCACGCCGTTACCGATCACCGAGAGCTTGCCCTGCACGACGCCCGAGGGGAGCAGGCTGAGCTTGTAGGTCTGGTTGCCCACCACCAGGGTGTGGCCGGCGTTGTGGCCGCCCTGGAAACGCACCACCACGTCGGCACGGTTGGACAGCCAGTCCACCAGCTTGCCCTTGCCCTCGTCGCCCCACTGGGCGCCGATCACGGTGACATTGGCCATGGATACGATCTCTCCACCTGCCCGGAGAAGTCCGCTGCGCCCTTCGACAGGTGCTCGGCGCGGGACTGGAGATCGAATGTGGCCGGCTGCGCGAACGCTCCAGCGGGCGCGGTGTAGACGATGCCGGCCCCGGCCTCAAGGGCTCGCGCGACTCCGCTCTGCGCGCTAAATCGCAGGGCATGGACATTCCGCGCTTCCACCTGGCCTTTCCCGTCCGCGATCTGGCCGAGGCCAGAGCCTTCTACGGCGGCCTGCTGGGTTGTCCGGAGGGCCGCTCCAGCGACGACTGGATCGACTTCGATTTCCACGGCCACCAGATCGTCACCCACCTGGCCCCGCCCGAGGCTGGCGTGGCCACCAACCCGGTGGACGGCGAGGACGTGCCGGTGCGCCACTTCGGGGTGATCCTCAGTCTGCCCCAGTGGGAGGCCCTGGCCGAACGGCTGAAGGCCGCGGGGACCCGGTTCATCATCGAGCCGCAGGTTCGCTTCAAGGGCGAGCCCGGAGAGCAGGCGACCCTGTTCTTCCTCGACCCCTCTGGCAATGCGCTGGAGTTCAAGGCCTTCGCGGACGACGCCATGGTGTTCGCCAGATGAGCGTCAGCCTCGCCGACATAGACGCCGCGGCGGGGCGGCTTGCGGGCCATGCGGTAGAGACCCCGCTCATCGAGAGCCCCGCTTTGAACGAACGCATGGGCGTCCGCGTCCTGCTGAAGCTGGAGACCCTGCAGCGGGTGGGCGCCTTCAAGTTCCGCGGCGCCTACAACCGGCTGGTCCAGCTGACGCCCGACGAGCGAACCCGCGGGGTGGTGGCCTTCTCGTCCGGAAACCACGCGCAGGGGGTGGCGCTGGCCGCAAAGCTGCTGGGCATGCCGGCCCTGATCGTCATGCCCCTGGACGCGCCGGCGGTGAAGGTGGCGGCCACCAAAGGGTATGGCGCGGAGGTGTATTTCTACGACCGGCTGACCGAGAGCCGCGAGGCCATCGCCGCGCAGATCGCCGCCGAACGGGCCTGCGTGGTGGTGCCGGCCTTTGACGATCCGCACATCATCGCCGGCCAGGGCACGGTCGGCCTGGAACTGGTCCGCCAGGCCCGGGCCATCGGCGTCACCCTGGGGGTAGCGGTGGCGCCGATCAGCGGCGGCGGGCTGATCTCCGGCATGGCGACGGCGATCAAGGCCCTGTCGCCCGACACCGCCATCGTCGGCGCCGAGCCCACAGGCTTCGACGACACCTTGCGCTCCCTGCAGGCCGGACAGCGCGTCACTATCAAGCCCACCGGCCGCTCCCTCTGCGACGCCCTGGAGAGCCCTTTCCCCGGCGAGATCACCTTTCCGATCATGCTCGAGTCCGTGGCCGACGTGGCCCTGGTCACCGACGCGGAGGTGGCCGAGGCCATGCGCTACGCCTTTTCCACCTTGAAGCTGGTGGTCGAGCCAGGCGGCGCGGCGGGGCTGGCGGCGCTGCTGGCCGGCAAGGTGAACCTCTTCGGCGGGACCAGCGCGGCGGTGGTGCTTTCCGGCGGCAATGTGGATCCGGAGCTGTTCGCCAAGGTCCTGCGCAGCGAAATCTAGGCCAGCGCCGCCAGGGCGCCGGCCGCATCCAGGATCGGATCCACCCGTCGCCGGGCCTCAACCGACAGCCGCGCGTAGGCGGCGCGCAGCTCCGCCAGGCACTTGGCCTGGTAGCGAAACACGCCCTGGCTGTAGGCGTGGCCCATCAGCTCCGTCTCAAAGGTTTCGCGCCCGTCATGGATCGCCTGGGCGTTCGCCTGCAGGAACGGCAGATAGACCTCCCCCGCCAGCTTCAGGAGCCCGGCCGTCGCCGCGGTGGGCGCCAGGGTCGGATCTCGCCATTCGCCCTCGATCCCGCTGGCGTCGTCGATGTTTACTAGCCAGCGCATCAACAGCGGGGCGGTCTCGCGCATCAGGTCGTGCGGGGTCGGATCGACGGCGAGCTGCGAAAGCTGGCCGAACCAGGCGAAGTCGGCCAGCGAGGGGCGCGATCCGAACAGGTAGAGGTCCTCGGCGGCCATGCGGTCCAGCAGGGCGTAGACGCGCTGCGCCGTAGCCTCGATCAGCGGGGCGTTCTGCGGCGTGCAGCCGACCAACGCCATGCGGCCCACCTGGCGCGCCCGGAACAGGTCCGCCGCCGCCTGGATCGCCTCGCGGCCGCGACCCTTCAGGCGGTCGAAGGCCAGCCACTGGCTCATCTGCCGCTGGTCGCGCTCCCGGTCCCAGCGGTAGTGGAACATGGCCTTGGTGCCCCACTCGTCGGCGAAGTCCTCCAGCAGGGCGGCCAGGAAGGCTTGGCCAGCGTCGTCCGGCACGATCGATCGCACTCCCGGATGTCGCCGCTCGAGCTCCAGGACCAACGGGGTGGAGTCGTTCATCACCGTGCCGTCAGGGAATTCCAGCACCGGGATCACCGGCGCCTTCACCTGTGCGAACAGCGGAGCCATGACCTGCGGGTCGTTGGCCGAAATCCACTGGTGCGGCAGCCGGCGGTAACGCAGCACCGCGCGCATCTTCATGGAGTAAGGCGAGCCGAGGCCGCCATAGAGCTTGTAGTCGGCCATTGGCTCTCCCCTGATCTAGAGCCGGTCCTCCGGCGCGGGCTGGCGCCGAGCTTCCCTTGGCGTGATCAGCCTGGCCAGCCTTGGCTTCAGCCAAGCCTCGAAGTCGTCGACGAACTCATAGACCACAGGCACCAGCACCAGCGACAGGATCGTCGAGGTGATCAGGCCGCCGATTACCGCCACCGCCATCGGCTGGCGGAACTCCGCGCCCTTCTCCAGGGCGAAGGCCGTAGGCAGCATGCCCGCCGCCATGGCCATGGTGGTCATGACGATTGGCCGAGCCCGCTCGCGGCAGGCTTCCAAGAGCGCCTCGCGCTGGCCCATGCCCTCGCGCTCCCGCTCGATGGCGTACTCGACCAGCAGGATCGAGTTCTTCGCGGCCAGGCCCAGCAACATCAGGAAGCCGATCAGCGAGGGGATCGACAGCGACAGGTTGAAGGCCAGCAAGCCCAGGAACGCCCCGCCCACCGCCAGCGGCAGGGCCGAGAGGATCACCGCCGGCTTGAAGAAGCTGCGGAACAACAGCACCAGCACGCCGTAGATCATCGCCACCCCGGCGAAGATCGCCAGGCCAAAGGAGCCGAACAGCTCGGCCATGGCCTCCGCGTCGCCGGTGGCGGCCGGGCGCACGCCGGGCGGCAGGTTCTTCATGATCGGCAGGGCCGCGACCGCCTTTGAGGCCTCGCCCAGCTCCACGCCGTTCAGCTCGGCCTGGATGGTGATCTGGCGCTGGCGGTTCAGGCGCTCGATCTTCGCCGGCCCGGCCTGGAAGTCCACGTCGGCCACGGCGTCGAGCGTGGTCATCCCGCCACCGGCCGTGGGCACCCGCAGGGACCTGATCCGCTCCAGGTCGCTCCGCGCCTCCGCTGGCAGGCGGATGCGGATGGGGATGCGGCGCTCGCCTTCGTTCAGCTTCGGCACATTGGCGTCGATGTCGCCCACTGTGGCCACCCGGGCCACCTGGGAGATCGCCTCCACCGAGACCCCCAGGCGGGCGGCCTCGTCAGGGCGGGGCCGGATGATCAGTTCGGGGCCCACCGGCGGGACCGAGGGCCTGGGATCAGCCAGCTCGTCAAGGCCGCGCATCTGGCGTTCCAGCTCCAGGCCAGCGCGCTGCAGGTTGGCGGGGTTGTCGCCGGCGAGCACCTGCTGGAAGCCCGCCGCACCCTGGACGCTGAGGAAGCCGACGCGGGCGTCGGGGATCGCCCGCAGCTCGTCGCGCACCCGGGCCTTGATTTCGTTGCCGGAGACGCTGCGCTTGGTGTGCAGCACCACGGTGATGGTGCCGTCGCGCAGGTCGCTGCTGCCGGAGCTCATGCCGGGGCCGAAGCTGGCCACTGTGGAGCCCACCTGGGCGAACACGTCCTTCACCTCCGGCTGGCGCTGGAAGATCTGGGTCACCCGCTGGGCGGTGTCCTCCATGGCCGCGACGTTGGCGCCGGGGGGGCCCTGGACGCTGACGTACATGAAGTCCGGGTCGCCTTCGGGCTGGAACCCGGTCGGCAGCAGGGGCGCCAGCATCAGCGAGCCGATGAACACAAGGCCGCCGACGATGGAGGCGATGATCCGGTGGTCCAGCGCCCACTCCAGGATGCGGCGGTAGCGGCCCTCGAAGGGTTTGCGCGGCGCCGGCTTGTGGCTGGGCGTCAGCAGGTAGGCGGCCATTAGCGGGGTGAGCAGCCGGGCCACCACCAGGGAGAACAGCACCGCCACGGAGACGGTCAGACCGAACTCGCGGAAGAACTGGCCGGCGATGCCGGGCATGAAGCTGACCGGCGTGAAGACCACCACGATGGCCATGGTGGTGGCCACCACGGCTAGGCCGATGGCGTCGGCGCCCTCGATGGCGGCCTGGTACGGCCGAACGCCGGTGGCCACGCGTTTTTCGATGTTCTCGATCTCGACGATGGCGTCGTCGATCAGGATTCCCACCACGAGGGTTAGGGCTAGAAGCGTCACCACGTTCAGGGAGAAGCCGGCCAGCTGCATGACGAAGAAGGTCGGGATCAGCGACACCGGCATGGCGAAGGCGGTGATCAGGGTCGCGCGCCAGTTCCGCAGGAAGAACAGCACCACCAGCGAGGCCAGCGCCATGCCCTCCAGGAGTACGTTCTGGGTGGCGTGGAAGCTCGCCCGGGTCTCGTCGACGGAGGAGAAGATCTTGGTGACCTTGACCCCCGGCTGGGCCTTCTCCAGCGCGGCGATCTTGGCGGTGACCGCGTCCTCCACGGCGATGTCGCTGGAGTCCCGGGTCTTGGCCACCTGGAAGCCCACCACCGGGCGGCCGTTGAGCCGCGCGAAGCCGCGCACCTCCGACGCCCCGTCCCCCACCTCGGCCACGTCGGTCAGCCGCACGAAGCCGCCGGACGGCGTCGGGATGGAGGTATCGCGAAGCTGCGCCAAGGTGTCCACCGAGCCCAGGATGCGCAGGGTTTGTTCGCGCCCGCCCACCGATACCCGCCCGCCGGGGGCGTCGAGCTGGAAGCCGCGCAGGGCATTGTTCACCTGGGCGGCGGTCAGGCCGCGGGCCGCCAGCCGGTCGGGGTTGACGATCACGTTGATCTCGCGGGCTACGCCGCCCACCCGGCTGACGCGGGCCACGCCCTTGGCGGACTGCAGTTCCCGCGACAGGGTGTCGTCCACGAACCACGAGAGCTGTTCGTCCGACATGGCCGGCGCGGCTACGGCGTAGGTCAGGATCGGCGCGGCGCTGTCGATCTCGACCTGGGTGACAGTGGGCTCGTCGATGTCGCGGGGCAGTAGCGCGCGGGCCTGGTCGATCTTGGCGCGCACCTCGTCGGTCTTCTTCTGCAGGTCCTGGCCCATCTCGAATTCGATGGCCGTGGACGACACGCCCTGGCTGACGCTGGACATGATGTTGTTGACGCCGGAGACGCCGGCGATGGCGTCCTCCACCGGCCGGGTGATCTGGGTCTCCACCTCGCCGGGCGCGGCGCCGCTCTGGGTCACAGTGACCGAGACCAAGGGGAACTGGATGTTCGGGTACTGCTTCACGGGCAGGCCGCCGTAGGCGATCATGCCGGCCAGCACGAGGGCGATGAACAGCACTGACACCGGCACTGGGTTGCGGATCGCCCAGGCCGATATGGGGAAGCCGGTGACGCCCTTCATCGGCGCACGACCGCGGCCTTGGCCGCGGGGGCCGCGCCCGCCATCGGGCGGATCATGTCACCGTCCAGCAGGAAGGCCGCGGCGTTCTGCACAACCCGCGACCCCGCGGGCGGACCTTTGACCAGTTGCACCAAGCCCGAGCCGCGCTGGCCGGTCTGCACCGCCACGCGCTTCACCCGGTTGTCAGCCCCCACCACCATGACGCTGGCGCCATCGGCGTCGTAGCGCACCGCCGTCTCCGGCACGGCCAGGGCCAAGCCGGAGGCCTCGGCAAACACCGCGCGACCGAAGCCGCCGGCCCGGATGTCGCTGCGCACCGGCAGGTTGATGCGCACGGTGGCGAGCTTGGTCTGCGGATCGATCTGCGGGCTGACCAGGCGCACGGTCCCCTGCGCCACCCCGCCCCCCGGCAGGGTGACGGTGGCCGACTGGCCGATGCGTACGCCGGAGAGGTCGTCCTCGGATAGCTGGGCGGCCAGCTCCACCTGCCCGTCGCGGGCCAGCCGGAACCAGGGCGTCGTGCTGCCGCCGGAAAGTTCGCCCGGACGCACGTTGCGTTCCAGCACCAGGCCGGAGACCGGGGCAGTCACCGACAGCTTGGCGGTCCGGGTGCGGATGTCGCGCAGCGCCGCGGCCTGGGCGTTGGCGCTGGCCCGGGCCGCGCGGGCCTGGAAGCGGCGCTGGTCGATCTGTTCCTGCGACAGCACGCCCTGGCCGTCTAGGCCGGCCACCCGGCGGGCCTGGTCCTCGGCCTGCAGGGCCTGGGCCTCGGCCTGTGCGCTAAGCGCTTGCTGCTGGGCGAGCTGGGCCTGGATCAGGGCGGGGTCGAGCTGCACCAGGGTCTGGCCCCGGCGGACATAGCTGCCGACGTCCACCAGCACCCGGGCCACCCGGTAGCCGGCGACCTCTGGGGACACGGCGGCCTCCTCGCGGGCCACTAGGTCGCCGGAGGCGGCCAGCGCCCCGGTGATGGCCTGCGGCGCCACGATCACCACGCGCACGGCGCGGGCCTGCTGGGCGTCGGTCTCTTTCGGCGCGGCGGGTTTCTGGCAGGCGCTCAGCGCCAGGAGGGCGGTGATCGCCAGGAAGGCGGGGTTTGGTCTCATGCCATCTCGCTCAGCGGGCCGGGGCTTGGGTTGGATAGTTTTGCGCCTGCCAGCCGCCGCCCAGGGCCTTGTAGGCCTGGACGGTGCGACGCAGGGACTGCACCTGGGCGGCGGTCAACTGGGCGCGGGTCGCGCGCCACGCCTGCTCGGCGCCCAGGGTGGTCTGCAGGTCGGTGAGGCCGCGGCCGTAGCCGATCCGCGAGGCCTCATAGGCCCGGGCCGCGCGGGCCTCGCCGTCGGTCAGCAGCGCCGCGCCGCGCCGGTCGGCGTCGAG
The DNA here is from genome assembly GCF_046590535.1 of Phenylobacterium sp. Lineage (GTDB taxonomy): Bacteria > Pseudomonadota > Alphaproteobacteria > Caulobacterales > Caulobacteraceae > Phenylobacterium. Next base: position 3,956 of record NZ_JBKJTG010000044.1, on the reverse strand, counting down.
GCGCACCAGCGCCCCCTCGGCCTCGGCGAAGGCGGTCTGCACGGCTTTCTCGTAGGCGATCACCGCCTGTTCGGTCCGCGCGTTCTGCGCCTTCAGCTCCGCCAGCAGCCGCGGGATCGACAACAGCGGCTGGGTCACCCCGCCGCCGATCGACCAGCTCTGGGTCTCCGAGGAGAAGCCGGGTTGCACGGTCTTCGACCAGCCGAGGCCAGGCGTCAGGGTGAAGGTCGGGAAGAAGGCCAGCGCCGCCACGTCCTGGCGCCCGGCGGCCGCCGCCACCCGCGCCTGGGCTTCGCGCACGTCGGGCCGCCGCGCCAGCAGCTCACTGGGGATCGCCGACGGCACGGGCGGGGCCTGGCCGACGTTGGGTGGGGCGGAGATGTTGGCGGTGGGCTCGACGATCCGGCCCGTGAGGATCAGCAGGGTGCGGCGCTGCACCTGCAATTCGGCCTCCAGGCTGGCCGCACGGGCCTCGGACTGGGCCAGGTCGCCGGAGATTCGATCGGGTTCGGAGGTGGCCGCGATCCCCGCCTGGGCGCGGCGCACGGCTAAGTCATAGAGGCTACGCTGGATGCGGGCGCTCTCGCGGGCGTCGGCCAGTTGGATGGCCAGGCCGCGCGCCTGGAACCAGGCGTCGGCCACCTGGGCGGCCAGCGCCGCGCGGGCGCCCTCATATTCGAAGCGGGCGGCGGCCACTTCGGCGTTCACCGTCCGGCGGGCGGCGAACGCCCGGCCGAACAGGTCGACCTCCCAGCTCACATTGAAGTCCGCCGAATAGGCCTCGGACCGGCCGCTGGTGGAAAAGCCCGGGATATTGATCCGGGTGCCGGAGAGCTGGTCGGTCTCGGTCTGGCGGGCCTGGGCCCTGAGGCCTCCCTGCGGCAGGAACTGCACCAGCGCGCCGGTGCGTTGCGCGCGAACCTCCGCCAGCCGGGCCGCGGCGCTGCGCGCGTCGGGATTGGCCACCAGGGCCTGCTCGATCAGGGTGGTCAGTTCGGGATCGCCGAACGCCGTCCACCAGCGGTCCAGCGCCACCGCCGTCGCCGGCGGGGCGGCAGGCGCCTCGAAGGCCCCGGGCAGGCGCACGTCCGCCTGGCGCGGCGTCGCGCAGGCGGCGAGCGCAAGGCAGGCCAGGACGGCTGCGGGAGTGAGGTGGCGCATCAAGGGGTCTTCGCTTCGGGCCGTGGCGACGGGGGTGTTGAACACAGGTATGCAACTGCGCAATGGCTGCGCTGTAACAAATCGCCCGCCCGTTCGCCCCTCCGCCGGCGGCTCCGCGGCCCCTGACGACGCACCACTGGCCGAAACTCGGCCCGCGGTCCAGACCTTCATGCCCGCTGGCGTTTCCGGGCGGACAAGCTCGAAACACCGGATTCGCGCCACCCGGCCTCGTTCAGCTGATTTCCTCCGAACATGGAAGGCTCTAGGGTCGCGGCGAATCCGAGCTCAGAATCCCAGGTTCCCGCGATGAAAACCCTCCTCCTCTGCACCGCCGCGGCCGTGCTCTCCGCCAGCGCCGCCAGCGCCGCCGACGCGCCCCTGGACGCCGCCCGCATCACCCGCGACGTGCAGGTGCTGTCCTCCGACGCCTATGAGGGCCGCGGCCCCGCCACCCCCGGCGAGACCAAGACCGTCGCCTACCTGATCGAGCAGTTCAAAGCCGCCGGCCTGCAGCCCGCCGGGGATCTCCAGGCGAACGGTACGCGCGCCTGGACCCAGGACGTGCCCCTGGCCCGGTTCACCACCAAGGGCCCGGTGGCGGCCAGCTTCACCGCCGCAGGCCAGGTCCAGACCCTCACCCAGGGCGAACACATCGCCATCCGCGCCGCCCAGACCGGCGTCGATCGCCTGACCGTCAAGGACGCTGCGGTGGTGTTCGTCGGCTATGGTGTGAAGGCGCCGGAGCGCAACTGGGACGACTTCAAGGGCGTGGACCTGAACGGCAAGGTGGCCCTGGTGCTGGTCAACGACGCCGACTTCGAGACCGGCCAGGGCGACTTCGGCGGCAAGGCCATGACCTACTACGGCCGCTGGACCTACAAGTTCGAGGAGGCCGCCCGCCAGGGCGCGGTGGGCTTCCTGGTGATCCACGAGACCGCGCCGGCCTCCTACGGCTGGGCCACGGTGAAGAACTCCAACACCGCCGAGATCTTCGACGTGATCCGCGAAAAGCCCCTGGAGGCCCACGCGCCCCTGGAAGGCTGGGTGCAGCGCGACGTGGCCGTGGGCCTCTTCCAGAAGGCCGGCCTGGACTTCGAGGCCCTGAAGAAACAGGCCCAGACCCGCAGCTTCAGGCCGGTGGCCCTGGCCGGCGTCAGCTTCTCCACCGACTATGCGGTGGACGCCCAGAAGGTGGTCTCCAAGAACGTCATGGCCGTATTGCCGGGCGCCAAGCGGCCCAGCGAGCGGATCATCTACACCGCCCACTGGGATCACCTGGGGGTGGGCCTGCCCGACGCCTCGGGCGACCGCATCTATAATGGCGCCGTCGACAACGCGACCGGCACGGCGCTCCTCATGGAACTGGCCCGGGTGCACGCCAAGGCCCCGCGCACCGCCCGCTCGATCGTCTTTCTGGCGGTGACCGCCGAGGAGAAGGGCCTGCTGGGCTCGGAGTACTACGCCACCAACCCGGTCTATCCCCTGGCCACCACCGTGGCGAACCTGAATATGGACGGCCTGCGCCCCGCGGGTCCCGCCCGCGACTTCACCACCTCCGGCAACGCCCCGGTGAGCCTGCAGGACGACCTGATCGCGGTGGGCAAGACCCATGGCCGCACCTACAGTCCCGATCCCCGTCCCGAGGCGGGCAGCTTCTTCCGCTCCGACCACTTCTCCTTCGCCAAGCGCGGGGTGCCGGCGATCTCCTATGGGGCCGGCCAGGACCTGTTCACCGGCGGGCGGGCGCGCGGCGCCGCGTGGCAGGCCGCCTACAACACGGACAGGTACCACCAGCCCTCGGACGAGTTCGATCCCAACTGGAACGCCGCCGGCATCGTCGCCGACGGCCGGATGATCCACGACCTGGGCGCCATGTTGGCCAACTCCACGGTCTGGCCCGAGTGGAAGGCGGGGTCCGAGTTCAAGGCGGCGCGCGACGCGACCGCCGCCCAGCGGAAGTAGCGCCGGTGGCGGGGGCCGGCCGCATCCGCGCGGGAATCGGGGGCTGGACCTTCGAGCCCTGGCGCGGGGTGTTCTATCCCAAGGGGCTGAAACAGGCGGAGGAGCTCGCCTACGCCAGCCGCCAGCTCACCGCCATCGAGATCAACGGCACCTACTATTCGAGCTTCAAGCCGGAGAGCTTCGCCAAGTGGGCGGCGGCCACCCCCGACGGCTTCAAGTTCGCCGTGAAGGCCTCGCGGTTCTCCACCAACCGCAAGATCCTGGCCGACGGCGCGCCTTCCATCGCCATCTTCCTGGGCCAGGGGATCGTCGAGCTTGGGGACCGGCTGGGGCCGATTCTCTGGCAGTTCATGCCAACCAAGACGTTCGACTACGACGACTTTGCTGGCTTTCTCGACCTGCTGCCCGCAAGGCTCGAGGGCCTCGCGCTCCAGCACTGTGTGGAGGTGCGCCACGCAAGCTTCGCCGACGCCAGGTTCGTCGGCCTGTGCCGCGACCGCGACGTGGCTATCTGCCTGTCGGAGAACGAGAACTACCCGATGATCCCCGACGTCACCGCCGACTTCGTATATGCGCGGCTGCTGAAGGGCTCCGACGCCATCGAGACCGGCTACCCTCCCGCCGACCTGGACCTGTGGGCCCAGAGGTTCGCCGCCTACGCCGCCGGCGAGGTTCCCCACGACCTGACGCCCATCGACCGCACCGGCCTGCCCCCCGAGCCCCGCGACGCCTTCGTGTTCTTCATCCACCAGGGCAAGGTCCGCGCGCCCGCGGCTGCGATGGAGATGGTCACGCGGGTGGACGGATAGGCGCCGGCGCAAGGCCCCCGCGCG
>NZ_JBKJTG010000214.1:0-21060 GCF_046590535.1 Phenylobacterium sp. | reverse complement strand
TCACCGAGGTGAACGAGATCGCCTCCGTGGGCCTCACCGACGAGGAGGTGGCGACCCTGCGCCGGCTCCTGCAGCAGGTGGGCCGAAACCTCGGTGATGCAGGGCGCCAGCACCGCCTGGAGCTTCCTGGCGGTGGGGGTGAGATAGACGTGGATCTTGCGGCGGTCCGCGTCGCTCTGCTTGCGGCGCACGAAGCCGCTCTTCTCCAGGCCTTTCAGCGCGGTGACCGTGGTGGGCTCGCGCATCCCGACGCGGCGGCTCAGTTCGCGCTGGGTCAGGCCGTCCTCGCGCCAGAGCACGCGCAGGAAGCGCCATTGTCCCGCGGTCACCCCATGCGGCAGGGTTCGCTTCTCCAGGGCCCGGGAAAAACTGCGGAATGCGATCCTCGTCAGATAGCCCAGGCTGTTGTTCGGATCGGCATAGAGGTCTTGCGCGGGGCCTTTCGTCATGGCTTCTCCTTCGCATCGGACGCGGCCGCGATCAACGTGCGGCCCAGATTGACGACCCCAACCGCGACCGATAGCTAAAGTATAAAATACTATGCATCTGTCCCGGACGACGCCGTTGAACAAGCTTCCTGGCCTGCCCCTGCTGCCCACCACCATCGTGGGCAGCTATCCCCAGCCGGACTGGCTCATCGACCGCGAGGGGCTGAAGAGCCGCCTGCCGCCCCGGGTGCGGGCCCGGGAGCTGTGGCGGGTGCCAGAGCCCTGGCTGGCCGACGCCCAGGAGGCCGCCACTCTGATGGCGATCAGCGACCAGCAACTCGCCGGCATCGATATCGTCGGCGACGGTGAAATGCGGCGGGAGAGCTATTCCAACCGGCTGGCCACCGCCCTGGACGGCATCGACATCGACACCCCCGGGACCGCCATCGACCGAACCGGCGCGCGCAATCCGGTGCCGCGGGTGGCCGGCCCGATCCGCCGCCGCGGCCCCATCGAGGCGCAGGACGCGAAGTTCCTGAAGGAACGCGCCGGAGGTTGGGTGAAGATCACCCTGCCCGGACCCTTCACCATGACCCAGCAGGCGCAGAACGACCACTATCCCGACGATGCGGCGCTGGCCATGGACTACGCCGCCGCCGTCAACGCCGAGATCAAGGACCTGTTCGCCGCCGGCGTGGACATCGTGCAACTGGACGAACCCTACCTGCAGGCCCGGCCGGAGCAGGCCAGGGGCTATGCCGTGGAGGCCATCGACCGGGCGCTGGACGGCGTCGGCGGGATCACCGCCCTGCATGTCTGCTTCGGCTACGCCTATGTCCACAAGGGCGCGGCCAAGCCCAGGGGCTACGACTTCCTCGCCGAGCTCGACGCCTGCAAGGCCGACATTATCTCCATCGAGGCCGCCCAGCCCCGGCTGGACCCGGCCATCCTGGCGGAGCTGCCCTCCAAGCGGATCATGTATGGGGTGCTGGACCTCAACGATCCGGCTATCGAGACACCCGAGACGGTGGCCGGCCGCATCCGCGCGGCCCTGCCGTTCATCGACAAGGAGCGGCTGATGATCGCCCCCGACTGCGGCATGAAATACCACCCCCGCGACGTCGCCTTCGGCAAGCTCAAGGCCATGGTCGAGGGGACCCGGATCGTACGCGCCGAGCTGGGCGCCTAGGCCAGCCACTGCGCAAGCAGGCGCGACACCGTCCGGGGCTTCTCCAGCGTCGCCAGATGGCCGCAGTCCTCGACGATTTCCAGGCGTGCGCCCGGGATCGCCTCCAGCATCTCGCGTTGGTGGGCCTCGGTGGCGATACCGTCCTGCCGGCCCCAGACGATCAGGGTGGGACAGGCGAGCGCGCCCAGGGACGGGCGACTGTCCACGCGCGCCATGATGGCCCGTTGCTGGCGCAGGAAGGTCTGGGGTCCCGTCTCCCGCGCCATCCGACGCACCACGCTCAGCAGGGGCTCGTCCTCGCGCCGGGCCAGATGCACTAGGATGGGGATCCGCTCCTCGACCACGTCGTCAAAGCGGCCGTCCTCCACCAGGCGGATGTAGCCCTGGCGTCGCTTTGTCTGCGCCGGCGTGTCGTTGGGCGCCAGCGTGGCCAGCAGCGCCAGGCTGCGCACCCGCCCCGGCGCCTGGCGCAGGACCTCGAAGGCCACGAAGCCGCCCATGGCCTGGCCCACCAGGTCGAACCGCGCCGGCGCGGCGGCCAGCAAGCGCTCCGTCATGCCGGCGATGGTTTCGTCCGACGCCTGGTCGGCGAGGCTGACATCGTATCGGTCCGACAGGGCGGCGACCTGCGGGGCGAACACCTCCGCGGTGAGCAGCTGGCCGGTGACCAGGATGACGTGGGGACGCATCACGCCACCTGGCATAGCAGCGGCGTGCCGTCGCGCGCCCGGCGGCAGTTCTCCAGCGCCACATCAAGGCTGCGCGCCAGGGTTTCCGGCGTCAGCCAGGCCACGTGCGGGGCCAGCACCACCTTGGGCGACGCCAGCACTGGATCGTCGGGGTCCACTGGCTCGCCGTTGAACACGTCCAGGCCCGCGCCGCCGAGCTGGCCGGTACCAAGGGCCTCGCAAAGGGCGGCCTGGTCCACCAGCTCGCCGCGGGCGGTGTTGATCAGGATGGAGCCTGGCTTCATCCGCCACAGCGCCAAGCCGCCGATCATTCCGCGGGTCTCCTCGGTGAGGGGAATGTGCAGCGATAGGATGTCGGATTGCTCGACCACCTCGTTCAGCGAGACGAAGGCGCCGGCCGTTCCGGTCTTCGCCGAGCGGGCGGTGTAGATCACCCGGGCGCCCAGAGCGGCGACGGCGGGCGCCACCCGGGACGGCACGCCGCCATAGCCCACGAAGCCCACGGTGCGGCCGCAGAGCTCGCCGACGCTGTCCAGCACCGCCAGGTCCGGCCGCCAGCCCTCTCCCTCGCGCACTAGGGCGTCGAAGTAGGGCAGGCGGCGCAGCACCGCCAGCATCAGCGCCAGCGTCATCTCCGCCACCGCCTGGCTGTTGGTCCCGGGCATGTTGGCCACCGCCACGCCCCGCTCGCGACAGGCCACCAGATCGATGGTGTTCACTCCGACGCCCAGCTTCTGCACCAGCTTCAGGCGCGGCGCCTGTTCCAGCATGGCCGCGGTGACCGGCTTCAGGACGTGCAGGAGCACCTCGGTGTCGGCGATCTCGCGGGCGAAGCCGGCCTCGTCGGCTTCCTCGACGATCACGGCCTCGACGCCGGCCGCCTCGGCCCGAGCGGCGAGCTGGGCGGCGAAGCCGGGGCTGGCGCGGTAGTGCAGCAGGGCTTTCATCGGTTCAGGGTCCGCGCCACGGAAGCGGGCAGGGCGCCGGCCCCGGCGAACTCGGCCCGGTCGCCCAGGGCCTCCTCGATGCGCAACAGCTCGTTCCACTTGGCCATCCGCTCGGAGCGGGCGAAGGCGCCCACCTTGAGCTGGCCGGCGTCCCAGCCCACGGCCAGGTGGGCGATGGAGACGTCCTCGGTCTCCCCAGACCGGGCCGAGACAATGGTGCTCCAGCGCAGCCCACGGGCGGCGTCCAGGGCGGCCCTCGCCTTGGTCACAGTGCCGGCCTGGTTCACTTTGATCAGCACCGCGTTGCAGGCCCCGGCGGCCGCAGCGCGCGCCACCCGCCCTGAGTCGGTCACCAGAAAGTCGTCGCCGATGATCTGGATGCCCTCGCCGAGCCGCGCGGTGGCCAGCGCCATGCCGGCCATGTCGTCCTGGCTCACCGGGTCCTCTATGGAGAGGATCGGGAACCGCTGCGCCCAGCCGACCACCCGCTCGACCATGGCCGGCCCGTCCATCTCCGCGCCGTCCAGCGCCAGGCTGTAGCGGCCGTGGGCGTGCAGCTCATTGGCGGCCACGTCCAGGGAGATGAACACCTCCTCTCCCGGCCGGTAGCCGGCGCGTTCGATACTGGCCGTCAGGGCGGTCAGCGCGTCCTCGTTGGAGTCGAAGACCGGCCACCAGCCGCCCTCGTCGGCGACGCCGGCTAGGCGGCCCGTCTCGGCCATCAGGTCGCCGGCGGCGCGATAGACATCGGCCGTGATCTCCAGGGCGCGGCGGACCGAGCCGGCGTGGGGTGCCATGATCATGAAGTCCTGGATGTCGGTGCGCCGGCCAGCATGCGCGCCGCCGCCGAAGATCTGCACTTCCGGCAGCGGCAGGCGCACGTCGCCGCCGGCCGCCAGCCAGCGCCAGAGCGGGACCCCCTCCGCCGCGGCCGAGGCATGCAGCAGGGCCAGGGACACCGCCACCGTGGCGTTGGCGCCCAGGCGCGCCAGGTTGGCCGTGCCATCCAGGTCGTTGATGGCTGCGTCGGCGCCGGCTTGGTCGGCGGCGTCGAGCCCGGCCAGCCGCGCGGCGATCTCGCCGTTCACCGCCGCCGTGGCCCGTTCCACGCCGAGGCCTGCGAACCTTGGACCGCCGTCCCGCAGTTCGAGCGCCTCGTGCGCGCCCATAGAAGCGCCCGCGGGGGCCATCGCCCGGCCCACGGCCCCTCCCGCCAGCGTCACCTCGGCCTCGACCGTGGGCCGACCGCGGCTGTCCCAGACCTGCCGGCCGCGGACTGTCTGAATGGTGGTCTTCATCGCGCCCCGGTCCGTTGTTCCCAGACGCCCGCCACGCCGCCCAGCGTCAGCCCCGGCTGCCTCAGGAGCTCCACCGCCACGCCGCGCACAAAGGCCTTGTCCTCTGGGTCGGTCAGATATTCCACTGGCGACTTTCCGTCGATCCTGGCCAGCAACAGGGCGGCGAGGAGGTCGCCGGCGCGGGCGTTGAGCGCGGCCTGCTCCTCCCAGTCAACGCCCCCCAGGTAGGCCGAGGCCAAGGCCTGAAAGGCTGCGAGATAGGCGGCCGCATGGTCCGGTTTCCACACGCACTTCAGCAGCAGGTGGTTGGCGCAGAAGGCGATGTCGAAGGCGGGATCGCCGTACCAGGCGCACTCGGCGTCGAGGAACACCGGGCCCACCGGACCGCAGAGGATGTTCTTCGGGCTGACGTCCCCGTGCACCAGGGCGAGGCTGCGGGCCAGGGTAGCGTCGGCCAGGCCGTTGAGCCGGTCCGCCAGGTCCGGATGGGCCAGGGCCGCGTGGCGCAGGTAGGGGGCTAGGCGAAGGCTCTCGAAGAGGCCGGCGGTGGCGAACTGCGCGGCCAGAGCCGGCGCATGCGCGGTCCCGGAATGCACCTTTGCGAGGGCGTTCCCGACGCGGGCGGCGAACCTGGTATCCACGCGCCCGGCGGCAAGTTCCGCCTTCCAGACCGGATGATCCTTTGGCGCGAACCAGGTCATGGCGAAGACGTGCCGCGCCGGATCTTCCGCCAGGACCCGCGGTACGATCGGACCGTCCAGGGTCGCGGCGACGCGAAGCCAGGCGGCTTCATAGGTCGAGCGTTCCAGCGGCGCGCGCCAGTCAGCGGCGACCTTGAGCCGGGCCAGCGCCCGCTTCACGCAGATCGGGCCGTCCGGCAGGTCGACGCAGAACACATCGCTGGACACCCCGCCGCCCAGCGGGGTCAGGGAGAGCTCCGCGCCGGCCGGCGCAAGACCCGCCTCGCGCAGCCAGTCGATGATCGCATCCTCGGCGCCCATGCCGATCCGTTAGCCTTCTAAGCATCCGCAGTCCAGCCGTCGGCTGGCGCCGCAGGGGCCTCAGAAGGTCTGGCGGAAAAGGGCCACGTGGGCGCTGTCCAGGTACTCGTCCAGCCGGTAGATCAGCCCTTCGCGCAGCCGGCAGATGATACAGGCCGGCAGACTGACCCGGCTGCCGTCCTTGCGGACACCCCAAAGCACGTGTTGCTGCACGAAGCCGCCCTCGAACACCTCGATCCGCCGGTCGGCGTACTGCCGGTCGCTGATCCGGGCGACCATGCCCTGCAGGGTGGCGACGTTCTCCTCTCGGGTCTGCACCTTGTCGTCGAAGTTGTGCCAGATGCCCACGTCGGGCGTGTAGCTAGCCCGTAAGGTGTCAACGTCGCCCTGTTCGATGGCGTCGAAGAAGCGCTTGGCGAAGGCGCGGACGGCGGCGTCGTCCATGCTAGTGCGCCGGCTCCAGGGTCGGACGGGCGACGGCGGCCAGCAGGCTCTCGTCAGGCACGCCCTCGGCGGTCATCGGCGCGTGGGCCACGTCTTGCGGGCCAAACTCCTTGCCGACCCAGGAGGCGAACTCCAGGCACACTCCATCGGGATCGAAGAAGTAGACCGACCGGACGAAGACGTCGTCGGTGACTTCCTCGGCGGCGCCCGTGGGCGAGTTGTCGTGGTTGAGCACGCGCGAGACCGCCACGCCCTTGGCCTGCAGTCGCGCCACATAGTCATCGAACTTGTCGGCCGGCACGTTGAAGGCGATGTGGTTCATCGACCCGTGGGCGCTGACGATCGAGCCCTGGGTCGGCAGGAAGCTGGGGGCCGAGCGTCCCGGATCGGCCGGCGGGGCGTTTGGGAACCAGAAGAAGGCTAGGCTGTCGCCATTGCCGATGTCGAAGAAGAAGTGCTGGCCCATACCCCGGGGCAGGCTGATCGTCTTGATCAGCGGCATCCCCAGGATGTCGCGATAGAAGCCGACGGTCTTGGCCATGTCCTTGCAGACCAGCGCCAGGTGATTGACGCCGCGAATGTCGAACTCGGTGTTCTTGCGCTCCATGAGCCTGCCTCCGCTTTTGCCTGTGCGCTCGTCCGGGGCCGCAATGAACGCCTTGCGGCGTCCAAGGTGAAGAGGGTTCGTCATACGGCGCCCCGCAGCGCTCTTTACGTTCCGGAAAAAAACCTTCTAAATCTAAGCAATTATACCCCTGGCTGGCCCAAACCGTCAATCTGATTGATGAATTAAGCTGGACCGGGCGAACGGAGGCGGGCATGCTCGCTCCAGATAATGCGGGTCGCTCAGCGACGGCCGGCGACAAGGGGAGGATACCAGGATGTCGTTCGACGATGGCATGCGCGTGCGTGGATTGGCGTCCTCGCGTTGGGCGCTGGCGGGGGCTTCGGCCTGCGCCCTGATCGCCTCGGCCGGGTCGGCGTGGGCGCAGGCCCCGTCCACCGTCGAGGAGGTGGTGGTCACCGGCAGCTACATCCAAAGGCCGGTCAACGACACGCCCAATCCCGTCTCGGTCCTGGGCAACGAGGAGCTGGCGAAGCAGTCGATCCAGACCGCCGACTACCTGTTCAAGAATCTGCCGATGGCCAACGGCGCGCGCTCGACCCCCGACAACACCAACGCGCCCTACCAATTGGGTATGGCCAATATCAACCTGCGCGGCCTGGGGGTCGCCTCCACGCTGACCCTGATCAACGGCCGCCGCCAGGTGGTCTCGCCGGTGCCGCTGGACGACGGCTCCAGCTTCGTCGATATCAACGTGATCCCGCTGATCATGATCGACAGGGTCGAAATCCTGCAGAGCGGCGGCTCCGGCCTCTATGGCTCCGACGCTATTGCTGGCGTCGCCAACTTCGTGATGCGCCGTTCGTTCGAAGGCGTGGAGGTCCGCGCCCAGTACCAGAGCACGTTCAAGGACAGCCAGGAGGATTTCAACCTGGGCGTCGTGGGCGGCACGTCCGGCGACAACTGGGATTTTGTGGCTGGGATCGAAGGGCTCTACCGCACCCCGCTGGCCCAGAACGACCGTCCGTTCACCCGCAACAGGATCCGCTCGGCCCTGGGTTTCCCCGGCGCCTACCGCCCGATCGGCGCCGCCCTGCCGGTGATCGACCCCGCCTGCGCGCAACTGGGCGGCATCCCCACGCCCTTCGTCCCGGGCACCAACCTGGGGCTCTGCGGCCTGGACCTATCGCGGGCCTTCTGGCTGATCGCGCCCGAACAGCGGATCCTCGGCTACGCCACCGGCAACTACCGCCTGAACGAGCGCCACACCCTCTACGCGGAGCTGGGCCTGGCCCACAACGAGGCCAAGCTGCGCTCGGCGCCGTCCTATTCCAACCTCACCTTCCCGACCATTCCGGCCAACAACCCGGGCAACTTGGTGGTGAACGGCGGCTTCGGCGTGCCGGTGACCCTCTTTGGCCGCCCGCTGGGCTTTGTGAACTATCCGGCCAACGAGCAGCGCCGCCGTTCGGACCAGCTGCGCCTGGTGGGTGGCTTCAAGGGCCAGGCCTTCCCCGGCTGGACCTACGACGCCTCCTATACCTACGCGCTGCAAAACTACTCGCCGACCAACATCCGCGACACCGTGAAGGACCGCTTCATCGCCGCGCTCAACGGCGTCGGTGGGCCCAACAACAACCAGTTCTACAACCCGTTCGGCTCGGCCCTGACCAACCCCGCCCTGGCCAACGACCCGCGGGTGATCGCCGACTTCACCCGCGATTCTTGGCGCAAGTACTACGGCGGCATGCACTCGGTGGAAGCCATCATCACCGGCGACCTGTGGGACATGCCGGCCGGCAAGGTGGGCGCCGCCTTTGGGGTGCAGTTCCGCCACGAGACCTTGGAGTTCAAGTCCGACCGCGACCAGCAGACCGGCAACTTCGTCTTCCTGTTCTCCGGCCCAGATTTCGAAATGGACCGGGACGTGGGCGCGGTGTTCGGCGAACTGGCCGTGCCGATCGCGGAGAACTTCGACCTTCAGCTGCAGGCCCGTTACGACAGCTACTCCGGCGGCATCGGCGGCAGCTTCAATCCGCAGGCCGCGATCCGCTGGGAGCCCCTCGACACCGTGGTGCTGCGAGCCTCGGCCGGCACCAGCTTCCGGGCGCCGTCGCTGTCGCAGATCTCCTCGATCTCGACGATCAACAACGCCGTGGTCGATCCGTTCAACCCCAGCCTGATCCCGTTCTTCAGCCAGATCCTCAGCCTGCCGGGCTCCGACCTCGATCCCGAGACAGCGAAGAACTACGGGGTGGGTGTGCTGTGGACTCCCAACAGCAACTGGAATTTCACGGTCGACTATTGGCGCTATGACTACAAAGACCTGATCGTCAAAGAGAACTTCCAGGCGATCGTCACCGCCAATCCCAACGACCCGCGGATCACTCGCCAGGGGGGCACCCCCCGCGGCCTGATCCAGCAGGTGCGGGTGGCCTTCGTGAACCAGAACGCGGTGGTCTCCGACGGTGTCGACTTCAGCGGCACGCTGCGCGAGAGCTTCGACGCCGGCGACATGAACATCACCGTGCGCGGCACCTACCTGAACAAGTACGAGACCACGGTGGGCGGCCGAAAGCGGGACATCTCGGGCTTCCGCAACACCGAGAACTTCGCCCGCTCCCTGCCTAAGCTGCGCTTCAACGTGATCGCCACCTTCGAGCGCGGTCCGCAGGCCTTCACCGCCACGGTGAACCACACCTCGTCGTACAAGGAGAACTTCACCCTCGCCACCAACCCGCTGAACGGCTTCAAGTACAACGACTTCTGGACGCTGGACCTGCAGTACGCCCTGGCGCTTGACCAGTGGGACACCAACCTGACGGTGGGGGTGATCAACATCACCGACGAGTATCCGCCGAACTCGCGGATCGCTTCCGACCTGCAGGGCTTCGACCGCTTCGTGTACGATCCGCGCGGGGCGCTGGGCTACGTGCGCCTCGCCAAGCGCTTCTAGAAAGGCCGTGATGACCGAGCCTGGGCGTTCCGAAGGTCAGGAGCCCGCCGACTCGGCCTACAGCTACTACGTCGTGGGCGTGCTGATGCTCGCCTACATGTTCTCGTTCATCGACCGCACCTTGCTCAGCTTGGTGCTGGACCCGGTGCGCAAGGACCTGGACCTCTCCGAGACCCAGGTCAGCCTGCTGGCCGGGTTCGCATTCGCCGCCTTCTACACGGTGCTGGGCCTGCCGTTCGGCCGCTGGGCCGACACCCGCAGGCGGCGCAACTTGATCGCGCTCGGCATCGGCCTGTGGAGCCTGGCCACTTTCGCCTGCGGACTGGCCAGCAGCTTCTGGCAGCTGTTCGTGGGGCGCATGTTCGTGGGCGTCGGCGAGGCCACCCTGGCGCCTGGCGCCTATTCCATGCTGCCCGACTATTTCCGGCGCGAGCGGCTGGGCTTCGCCATGTCACTGTTCACCTGCGGCATCACCATCGGCGGCGGCTTGGCCATGCTGCTGGGCGGCGTGGTGGTGGAGTGGGCCCAGACCGCCCAGCCGGACGTGCCGTTCCTGGGGCCCATGGCCGCCTGGCAGGTGCCGTTCCTGATCGTCGGACCGCCGGGCGTCTTGGTGGCGCTCCTAGTGCTGTTCACCGTCAAGGAGCCCAAGCGCCGGGTCGAGCCGGGCGCCACCGGCGAGGCCCTGCCGATTCGCGAGGTGATGGCCTATTTGGCGCAGCACTGGCGGACCTTCACCCCGGTGTTCCTGGGTTTCACCGGCATCGTCATCACCGGCTACGCCTTCAACGTCTGGGGGCCGGTCTATTTCATGCGGGTCCACGGGCTGTCGCCCACTGAGGTAGGCCTGCTCTATGCGGGTGGCTTTGGCGTGGCCGGCACAGCCGGCGTGCTGGCCGGCGGGTGGCTCTCGGACCGCGCCACCAAGCGCGGCCGGGCGAACGGGCCGATCTGGGTCAGCCTGTGGTCGGCCATCCTGCAGGCGCCCCTGTTCATCGGCGCCTACCTCAGTCCCTCGGCGCCGCTGGCCATGCTGCTGTTCTGCGCCGCCCTGGGCGTCGGCAGCGTCTATGGCGGCCTGCAGGGCACCGCCATCCAGGCCCTGACCCCCAACCGCATGCGCGGCCAGGTGGGCGCGCTCTACCTGATCGTCGCCAACATGATCGGCCTGGGCCTCGCGCCCACCTGGACGGCGATGATGACCGAGCACCTGTTCGGCGGCCCGCAGTTCGTCGGCCAGTCCCTGGCCCTGACCACCGCCATTGGCCTGACCGTGGCGATCATCCTGCTCACCGTGGCGTTGAAGCCTGCGCGGGTGCGGATCGAGGCCCTGGCCGCCCGCTGACGAAGATACTTAGTATTCTATGGATTATGATGTAGCTTGCTCAGGCGAAACAAAAGACCCCGCGCGATGACGGGGTGACCTTGGGGGAGGTTGCAATGACCAGGCGTCTTGCATGTGGCGTGTCGTGGGCGGCGATGAGCGCGGCCCTGTTGCTGGGGGCCGAGGCCCAGGCCCAGACCCGGACGGCGGAAGTCTCCGAACTTATCGTCACCGCCCAGAGGGTGGAGGAGAACCTCCAGGATGTCCCCGTGGCGGTCACCGCCTTCAGCGCCCGGGCGCTGGAACGCGCCGGCGTCGAGACCCTCTCCGACATCGCCCTGCGGACCCCCGGCTTCAGCATGGGCCAGGTGGATTCTGTGCAGCAGAACTTCGCCATCCGCGGCATCGGCTCGGCCTTCGGGATCAGCCAGAACTCCGGCGGCGACCCCTCGGTGGTGGTGTTCGTGGACGGCGTCTATGTCGGCAAGGGCGGCGTGCCCGACATCGACGCTATGGACCTGCAGCGTATCGAGGTGCTGCGCGGCCCGCAAGGCACCCTGTTCGGCAAGAACGCGGTCGGCGGCCTCATCCAGTTCGTCTCGAGGAAGCCCCAGGCGGAAACATCCCTGCGGCTGCAGGGCCAGCTCGGCAACTATGAGCGCCGCGCCTTCAACGCCCACGGCAATATCGCGCTGGCCGACAACGTCTTCCTGTCCGGCGGCGTGGCGCTGAAGAAGCGCGACGGCTACGAGTTCAACCAGGGCACCGGCAACCGGGTCAACAACGAAGACCTGAAGACCGCCCGGGCCGCCCTGCGCTTCCTGCCCAGCGAGGACCTGGACATTGTCCTGTCCTACGACGTCACCGACCAGGACCAGAAGGGCAACCCGCGCGACAACATCTGCGACGCGACGCTTCGGGGCGGCATCCATTGCGTGGGGATCAATCCGGATCCCCGGATCACCAACGCCTACACCGACGGCAAAATCCGCCGGCTGCTGAAGACCTACCGCGCGGAGGTTAACTGGACGACGCCCCTGGGGGTGGTCACCTCGGTCACCGGCCTGCGCGACGTGAAGCTGAACTTCGTCACCCCGTTCTTCGCCAATCCGGTCCGGCCGCCGAACCAGATCGAATCCACCGAGATTGACCACGAGAAGAACCAGCAGTTCAGCCAGGAGGTGCGCCTGGCTTTCGGCCTGATGGACGAGCGCCTGCGCGGCCAGGTCGGGTTCTATTATCTGAACGAGGACAACAACCGCACGGAGTACCTGATCCAGGACTTCCCGGCGCCGGCGATCACCGGCGTTGCGGTCTATCCGCAGGCGGTGGAGAGCACCAGCACCGCGATCTTCGGACAGGTGTCCTTCGACATCACCGACGCCCTGACCGCCACCCTCGGAGCGCGGATGACCTGGGAGGAGAAGGACGGCCACTTCATCGGCCGGAAACTCTCCGGGCCCGGCCTGCCGCCGCCGCTCGCGGCTGACTACGACGTGCGCAGTTCCGAGACGTGGGACGCCCTCACCCCCCGCCTCGCCCTGGACTGGCGGGCGACCGAGGACGTCCTGGTCTATGTGTCGGCGGCCCGGGGCTTCAAGAGCGGCGGCTACCAGGGGATCGCCGGCAACGGTGCGAGCCAGGCCACGCCCTACGATCCGGAATACGCCTGGAGCTACGAGGCGGGCGCCAAGACCCAGTGGCTGGACAACCGCCTGCGGCTGAACGTGTCGGTGTTCAAGACCGACTACGAGGACCTGCAGACCTCTCAGCTGGTGCCGCTGTGCTGCGTGGTGGTCGGCAACGCCGCCACCGCCGAGATCGAGGGCGCCGAGATCGAGTGGGTGGTGACGCCCCTGCCCGGGCTGCAGATCGACGGCAGCTACGCCTATCTCGACGCCCGCTTCACCAGCTTCGCCACGGGCGCCACCGGCAACTTCACCGGCAACCGCCTGCCCCGCTCGCCCGAGGACAAGCTGGCCATCGGCGTGCAGTACGAGGCCTCGCTGGCCGACGGCTGGACGGTGCTGGGCCGGGTGGACTACGCCAACCAGTCCAAGCTCTACTTCGAGGCGTCCAACATCCCGACGCAGAAGCAGGAAGGCTACATCAACTGGGACGCCCGGGTGGCGCTCACCTCGCCGGACGAGACGTGGCAGCTAGCGTTCTGGGGCAAGAACCTCACCGACGAGCTGGTGGCCACCTACGTCACCGCCTTCGCGCCCTATCGCCAAGTGCTGGTGCCCTACGCGCCGCCCAAGACCTATGGCGTGACGCTGACCTGGCGGATGTAGCCTACTCCGCCGCCTGGGCGTGGCGGTTGCGGGTGGTGAAGCCGCGCCAGTCGGCGTCCTTGGGGACCAGCCCCTCATAGGACGCCAGATCTACCTGGCGGGTGGCGCTCGTCGTGCCGATGGCCGCCTCGCCCGCCTGCACCGCCTTTGCCGCTGCGACCATCTGCCGGCGGAACTGGATGATCGCCACGTCCGAGGCGCCCAGGTGGTCATAGGCGCGGTCAGCGATCGGCCCCATGCTTTCCCACATGGCCATGTCCTGGGCCGGGATGCCGTCGATGCCGGTGAAGTCGCCGGCCTTCATGGCCGCGCGGTCCTGCAGGAAGTGGTTGCCCAGATTGCGGACCTTGCGCCAGTCCCTGTCCAGGTCGACGCCGGGCGTGGCCACGCAGAACCGCCGCCAGGCGTCCTGGTCGATGCCCTTGGTCTCGTGCCAGGCGACCCAGTAGAACATGCAGTTCACGTCGTCGATCGACACCAGCATCTGGGCCAGGTTGTACTGGTCGTTAGGCGGGATCAGCACGGTGAACGGCGCGATGAACACCGTGGTGCGCACATAGACCTTCGTCTCGGCGTCGACGATCGGGCGGCGGATGGCGGCATAGTGGAATCCGTAGTCGGTGAGCTCGGCCTCCAGCTTCGGGGCCTTGTCGTTGGAGGGCCGCAGCCAGGCCGTCTCGGTGGCCGTGGAGCCCGCTACTTCCGCCGTTGGCATGTTGGTGGAGTGCAGGCTGGAGGAGTGGGCGCTGTCGATGGAGCCCTCCAGCACCTGGGCCCAGTTGCAGGCCGCGTGCATCTTGACGATGGAGATCCTCGTCGACGCTGCGGGCGCCCAGGCGGGCGGCTCGAAGGGGCGCATCGCGTCGGCCGGACCCATCCAGATCCAAACGAAGCCGCCCGCCTCCTGCGCCGGATATGCCTTGTGCTTGAGGTTGCGCATGCGGCTTTCCGGAGGCTCGGAGGCCATCTCCAGAATCTCGCCGTCCACGCCGAACTTCCAGCCGTGGTAGAGGCAGCGCAGGCCGCACGCCTCGTTGCGGCCGAAGGCCAGGGAGGCGCCGCGGTGCGGGCAATGTTCGTCCAGCACGCCCAGCCGGCCCTGGGTGTCGCGGAACACCACCAAGTCCTCGCCCAGCAGCCGCGTGCGCACCGGGGCGCCGTCGGGATCGGCGACCTCCTCGCTCATGCAGGCGGGCAGCCAGTGCTGGCGCATGACCTGGCCCATTGGGGCTTCGCCCTCGACCCGGCAGAGGAGTTCGTTGTCGGCAGGCCGCATGGCGAAATGTCCGAAGGCGCAAGGGGCGCGGCGCGCCGTTGCTGAGACTTAGATATCGAAGTATTTTAGCCGCCGCGGGTGGGGGTGTCCAGCATCCGCGCCCCGCCTAAACCTCCGCCAGCCGCCAGGAGAGACGACCGTATGGGCGACCGCGTGCTCCGTTTTGGGGTGATAGGTCTGAGCCGTGGCTTCGTGCTGATGCGGCCCACGTTCCTGGCCGACCCTCGCTGCCGGCTGGTGGCCGCCGCCGATCCCCGGGCCGAGGCGCGCGCGGCGTTCGCCGCGGAGTTTCAGGAGACCGCCCATGTGGACGCCGCCGCCGTCCTCGCCGACCCGCAGGTCGAGGTGGTCTACATCGCCACGCCGCACGCCCTGCACGCCGGGCAGGCGGTCGCCGCGGCGCGGGCCGGCAAGCATGTGCTGGTGGAAAAGCCCATGGCGCTGGACCTCGCCGCCTGCCGGGCGATGACCGCTGCGGCCGCGGAGGCCGGCGTGCAGCTCATCGTGGGACCCAGCCACAGCTACGACGCCCCCATCGCCCACGCGGCCGACCTGATCGGCTCCGGCGCCTATGGCCCGGTGCGGATGATCACCTCGATCAACTACACGGACTTCCTCTATCGCCCCCGCCGCTCGGAGGAGCTGGACACCGCCCGGGGCGGCGGCGTGGTGTTCAGCCAGGCCGCGCACCAGGTCGACGTGGCCCGCCGCCTGGCGGGCGCCCCGTTGCGCAGCGTCCGCGCCCAGACCGGCGCCTGGGATCCGGCGCGGCCGACGGAGGGCGCCTACCAAGCCCTGCTCGCCTTCGGGAACGGAGCTACCGCCAGCCTCACCTACTCCGGCTATGGCCGCTACGACACCGACGCCCTGATGGGCTGGACCGGCGAGACCGGCCAGCCCCGGGACCCCGCCGACTATGGGGCCGCGCGCCGCCGTCTGGCCGCCGCGCACGAGGCGGTGCTGAAGGACCACCGCGCCTATGGCGCCGATCGCCCGCCCGCGAGCACCGCGCCGGCCCATGAGCATTTCGGCTTCGTGCTGGTAAGCTGCGAGCGCGCGGACCTGCGGCTCACCCCTACCGGCGTGGAGGTGTTCGGCGACGGGGCCCGGGAGGTCATCGAGATTCCGCCGCCCACCATCCCTCGCGCCGGGGTCATCGACGAGGTCTGGGCCGCCGTGGTCGATGGGCGCGCGCCCCTGCATTCCGGCGCCTGGGGAACCGCCACCCTAGCCGCGTGCTTGGCCATGCTAAAGTCCGGCGCCGAGGGCCGCGAAGTGGCCATCACTGAACTGGAGGGGGCATGAGCAAGCTTCGCCTGACGCTGGCCTGCTGGGACTACGACCGCACCCGCGCCCTGGCCGACGGCCGGGTGACGCCGGAAGGGATCGACCTCAACCTGGTGCCGCTGCAAGTGGAGGAGACGTTCTTCCGTATGCTCAGGAACCGCGAGTTCGACGCCGCGGAGATGTCCCTGTCATCCTATTGCGTGTCGCTGGCCCGGGATGATCCGGCGTTCATCGCCATCCCGGTGTTCCCCTCCCGGTTCTTCCGCCACTCCTGCATCTTCGTCTCCGCGAAAAGCGGCATCGCCTCGCCCAGGGACCTGATCGGCAAGCGCGTAGGGGTGCCCGAGTACCAGATGACCGCCCCGGTCTGGATACGCGGCGTCCTCGCTGACGAGTACGGCGTCGACCCGGCCAGCGTCACCTACTTCACCGGCGGCGAGGAGGAACCCGGCCGCGAGGAGAAGCTGAAGCTGAGCCTGCCGGCGAAGTTCAAGGTGGTCCCCATCGGGCCCGGCCAGACCTTGTCGGCCATGCTGGCGGACGGCGAGATCGACGCCCTGCAGACCGCTCGCACCCCGTCCACCTTCTATTCCCGCCCCGGTGACGTGAAGCGGCTGTTCCCCGACTTCGTGCCGGTGGAGAAGGCCTATTTCCGCAAGACCGGCATCTTCCCGATCATGCATGTGATCGTGCTGCGGCGGGACGTGTACGAGGCCAACCGCTGGGCAGCGCAGTCGCTCATGAAGGCTTTCGTCCAGGCCCAGGCCATCGCCTATGAGAACCTGCGGGTCACCTCGGCCACGACCTCAATGCTGCCCTGGCAGGTGGCGGCGGTGGAGGAGGCGACCGCCGAGCTGGGGGCCGACTGGTGGCCCTATGGGTTCGCCAAGAACCGCGCGGTGCTCGACACGTTCCTGCGCTACCACCACGAGCAGGGGCTCTCGGCGACGCGGCTGGAGCCCGTGGCGCTGTTCGCCCCCGAAACCTTCGAAGCCTTCAAGATCTAGGACCCGGCGATGATCGTCCTCTACGGCGGCCCCACGCCCAACGCCCGCAAGGTGGCCATCGCGCTGGAGGAACTCGGCCTGGCGTGGCGCCTGGAGTTGGTGGACATGCTGCGCGGCGACCAGCTCGCGCCGGCGTTCATGAAGCTCAACCCCAACAACAAGTCGCCGGTGATCGTCGACCAGGATGTGGCGGGCGAGCCCCTGGTTCTTGCGGAGTCCGGGGCGATCCTCTGGTATCTCGCCGAGAAGGCCGGCCAGTTGATCCCCGCCGACCCCCGCGGCCGGGCTCTGTGCCACCAGTGGCTAATGTTTCAGATGTCCGGCGTCGGCCCGATGTTCGGCCAGAACGCCCACTTCGGCTTCTACGCCAAGGAGAAACACCCCTACGCCATCGAACGCTACGCAAGCGAGGTGACCCGCCTGTTGCGGGTGCTGGACGGGCGCCTGGCGCAGGTCCCGTTCCTGGCGGGCGATGCCTACAGCGTGGCCGACATCGCCACCTATCCCTACACCCTGCGCCAGGTGGAAGGCCGCCGCGCGGCGTTCCCGCACCTGGCCCGCTGGTCCGACGCGGTGGGCGCCCGCCCGTCGGTGCAACGCGGCATGGAGGTGGCCCGCGAGCACCTGCGGCGGGAAACCATCGAGGGTGGCCTTACCGGCCTCACCGACGAGCAGCGCTCCATCCTCTTCGGCGCGCGACAGTACGCCCTGCGTCCCTGACCTCTTCGCCAGTTTGCGCGGGACTGACCCTGTGGCCGGTCGCCAACTGATCATCGGCGCATCCGATCTCCAGACCTGACGCTCCCTGACCAAACGTAAGACAAGTGGAGGGGGATTTGCAGGTAGGTTTATGGGATGGGACCGTGCGTTTCTGTTATCTCATTGTCTAATATAGGATATCTCGAAATTCATGGCGGTGCCGTCAGGCAAACGAAAAAAGGTCTCCACTTGGAGCCGCTATGAGTGGCTGATTGAGGACGAATTTCGATGACGCCGATTTCGTTCAAACCCCATCGCTTTCCAGCCGATGTGATCCGGCATGCGGTCGGGCTCTACTTCCGTTTCAGCCTGACCCACTCTTCGGCGACTTCGCGCGGAGGCCGCGAATGCAGCGCGGCGGCCGTTGCCTGAAGGAGGCCGGGGAGGGGCTTCGTCGAATTAGCCAAGTTGCCCTGACAGGACCCTGGCGTCGGCCTTGCGCGAACGGAGCCGACCGCTAGGTTCACTTCCAACAAAAGTAGGGCGGAGGCATCCGTCGGCGATCGCTGGAGGAAACCTTGGCCACAGTAGCAGCTCCGGCGGGCGAAGCCCCGGCCGGGGGCAGGGATTTTGGGACGCCGCGTTACCGGACCTATGTCCTGCTCACCCTCACGGCGGTCTACACACTCAACTTCATCGACCGGAACCTGCTGGGCGTCGTCTCGCAGCCGATCATCGACCAATTCGGATTGTCGGACACCCAGTACGGATTCCTCACCGGCCCGCCATTCGCCCTGTTCTACGCCTTCATGGGCGTGCCGATCGCAATGGCGGCCGACCGCTTCAACCGAGTGGCGATCATATCCCTTTGCATAGCGATTTGGTCGCTGATGACCGCCCTGTGCGGCCTTGCGCCCGGGTTCCTGTTCCTGCTGCTTTGCCGGGTCGGTGTCGCGATCGGCGAAGCCGGCGGCACGCCGCCTTCGAGCTCCCTAATCGGTGACTACTTCAAGCCGCGCAGCCGGGCCGGGGCCCTGGGCGTCTTTGGCATGGGCGTCACGATCGGCGGGGCCTTCGCCTACGGTTTTGGCGGCCCCATTGGGGGCCTGACCAACGAGGCGGTGCTGGGCATGCTGGCGCCTTTGGGCCTGGAGAGATTGCCCGCGCTGATGGGGTGGACCGGATCGTTCGGCTGGCGTTTCGCCTTCATCGGGCTGGGTATCCCGGGCCTTCTCGTCGCGCTCGTAGTGTTCCTGACCGTGAAGGAGCCGCCGCGCGGCTATTCCGACCCGCCGGGGACCGTGCAGATGGAGAAGGCCAGCATCGTCGAAACCCTGCGCCTGCTGGCGACCAAGCCGACCTTTTGGACCATGGCCATGGGGGCGTCGCTGGTTGCCTTCGTCGGCTACGGCCTGTTCGGCTTCCAGGCTCCGATGGCCCAGCGGGTCGCCGGCATCGGGCCGGGTGAGTTCGCCCTCACCTTTGGGGTGCCGCTGGCGCTGATCTCAGCGCTCGGCACATTCCTGGGCGGCTGGCTGACGGCGCAGCTGTCGGCGCGCTTCAACACCGCCGTTGCGGTGATCCCGGGCGTCGGCCTCCTGCTGGCGATCCCCCTCTACATCATCGCTTTCTACCAGATGGACCACGCCGGCGTGGTCACGGCCGCGGACGGCGCGAAGCATGTGACGGGCCACTGGCCAGCCCTGATCGCCTGGGGCTTGGGAGCGATGTTCCACTACGCCTACCTCGGCGCCCAGTACACCATCGGGCAGGGGGTGGTGTCGTCCCGCTCCCGGGCGTCGGCGATCGCCATACTGCTAGTGCTTGTGGCCCTGATCGGCAACGGCATCGGACCCCAGGCGGTGGGCATTCTCTCCGACGTCTTTATGAACCTGCAGTTGCAGGCGCATGGCGCGGGGACCGGGCTGACCAACGCGATCTGCCGGGCCAAGGACTTGTCGTCCCTGCCGGAGGCTCAACAACTGGTCTGCCGCTCAGCCTACGGCGAGGGCCTGCGCCAGTCGTTGGTGGCGGTCACCCTGGTGCTCATCCCCGCCGCTGCCTTCTACTTCCTGGCCGCACGCACCTTGAACAAGGACATGGTGGCCAGCCGGCACTGAGGCTCTGCAGGGGCGGTCCCCAGGGGTCGAGATGGGTCGTAGCGGAGGAACGGGCGCCGCGCCACCGCTGCGTTCGTCTCCTAAGATCCTGTGTCGTTGCCACCTCATATTGGCGGTGCTGTCAGTCCAAGGGCAACTGGTCTCCGTCTTGGGGTAGTGAGCCCAAACCCAGATGGCTCTCAGGACAGGACCGCGCGCCACGCTGCCAGGGCGGCTGAGCGTCGTTCGCGGTAGAGGCCTCGGCTGATGAGGTGGCGTTCCTGATTGAAGTGGTTGTGAACCGAGGCGTGTACGGAGCTAAATTTCTGCAGGGTCTTCATCCGTCGGAATCGCGCCATCGCCCGCTCTCTTCGTCGGAAGGGAAGGTGTGAATTCTCGACCTTGTTGTTGAGCCAGCGGCCCGTCGCCTGGAGATCGGCGGCGCCGATTTCCCTTAGCGCCGCACCATAGGAACGAAGACCGTCGGTGATGATGGCGCCCGTCCTGCCGTGGCGCTTCATCGCTTTCTTGATGAATTTCAGCGCCGCGGCCTTGTCCCGGGTCTTGGTGACATAAGATCCCAGCACCTCGCCCTCGTGGTCGATCGCCCGCCAGAGGTAGCGCAACTCGCCATTGACCCTCACGTAGATCTCGTCGAGATGCCACTTCCAGTGGTTGAACTGGCGCATGTGCTGGACCCGTTTGCGACGGATCTCGCCGGCGAACATCGGGCCAAACCGGTTCCACCACAGCCGCACCGTCTCATGGCAGATGTCGATGCCGCGCTCAAACAGTAGATCCTCGACATTCCGAAGCGATAGCGGGTAGCGGACGTACATCATGACCACCAACCGGATGATCTCGGGCGAGGAGTCGAATCAGCGAAACGGGTTGGGCGCCTTGGTCATGAACCCGGCTAGCCGACGCCTGGTTAGTCCGTCATGAATTTCGTCTGACAACACCCTCCCACGCCTTGTCGCTTGTGCAGCACGGTTGGACCGCCGGATTCCTCCGACACGGACTGAACCGATCAGGGTTCGGCCCGCGGGCGCGTCATGCCGGTGCAAGAAGAACGGGCGCTCCGCCAGCGGGCGGAGCGCCCGCTGGCCTCTGCCGCTCCGCTAGAAAAACTTGTACCGTAGCTCGATACCGAAGGTGCGTGGAGGCGTCGTGAAGAAGTTCTTCCGGATGCCCTGCACGCAGTTGACCGTGCCGACATTTCCGGTGGCCGGGTTGCTGTTCCCCGTGATCACGGGGCTGCAGGTCGTGCCGGTCCGAGCCGCTACCTGCTGCGGCGTTCCGTAGACGTTGGAGAACGACCCGTTGAGCCGTTCCGCGCCCGCGCCCTGGTCATAGCCGACATCGTCCAGGATGTTCTTCACGAAGGCGATGGCCTCGTATTTGGAGTCCTCCGAGCGCCACAGCACGCGGGCGTCCAACTGGTCCCAGGTCGGCGACTTGTGGTACCAGCGCTGGAACAGCGCGCCGTAGGCGCTGTCGCGCCACGAGTATGAGACGTTGGCGGTCACTCTGCCGGCGGCGCCCAGCTCCCAGGTG
>NZ_JBKJTG010000138.1:0-3032 GCF_046590535.1 Phenylobacterium sp. | reverse complement strand
CCAGGCCGAAGGGCAGGGTCGCGTTGCCGAGGGCCTCGGATGAGGTGCGCGGCGCGGCGCCGGGCATGTTGGCCACGCAGTAGTGCACCACACCGTCGACGGCGTGGTCCACTACTGCGTGGCCAACATGCCCGGCGCGGCGCCGCGCACCTCGTCCGACGCCCTGGTCCACGCCACCCTGGGCTTTGGCCTGCAGCTCGCCGACCGCGGCCTGGATGCGCTCAAGCGCAACAAGCACCTGGCCCGCGGCCTCAACACCCTGACGGGCGACGTCACCCACCCCGCTGTCGCCGAGGCCCTCGGCAAGCCCTTCGTCGACCCCTACCAGGCCTGGGTGGGGCGTTAGGGCCGCGGCCTTCAACCCGCTCAGTCAGCGGCCTGTGCGGGGACTTGAGCCTAGGTTACGCCGCGGTCATCGGCAGCAGAAGAATGAGCGTAAGCAACTCTGGCAGCCATCGGGGCGAATACCGGAATGCAGGAAGCTGCTATTTTCAATGAGCGGTTCCAGCGCGCGGGGATATCGCTCCCGTGAGGTACGAATCGGTCGGGGGCGTCAAGAGTCGACTCTGACCCCGTTTGTTAGGCTTCTCGACGTTACAGCCAAGCTCGTGTAGCCGTTGCGTCTTCCCGATGGGACGGAACTGTGCCCGACGTCTTCCTTTCCTACAGTCACAACGATCGCGCCGCCGTGCAGCGGTTTGCTGTGGGGCTGGAAGCTCAGGGGCTCGATGTCTGGTGGGACAATGCCCTTAGGTCTGGCGAGGCCTTTGACGAGAAGATCGAGCAGGCGCTGCGCGAGTCCAAGGCCGTCGTCGTCCTCTGGTCGAACACGTCTGTGGTCTCCCGCTGGGTCCGCGCTGAGGCGACGCTGGCCGATCGCAAGGGCACGCTGGTTCCGGTGATGCTGGAGGCCTGCGAGCGGCCGATCATGTTCGAGCTGACCCACACGGTGGACCTTTCGCAATGGCGAGGCGATGTCCGGGACGGTGCCTGGCTCGGTTTCATCGGCGAGGTGCAGCGGTTTGTGGGGACAGAGCCCGGGCCCAGTCCGCACCCTGTCCCCTCAGCGCACGGCTTCACCGCCCTTCCACGGGAGCGCGAGCGGATGCTGGCCGTGTTGCCCTTCGACAATCTCTCAAGCGACGAGGAGATGCAGTTCTTCTCTGACGGGGTGAGCGATGAGATCATGGGGCGCATCACCCGCGGCTCAAAGCTCAAGGTGATTGGCCGAACATCCAGCTTTCAGTTCCGGGGCGCCAGCAAGGCTCAGGCGGCCGCCGCCCTCAACGCCACCCACGTACTCGACGGCTCTATTCGCCGGTCCGGCGGGCGGGTGAGGGTGACCGCCCAGCTGGTCGAGGCCACTACCCAGGTGACGCTTTGGACAGACCGTTACGACCGCGGCCTGGAAGACATCTTTGCTGTGCAGGACGAGATTTCCGAAGCGATCGCCGAGGCCCTGGACCTGGCGTTCTTTCCGCCCGAGACGAGGCCCATCGATCCGGCAGACTACGATCTCTACCTGCGCGGAAAGGACTTTGTCGTCCACACCGAGGGCCTCGACCGCTGCATCGCCCTGCTGAAACCCGTGACCGAGCGCGCGCCGGGTTTCGCGGATGCCTGGGGCTCGCTGGCCTATTCGGGGGCGCTGCTGCGAATGCAGCTTCCCTACGCCGATCGGCCGGAGCTGTCGGAGGCCGTCGCCGGTCAGATCGCCCAGTGTCGCGCTCTCGATCCAGAAAACCCCCGGGCCGCGGTCGCCCAATGGATGCTGCTGGATCCCTACGGGGATTTTCTGCGACTTGAGCGCGCCGCCAAAGACATGGCGAAGTTCGGGGCCAATGACGTTGATGCCCAGTTCTCGCTGAACTGGCACGCTGAGAATGTAGGTCGCGTACGCGACGCTGCGGCGCACGGACGGCGCTGCATGGAGGTCGATTCCCTGAACTGGCTGGCAGGAACCGCTTGCGGGCAGACCCTTTGGCGCTGTGGCCAGTACAGCGAAGGGCGGGACATGCTGCAACAGACGCTCGCGCGGAGGCCGGAGGATCACCACACCGCCGCCGCGCTGCTGGTCGCCTACATGCATGCGGAGGATTGGGACGCTGCAGCAGCGCTCACGGATCCCAAGCGGCTGGCGCGCAATCCGCTGCGGGAGTACAGCGGCCTGCTCCGCCTCGTGGCCACCATGCGCAATCGGACGCCTGAGAACTGTGCGGACCTGATCGGGTCCTTTCGTCGACGGCTCGACCAGACTGGTCACATGGATACGACGCCGGCAGTCTGGGTGGCGCACCTGGGGTTTGTGGATGAGGCTTACGACATGCTTGAGCGCGCACGCCTGGGCCCGGCCGGCGGGTCTCACGATGTGGTGGGCCTGACCGCCTACCGCCCGCACTTGCTGTTTCCGGTCGCCTATCCCGAACTGCGTGCGGACCCCCGCTTCGTGAAGCTCTGCGCGCGGCTCGGCCTCGTCGAATATTGGCTGGAAACTCAAAACTGGCCCGACTGTGTCGATGAGGTTCCGTACGATCTCAAGGCCGAGAGCGAGGCGTACCGGGACTATACGAAGGACAGGTTCGGGGCCTGAACGGCCGGAGGCTCACCTCGTCACCGACGAACAGCGGTCAAACGGCGCCGCCCTGAAGAAGGTCGGTGCAGCCGATCTTCAGGACACAAGACGCTGGAAGAACAATCGGGCCTAGAACAGCCAAATGCCTTTTTGACGACGAGAGCTGACGATGAACCGCGTCAATCACTTCAGCCAGAAAAGCCGGCTCATCAGCCGAAACCTCTACCGTGAACGACGCGCAGCCGCGCTGGCGCCGCGCCGGCGCGGTGCAGCAAGCGAAGGTCGGCTCTACGCCCCGAGCGGCGGGGCAAGCGACGTTAGAGCTGACAATGCCCTCGCCACGCCCAGGCCTCAGCCTGGAATCGTCAGGCGCCGACCTTCGGCCAGCAGGCGCCACGCTGCAACATCGCCCAGCATGACGTCGGCCGCTCGCCTTGTGAATTCCTGTAGTGCTGCCGCG
>NZ_JBKJTG010000246.1:0-19105 GCF_046590535.1 Phenylobacterium sp. | reverse complement strand
GCGGCTCTGCCTCACTGCCCTCTGCGGGGCCCTGGCGGCGCAGGGCTTCAAGACGGCCGCCGCCGCGGCCCTGGCCGCCGCCGACCGCCGTCTCGCCGCCTAGTCGACAACGGCGCGGCGCCGGCTACGGTGAAGCCGACCGCCGTCGGCAGAACGGCGCGGGGGACAACGCCGTGACGCATTCCACGACCGCGGAGGTCGACCCCGGCGGCGACGGCGGGTTGAACCGGGGCGGCTATTCCTGGGCGATCTTCGAAGGCGGCCGCGACCCCTTCGTCATCCTGATCACCATCTACATCTTCATGCCCTACGTCGCCTCGGTGATGGTGGGCGATCCGGTGCGCGGCCAGGAGGTGATTTCCCGGTGGCAACAGTACGCCGGCTGGGCAGTGATGTTGACCGCCCCGTTCCTGGGGTCGGCCATCGACAAGGTCGGCCACCGCAAGCCCTGGCTGGCTCTGATCGTCGGCCTGATGATCCCGCTGATCGCGGCGCTTTGGTGGGCGAAGCCCGACGGCAGCGGCCTTTCGCTGGCCATGACCATGGCCATCGCCATGACGGTCAATGTGCTCTTCACCTACACCGACGTGCTGCACAACTCGCTGCTGGTGCGCGCCGCCGGGCTGCGAGCCGCGCACAAGGCGTCCGGCCTGGCCCTGGCGCTTGGCAACCTGTTCTCGGTGTTCGCCCTGGGGTTCACCGCCTGGGCCTTCGCTCTGCCGGGAAACGTGCCCTGGGCCTGGGTGCCCAGCGCGCCGCTGTTCAGCCTTGATCCCGCAAAGCACGAGCCGGAGCGCGTCGTCGCGCTCCTGTCGGCGGGCCTGCTGGCGCTGGGCGCCCTGCCGCTCTTCCTGTTCACGCCCGACGCGCAGAAGACCGGCGCCACCTGGGCCCGCGCCTTCTCCGACGGCGCCCGCGACCTAGTGGCCATGCTGAGGACTGTGGGCCGCTACAAGGACGCGGCGGTCTATCTGGTTTCGCGGATGTTCTTCGTCGATGGGATGAACGCGGTGCTGATCTACATCGGCGTCTATGCGGCCGGCGTCATGGGCTGGGGCGCGCTAGAGCTGCTGGCGTTCGGCATCGTGCTGTCCATGGTCGCTGTGGTGGGCGGCTTCACCGGCCGCTGGCTGGACGCCTGGCTGGGCCCGAAGGCCGCGCTTCGGGTGGAGATCCTGATGACCACCGTGGGTGTCGTCGCCATGCTCGGCATGGCCGCCGACCGGGTGCTGTTCTTCTGGCCGCACGACGCGGCCGCGCACGGACCTATCTGGGACGGCCCGGTGTTCCGCACCCTGCCTGACTTGGTGTTCCTGGCGATCGGATGCCTCAACGCCATTTTTGTGCCGGCGCAGTACGCCTCCAGCCGCACCATGCTGACGAGGCTGACTCCGCCCCACCAGACCGGGGCCTTCTTCGGCGTCTATGCGCTCTCCGGTGTGGCGACCAGCTGGCTCGGGCCGATGCTGGTCAATATCGGCACCTCGGTGACCAAGACCCAGCAGGGCGGCGTGGCGATGATCGTGATCCTGCTGCTGCTGGGCCTGATCGGTCTCTCGTTCGTGCGCGGCGGCGGCCGGCAGGTCTCGTGATCGGGCCCGACGACCGCGGCTTCACCCTGGGCGACGGACTGTTCGAGACGGTCCTAGCCGAAGCCGGCGCCCTGCGCTGGCTGGACGCTCACCTGGAGCGGATGACCGCCGGCTGCGCGGTGCTGGGCCTGCCGGCGCCTGGCCGCGGCGCGGCGGAGCGGCTGATGACGGCGGCGCTGGCGGAAGCCGGGGTGACCAAGGTGCGGGCGGCGGTGCGCCTTACCCTCAGCGCCGGTCCGGGCGGCCGGGGCCTGGAGCGGCCCGCGGTGCTCAGTCCCACGCTGGTGGCCACGGCGGCGGCGGCGCCCCTCTCCGCGGGACCGGCCCGCCTGATTACCGCCACGGTGCGCCGCAACGACCGCTCGCCGGCGTCGCGGCTGAAGACGCTGTCCTATCTGGACAACATTCTGGCCCGGGCGGAGGCGGTGGCCGCGGGGGGCGACGAGGCCCTGATGCTCAACACCAGGGGCCAAGTGGCCTGCGCGGCGGCGGCCAACGTCTTCTGGGTGACCGAGGCGCAGCTATTCACCCCGGCGCTGGACTGCGGCGTCCTGGCCGGCACGGCGCGGGCCCGCCTGCTGGAGGCCGCAGCGACGATGGGCCGACCCGTGCAGGAGGTCCGCGTCGGGCCCGAAGCCTTGGCCGGGGCCGAAGGGATATTCCTGACCAGCAGCCTGGCGGGCGCGCGCTGGGCCGAGACGCTGGATGGCCGGCCGGTGGGCCCGGGCGGGCAGGCGGCGGCCCTCGTCGAAAGCTTGTCCTGATTCCATTGGGAAATTCCGGCAGCACCCCGATGTATGCCTAACAGATATAAAGAGTGAACATCAGTAAACCAAAGAAAAAATATGACGAATACTATTCTGTTTACTGCCAATTAAGCGCGATGCTGCATTTTCAGGGTGCATTCGGGACGAGCAGGCGGATCACTTGAGGTCCCCAACCGACTGCTCGTCAGTGACAAGGAGATACCCATGTCGAAGTTCATCACCCGCTTCCTGAAGGACGAATCCGGCGCCACCGCCATCGAGTACGGCTTGATCGCCGCTCTTGTGGCCGTGGTCCTGGTCACCGCGCTGACCGCCATGGGCACCAAGCTCACCGGCACCTTCAACACGGTCTCCAGCAAGCTTCCTTAAAGCCCTGGCCGCAAGGCCGGAGCCTCTGCAAAGCCCCCCGGCGCGCTGCCGGGGGGCTCTTCTTTTCTATCACGAATTTCCGTGAACCATAGAGCCTAGGAGAATTCGTTGGTGTTTACTGGAGTTTAAGCGTGTTGCCGCAATATATCCCTCCAAACAGACGAAGAAGATAAGACCCGGATATCTTCCAACGACTGCTTGAAACGTCAGGAGATCGGCCCATGTCCAATTTCGTCGCGCGCTTTCTCAAGGACGAATCCGGCGCCACCGCCATCGAGTACGGCCTGATCGCCGCGCTGGTGGCCGTGGTGCTGGTGACCGCGCTCACCGCCATGGGCGGCAAGCTCAGCGGCACCTTCGACTCGGTCAGCGCCAAGCTGCCCTAAGCGACCACCCGCTCTCCAGAGCGAGCCCCGGAAGGGCCCCCGCGCGCAAGCGTCGGGGGCCTTTTCATTTCCACCGGTGTGGCAACGCTCCGTTTATCCGTGCGGGGCCATGATCGGCGGATCGGAGACAGTCCATGCTTGAGCACGTCCAGACCGCCTTCATCCTGGTCTTTCCAGCCTTGGTGATCCTGGCCGCCCTGCGCGACGTGGTGAGCTACACCATTTCCAACTGGATCTCCCTGGCCCTGGCGGCTGCCTTCGTGCCGGCCGCGCTGGTGGCGGGCCTCTCGCTCCCCATGGCCGGCGCGCACCTGGGCGTGGGCCTGATCGCCCTGGTGGTGGGTATGGGCATGTTCGCCGCAGGCTGGATCGGCGGCGGGGACGCCAAGCTGTTCGCCGCGGCGGGCCTGTGGCTGGGGTGGCCGGCGGCGACCAGCTACCTGGCGGTGACCGGCATCGCCGGCGGAGCCCTGGCGACCTTGCTGCTGATCCTGCGCTCGGGCTGGCTGCGCGCCTATATGCCGGCCGGACCCGCCTGGTTCGCCCGGCTGTCGGAGCCGGGCGAGAACGTACCCTATGGTGTGGCCATCGCCATCGGCGCCCTGGCCGCCTTCCCGAAGACGCCGTTCGCCGCCCTGCTCGGCTGATCCTTGCCCCGCCGACCCAGTTGCGACAGAGGGTAGGCCCGAAACCCCTCATTCGCGGGCCCGCCATGTCTGAATTGATCCTCGATGCGTCGGATGGCGCCGCCGTCCCGGTCCACGCGCTCACCGAGGCCGGGACCCCGGCCTTCCTGGACGACGGCCCGGCCTTCCTGAAGGCCTTCGCCAAGACCGCCGAGTTCAAGGGCAAGCCCGGGCAGGTGCTGGTCGCCCCCAACGCCGAGGGCGGCGTAGAGCGTGTGCTGTTCGGCTTGGGCGCCGCCGCCGAGGCCATGGCCTTCCGCGCCCTCCCGGCGAAGCTTCCGGCCGGGACCTATTGCATCGCTCAGGCCCCGGCAGGACTGGCCGCCGACCAGATCGCGCTGGCCTTCGCGCTCGGGAGCTACAAGTTCGACCGCTACAAAACCCACGGGGCGGAGCGGCCGAGGCTCGTCGCCGAGGGCGTCGATGTCAGCGAGGTGCGCGCCGTGGCCCACGCCTGCGCGCTCGCGCGCGACATGATCAACACACCGTCCAACGACATGGGCCCCCTGCAGATCGAGACCATCGCGCGCGAGATCGCCGAACAGTACGGCGCCGAGATCACCGTGATCGCCGCGGACGGCCTGCTGGAGGCCAACTACCCGGCGGTCCACGCCGTGGGCCGCGCAGCCACTGTCGAACGCGGTCCGCGGATGATCGAAATCGCCTGGGGCCAGGCGGACAGGCCTCTGGTGGCCCTCATCGGCAAGGGCGTTGTGTTCGACACCGGCGGCCTCGATATCAAGCCCTCGGCCGGGATGCGGCTGATGAAGAAGGACATGGGCGGGGCGGCGCACGCCCTGGCGCTGGGGCGCATGATCATGGCCGCGGGCCTGCCGGTTCGGCTGGCTGTGCTGATCCCGGCAGTGGAGAACGCCATCTCTGGCGACGCCATGCGGCCGGGGGACGTGCTGGCCTCGCGCAAGGGGATCAGCATCGAGGTCGGCAACACCGACGCCGAGGGCCGGTTGATCCTGGCCGACGCGCTAACCCGGGCCGCAGAGCTGGAGCCAGCGCTGACCCTCGACCTGGCGACCCTGACCGGCGCCGCCCGCGTGGCGCTGGGGCCGCAGCTGCCGCCCTTCTACACTGACGACGACGGGCTCGCCGGAGCCATCGAGGCCGCCGCCCAGGCAGTCGGCGACCCCGTGTGGCGGATGCCGCTGTGGAAGCCCTATGCCGAGGCGCTCGATTCCGATGTTGCCGAGATCAAGAACGACCCTGACGCCTGGGCGCAGGCGGGCTCGATCACCGCGGCGCTGTTCCTGCAGCGGTTCGCCCCGCCTGGCCCCTGGGCGCACTTCGACATCTACGCCTGGAACCCGAAGGGGCGGCCCGGTCATCCCGTAGGCGGTGAGGCCCAGGCGATCCGCGGCCTTTACCGCATGATCGCCGAGCGCTTCGCTTGAGCTTCGACCCCCGGGTCACCCTGCTGCGTGACGGCATCGCGGCGCGCGAGCTGGAGGGCGTGGCCCCGGCCGAGGTCTACCTCGACCCCAAGGCAATGGTCTGCGCGGTCCCGGCGGCGGCGATCCGCGCCGCCCCTGACGCCGGCGCCGAACAGATGGACCAACTGCTGTTCGGCGAGCCCTTCGCGGTGCTGGAGGAGGAGGGCGCCTTCCGGTTTGGCCAGGCCCGCCGCGATGGTTATGTGGGGTTCGTGGAGGCCGCCGCCCTGGCTCGTCCGGGACCTGCGCCGACCCACCGGATCGCTGCGATCCGCACCTACGCCTTCGCCGAATCCAGCATCAAGTCGCGGGCGCTGGGCCCCTTCTCGATCAACGCCCTGGTGAGTGTCGAGGCGGTGGATGGTCGGCTGAGCAAGCTGGCCGGCTCCGGCTGGGCGACCACAGACCACCTGGCGGCTATTGGAATGTTCGAGACCGACCCGGTCGCCGTCGCCGAGCAGTTCCTGGGCGCGCCCTATCTGTGGGGCGGTCGCGAGAGCCTGGGAGTCGACTGCTCGGGCTTGGTGCAGCAGGCGCTGATGGCCTGCGGCCTGGCCTGTCCCCGCGACGCAGACCAACAGGAAGCCCTGGGCCGGGAGATCGCCCCCGCTGAGTTCGGCCGCGGTGATCTGGTGTTCTGGAAGGGCCACGTGGCGATCAGCTGCGGCGAGGGGCGCATCGTCCACGCCAACGGCCACCACATGGCCACCGTGATCGAGCCGCTGGCCACCGCGACAGCCCGCATGGACGCCGCCGGGGCCGGCGTACCGACGGCGTTCCGCCGGCTCTGAGCGAGGCCTTCGCGGGGTTGCATGCGCGTCGGCGGCAGCGCATGGTCACAACCTGTAGGGACTTCAGGTCCGGATAATGCAACTCCAGGGTTGCGCTCAGGATCACCACAGTACGCGTGAGATCATCATGTCAAAGGCGCTCGAAGGCCGAGCCCGCAGCCGGACGGCGACGCTCCTGGCGCTCGCCGCCCTGGCCATCGCCTGGCCTTGCGCCGCACAGCCCGCCGGCTCCGATCCTGACGCGGGAGTGGTGATCACCGATGTGGGCGCCCGGCTCAGCCTATCGCCCAAGCGGCTCACCTTCGTGGGGCCCAGGCGCTCGGCCACCGTCTATGTCCACAACGGCGGCCCGGCGGCCACCTTCGACGTGACCCTGGTGGACCGGATGATGGGTCCCGACGGGCTGATCGTGTCGGTGGACGAGGCCCGGCAGTCGCCGGCTCTGGGGGAGATCGCCGCGCGGGTGCGGTCGGCCCGCGCCATGATCGCGGTGTCGCCCCGCCGCCTGGCCCTGGGGCCGGGGGAAGGCGCCACCCTGCGGATCAGTCTCACGGGCGACGAAGCCGCGGTCGCCGGCGAGTTCCGCACCCATTTGACGGTGTCCGCCATGCCGCCAGCCGAGGTGGGGCTGAGCGCCGACGCGGCGGCGGCCGGCCACACAGGCGAACCGGTTCAGCTCAAGGCCCTGTGGGCCTTTAGCATCCCGGTGATCGTCCGCCCCGAAGCCACCGACGCCCGCGCCGCCATCGAGAACGCGCAGGTTCGCCGGTCGCCGGCGGGGGGCGAGGGGCCGGTGCTGGCCTTCGACCTGGTCCGGCTGGGCGCCAGCTCTCTGTTCGGCAACCTGGTGGTGCGCAAGCGCGCGGGCGGGGTGGAGACGCAGCTGTTCGTCCTGCGCGGCGTGGGCCTCTATCCGGAGATCAGCCGCCGGCGCTTCAAGGCGCCGCTGGGCGCGGCGGTCGGCGACAACGACGTGCTGGAAGTGGTTTTCGTGGACGACGACGTCCGGCCGGGCGAAATGCTGGCCAGCCACGTCCTGCCGGCGGCCCAGGCAGCCTACGCGGCGGTCGAGGGGACGGCAGGCCGCTAGTTAGGGTTGGCGGTCTTGGACTTGACCTCGGCCGAGGCGCCGGGACCCTGGCCGGTGGGGCCGCCGGCGCCGACAGCCGGAGCCGCAGTGGAGCCGGTGGCTGTGGGCTTACCGGCTTCGGCCGCGCCAGGCGCCGCTTGGCCCGCGTCGGGACCGGAAGGCGCCGGGACGCCGCCTTCCGACGACTGCGCGGCCACGGCCGGATCCGGCGCCGGGACCGGCAGGGAGCCGCCCTTCGAGCGCAGATAGGCGATCACGTTGATGCGGTCTTCCGGCTTCTTCAGGCCGACGAAGGTCATCTTGGTGCCGCCGATAGTCTTCTGCGGCGCCTTGATGAAGATGTTGAGCTGCTCGTAGGTCCAGACCGGGGTCTTGCCCGCGAAGTCGGCCATGCCGGAGGAATAGCCGAAGCCGGGGTGCGCGCCGGGCTTGGCGCCGACCACGCCGAACAGGCCCGGGCCGGTGCCGTTGGCGCCGCCTTGGTCGACCACATGGCAGGACTTGCACTTGGCGAACACGGCCTCGCCGGCCGCGACATCGGCGGTGGGCAGCACCGTTCCCCAGTCGATGGGCGCCTCGACGGCCGCGCCGCCGGCGTCGGCTGCCTCGGCCACTTCGACGAGGTAGCCGGGCTTCTCGATTTCAGGAGGGGCGAAGACGCCTGCGGAGAGCTCGCGCAGGCCCACGATGGCCAGACCTGTCGCCAGCACCGCGCCGGCGACCTTGTTGAAGGTGAGGTCGCTCATAGTCTCGAAATCGGCCCTCTTCACAGCCGGCGGAAAGGGCCGGCGAAACCGCGGGAATCCCGCCCCTTATTGCGCCCGGCTCTCTTACACGCTACCGGCGCGGGCGCAACCGCCCAAGCACAACATGAACCCCATCATCCTGATCCCCGCGCGCCTGGCCGCGAGCCGCCTGCCGGGCAAGCCCCTGGCGGACATCGAAGGCGTGCCGATGATCGTCCGCGTGCTGCGCCAGGCTGAGGCCGCGGGAGCCGGTCCGGTGGCGGTGGCGGCGGGCGATGCGGCCATCGTCGAGGCCGTCGAGGCGGCCGGCGGGCGCGCTATCCTGACCGATCCATCGCTGCCGTCGGGTTCCGACCGGATCCTGGCGGCCCTGGCCGAGCTGGACCCCTCCGGCCACCACGACGTGGTCATCAACCTGCAGGGCGACATGCCGTTCGTGGCGCCCGCGGTGCTGGCCGCCTGCGCCGATCTTCTGGAATGCGAGGCGTCCTGCGACATCGCCACGGTGGTGGCGCCGGAAAGCACTCTCGCCGACCGCAGCAATCCGGACGTGGTCAAGGCGGTGCTGGCGCTGCAGCCGGACGGCCAAAGCGGCCGCGCCCTCTACTTCACCCGCTCGACGCTTCATGGAGACGGCGCAGTGTGGCGCCACGTCGGCATCTACGGCTACCGGCGCGCGGCGTTGGAGCGGTTCAACGCGACGCCGCCCTCCGCCCTGGAGCGGCGCGAAAGTCTGGAGCAGCTCCGCGCCCTGGAGCTGGGCCTTTCGATCTGGGCGGCGGTGGCCGATGCGGCGCCGATCTCCGTCGATACCCCCGCCGATCTTGAGATGGCGCGGGCGCACGCAAGAACTTTGGGGACCATCGGATGAGCACGCGACGGATCGCCTTCCAGGGCGAACTCGGGGCCAACAGCCACGAGGCCTGCTCCACCTATTTCCCGGACCATCAGCCGGTCCCGCACGCCACCTTCGAAGAGGCGTTCGAAGCGGTGAAGACTGCCGACTGCCAGCTGGGCATGATTCCGGTGGAGAACTCCATCGCCGGGCGGGTGGCCGACGTGCACCACCTGCTGCCCTCCTCGGGCCTGAAGATTCTGGCCGAGAAGTTCAAGCCGATCCACTTCCAGCTGATGGCCAATCCCGGCGTGAAGCTGGAGGATGTGCGGACGGCGTCGTCCATGGCCATTGCGCTGGGCCAATGCCGCAAGACTATTCGCCGGCTGAAGCTGAAGACCGAGGCGGTGGGCGACACCGCCGGCGCCGCGCGGATGCTAGCCCAGAACCCCGATCCGACCCGGGCGGCGATCTCGCCGGCGCTAGCGGCGGAAATCTACGGCCTGGAGATCCTGGCCCGAGACATTGAGGACGAGCACCACAACACCACGCGCTTTCTAGTGATGACGGCGGACAAGCAGCCGCAGCCGCCGCCCTTCACCGCGCCGTGCATCACCAGCTTCATTTTCCGGGTCCGCAACCTGCCGGCGGCGCTTTACAAGGCGCTCGGCGGTTTCGCCACCAACGGGGTCAACATGACCAAGTTGGAGAGCTACCAGGAGGACGGCGCCTGGACGGCGACCTTTTTCTACGCCGAGGTGGACGGTCGCCCCGAGGACCGCGGCCTGGCTCTAGCCTTCGAGGAGTTGGGCTTCTTCTCCGAGCGGTTCGAGGTGTTGGGCGTGTATCCGGCCGATCCGTTCCGCACGCGAGGGTAGGCCCGCCTAGCTGCGCCGGCTGATGGTGTCTTTGTTGAGCTGGCGGGTCTTTGGGCCCTGACCCTGGTCGCCGTCGCCACGCTCGGCGCGCGTGGTGTGGTTCGAGCCGTGCACCGCGCCCTCGTCGGCGGATTCGCTCCAGTCGGCCTCCGCGTTGTCACCTTCGCCGAGCTTGGCGGCGTCAATCGCCAGCGGTGCTTGATGGTCGCGGGTCGGGTCGCCCGGGAGGTCCATCTCGCGCTGTCCCAGCCCGTTTCCCTGCTGGCGGGTGCGGTTGGTCTCAGCCTGGTTTGGATCGAAGGTGCGGTCTTCGTCGGCCACGGGAGGCTCCTATTCTGTGCCTAGGGTCAACCCGTCCGCGCCACACCTGTTCCAGGCTCGCCCGTTGTGATCGCCCGCCAGCCGCGTTAGGCGGAGGCCGATGCCGTCCCCCCTGCAAGCCGCCTATGACGCGCGCCTCGCCTCTGGCGACCTCTCGCCCGATGCGGCGCAAGGCGAGGGGCTACGCGCCCTCCTTCGCCTGGAGGGCGAACTGGACGGCGGCGCGCCCGGCCGGCTGGCAGGGCTGTTCCGCAAGCCCGAGGCGCAGCGCGGGGTCTATCTCTGGGGGCCGGTGGGGCGGGGCAAGTCCATGCTCATGGACCTGTTCTTCGAAGCCTCGCCGGTGGAGAAGAAGCGGCGCACCCACTTCCACGTGTTCATGGGCGAGATCCACCGGCTGATCGACGCCTGGCGCAAGGGTGACGACGCCGCGCGCAAGGCCCGCTTTGGTCAGCACAAAGGCGACGATCCGATTGCACCGGTCGCCGAGGTGATGGCCGACCAGGCGCGGCTGCTCTGTTTCGACGAGTTTCAGGTGACCGACATCGCCGACGCGATGATCCTGGGCCGGCTGTTCGAGGCGCTGTTCGGCCGCGGGGTGACGCTGGTGGCCACGTCGAACCGCCATCCGGACCAGCTCTACACCGACGGCATCAACCGTCAGCTCTTCCTGCCCTTCATCTCGCTACTGAAGACCCAGGCGGAGGTGGTCGAGGTGGCGGGCGGCCACGACTACCGGCTGGACCGCCTGCGCGCCGCCGGCACCTGGTTCGCCCCCGACGACCCGGACAACCAACGGAGCTTCGACGTCCTGTGGCGTGGCCTGCTGGGGGCGGAGGAGGAGACCGGCGCGAACCTGGAGGTCCTGGGCCGCAAGGTGACCCTGCCGCACGCTTCCGGCGGTCTGGTGCGCGCCAGTTTCGCCAGCCTTTGCTCGGTGGCGCTCGGCCCCAACGATTACGTGGCCCTGGCGCAACGCTTCCACACGGTCTTCCTTGAGGACGTGCCCAAGCTCACCTCCAACCGGCGCGAGGAGGCCCGGCGCCTGGTGATCCTGATCGACGCCCTTTACGAGGCCAGGACCCGACTGGTGGTGCTGGCGCAAGCCGAGCCCGCCCAGCTCTATCCGGCCGGGGACGGGGCCTTCGAGTTCGAACGCACGGCCTCGCGGCTGCAAGAGATGCGCTCCGCCGACTGGCTGGCGGAGCGCAGCTAGGCATGGCCGCCACCGCCCCCAGTAGTTGCGTCTATGGCGCGCCACCGCAGGATTTGGCGGGCGCGCTCGCGGGGTCCGTACAGGTCTCGCCCCTGGTCCCGGGCGCCGTGGCGCTGGAGGACGTGGCGCCCGCCAGCCTCGCCGGCATGACCATGGCTGCCCCGCCGGGGACGATCGAGCGCCGCTATGTCTTGGCGCTGGGCCTGCGCGCCCTGCAGCCGGGCGCGCCGCTCACCGTGCTGGCGCCCAAGGACAAGGGCGGTTCGCGGCTACGCAAGGAGCTGCAGGCCTTCGGCTGTATGGTGGACGAGATTGGCCGCCGCCACCAGCGCATCTGCCACACCCTGCGGCCCGAACCGTTGCTGGCGGTGGACGCGGCGCTGGCCGCCGGCGCCCCACAGCTGGCCGAGAATCTGGGCCTCTGGACCCAGCCCGGCCTGTTTAGCTGGGACCGCATCGACCCGGGCAGCC
This sequence comes from Phenylobacterium sp., assembly GCF_046590535.1. Lineage (GTDB taxonomy): Bacteria > Pseudomonadota > Alphaproteobacteria > Caulobacterales > Caulobacteraceae > Phenylobacterium. Next base: position 7,512 of record NZ_JBKJTG010000246.1, on the reverse strand, counting down.
GGCTGTTGATCTCCGTCCTGCCGTCGCTGGCCGGACGCGGCGCAGACCTGGGCTGCGGGACAGGGCTCCTGGCGCACGCGGTGCTGGCCAGTCCCGCGGTGACCCACCTCGACCTCGTGGACATCGACCGGCGCGCGGTCGAGGCGGCGCGGCGCAACGTGGACGATCCCCGTGCCGCGTTCCACTGGGCCGACGCCCGCATCGCGCCGGACCTCGCGGGCCTCGACTTCGTGGTGATGAACCCGCCGTTCCATGACGGCGGGGCGGAGGACCGGGCGCTGGGCCAGGGGTTAATCCGCCGCGCCCACCAGGGGCTGCGCAAGGGCGGCCGGCTGTGGCTGGTGGCCAACCGGCACCTGCCCTACGAGGGCGTGCTGACCCCGCTGTTCGCCGGTGTAGCGCTCAAGGGCGAGGTCGGCGGCTTCAAGGTCTTCGAGGCCAGGCGGTGAGCGGCGCGGTCCGCCTCGACCGGCTGCTGGCCAACCTGGGCTACGGCTCCCGCCGGGAGATGCAGCAGCTGGTGCGGGCGGGCGTCGTGACGCTGGATGGCGCGCCGGTGGCCAAGGCCGACGTGCGGCTGCCGGCGGTTCCGGAGCTGTCCGCACGCATGCGGGTGGAGGGCGCGCCGCTGGACCCAATGCCGGGAATGGCCCTGATGCTGCACAAGCCCCTGGGGGTCACCTGTTCGCACAAGGAGGCCGGGGCCCTGGTCTATGAGCTGCTGCCCGGCCGCTGGCGCCAGCGCGACCCGGCGATCTCCACCGTCGGGCGGCTGGACAAGGACACCTCCGGCTTGCTGCTGATGACCGACGACGGCGATCTGCTGCACAGGATTATCTCGCCGCGGCGCCATGTGGCCAAGCGCTACCTCGCGACCCTCGCCCGGCCCCTTGCGGGGGAGGAAGCCGCCCGGTTCGCGGCTGGGGACCTGCTGCTGGAGGGCGACGACAAGCCTCTGGCCCCGGCGGTGCTGGAGCCCCTGTCGCCGACCTCGGCCCGGCTGACCATAACCGAGGGGCGCTATCACCAGGTGCGCAGGATGTTCGCCGCCGTGGGCAACCACGTGGAAGCTCTCCACCGCGACCGGATCGGCGGGCTGGACCTGCCGCAGGATCTTGTGCCCGGCGCCTGGCGGCTGATGGGACCGGCCGACGTGGCCGCGGTGTTCACCTAGGCCCGCAGGCTCTCAACCAGCTCGCGGGCGTAGGGGCGCAACTCGTCCAGCGAGCGGATGACGATGGTCAGGTCGCGCAGCGCCCAGTCGTCGGTGAGGTCGACGATCCCCAGCGCCATGGTCTTGGCGGCGCGCCGTGCGGTGGTCTGCGGCACCACGCCTACCCCCACCCCGCACTCCACCAGCCGGCAGACGGCGTCGAAGCTGCGAAGCTGCACCCTCAGCTTCAGTGGCTTGCCCTCCCGTGCCGCCTTGCCGGCCAGGAATCGCTGCAGGGAGCTGGCCCGGTCGAGCCCCACGAAGTCCCAGGCCAGCACGTCGGCGAAGGCCACGCGCCCGGTCTTCGCCAGGTCGTGGCCAGCGGTGGTGACCACCACGAAACGGTCGGTGCGGAAGGGGTAGGTCTGCAGGGCGCCCATCTCTACCGTGCCGGCGACGATCCCGATGTCGCCGACCCCCTCGGCGATCAGGCCGACGATCTCGTCGGAGAGGCGCTCCTCTAGGTCGACGCTGACGTGCGGGTGGGCGGCCAGGAACTGGCTCAGCGCCTCGGGCAGGAATTCGGTGAGCGCATTGGTGTTGGCCAGCAGACGCACCTCGCCGGACACCCCGCCGGCGTAGGCGCCCAGGTCTTCGCGCAGCAGGGCGCCCTGTGCCAGGATGGTGCGCGCATGCTTCAGCAACATGCGGCCGGCAGGCGTCGGCGTGACTCCCTGGCGGGACCGGGTGAGGAGCGCCGCGCCCAGGGTGTCCTCCATCTTGCGGATGCGCGTGGAGGCGGCGGCGAGGGCCAGGGCGCTGCGCTGTGCGCCGGCGGTAATCGCGCCGGCGTCGACCACGTCGCAGTAGAGTTTCAGGTCGATCAGATCGAAGCGCATCCTTCGCCTCCCGCGAAGGAAGACTACAGCAAAGACGCATTGCGCGGCAGCAGAAATGGAGGATGCTTCGGCGCCAGCGAAGGCATCGGACGTCCGACAGCCCTTCGTTGACACTCTTGGGCCGCGGCTTAGAAGAAGGCGCGCCTCAGGCGCTTGGCAGGGCTCGAAGGTTGCTCATGACGGACGCTCCCACCGGTCTTCGCGAACGGCCCAAGTCGCCCCACCTGACGGTGTGGCGCTGGCACATCACCATGCTGACCTCGATCCTGCACCGGGCCACCGGGGCGGCGCTCTATGGCGGCGCCCTAATCGTCGCCGGCTGGGCCATCGCGCTGGCCAGCGGCCCCGAAGCCTACGGCCAGTACAAGGCGCTGCTCGGCTCGCCGCTCGGCAAGCTCGTCATGTTTGGGATGACGGTCGCGGTGTTCTATCACTTGGCCAACGGCGTCCGGCACATCGTGTGGGACGCCGGCCACGGGCTGGACCTGCGCTCGGCCAACGCCAGCTCCATCGCCGTCTTCGCGTTCACCGCGGCGGCCACCCTGGCGATCTGGCTGATCGCCGGCATGACGGGAGCGCTGTAGATGGTCAGCTATCGCACGCCCCTGTCGCGGGCCCGGGGCCTGGGCTCGGCCAAGCATGGCGTCGGCCAATGGATCAGCGAGCGGCTCAGCGCCATCGCCCTGGTCCCCCTGGTGCTGTGGGGCGTGTTCGGCGCGCTTCGCCTGGCCGCCACCGACTACTACGGCGCGGTGACCTGGATCAGCCAGCCGCTCAACGCCACCCTCATGGTGCTGACCATCACCATCAGCTTCCTGCACATGCACTCAGGCCTGCGAGTGGTGGTGGAGGACTACATTCACATCGCCCTCAGCAAGGTGGCGCTGCTGCTCATCAATCTCTTCGTCTGCGGCCTCTTCGGAGCGCTCGCCGTCTTCTCCATTCTGAAGGTCGCGCTGCAAGGCGCTTGAACGAACCATGGCGACTTACCAATTCATCGACCACAAGTTCGACGTGGTGGTGGTGGGCGCGGGGGGCTCGGGCCTGCGCGCTGCCCTGGGCTGCGCTCAGGCGGGGCTGAAGACCGCCTGCATCACCAAGGTCTTCCCCACCCGCTCGCACACCGTGGCGGCCCAGGGCGGCATCTCCGCCAGCCTGGGCAACATGGGCGAGGATGACTGGCGCTGGCACATGTACGACACCGTCAAGGGGTCGGACTGGCTAGGCGACCAGGACGCCATTGAGTACCTGTGTCGCAATGCGCCCGCAGCGGTCTACGAGCTGGAGCACTGGGGCGTGCCGTTCTCGCGCACCGACGAGGGCAAGATCTACCAGCGGGCCTTCGGCGGCATGACCCGCAACTACGGCGAGGCGCCGATCCAGCGCACCTGCGCGGCGGCCGACCGCACCGGACACGCCATGCTGCACACCATGTACGGCCAGAGCCTGGCCCACGCGACGGAGTTCTTCATCGAGTACTTCGCTCTCGACCTGATCATGGATGAGGGCGTCTGCCGTGGGGTCACCGCCTGGAAGCTGGACGACGGCACCCTGCACCGGTTCCAGGCCCAGCAGGTGATCCTGGCCACCGGCGGCTATGGCCGCGCCTACTTCTCCTGCACCTCCGCCCACACCTGCACCGGCGACGGCAACGGCATGGTGCTGCGCGCCGGCCTTCCCCTGCAGGACATGGAGTTCGTGCAGTTCCACCCCACCGGCATCTATGGCGCCGGCTGCCTGATCACCGAGGGCGCCCGGGGCGAGGGCGGCTATCTGACCAACTCCGAGGGCGAGCGGTTCATGGAGCGCTATGCGCCCACCGTGAAGGACCTGGCGCCCCGCGACATGGTCAGCCGGGCCATGACCATCGAGATCCGCGAGGGGCGCGGCGTGGGTCCGAACAAGGACCACATCTTCCTGCACCTGGACCACCTGGACCCGAAGATCCTGGCCGAGCGCCTGCCCGGCATCTCGGAAAGCGCCAAGATTTTCGCCGGCGTGGACGTCACCAAGGAGCCGATCCCGGTGCTGCCCACGGTGCATTACAATATGGGCGGCATCCCCACGAACTTCTATTCCGAGGTGGTCACCAAGGCGGGCAAGAACCCCGACCATGTGGTCCCCGGCCTGATGGCGGTCGGCGAGGCGGCCTGCGTCAGCGTCCACGGCGCCAACCGGCTGGGCTCCAACTCGCTGATCGACCTGGTGGTGTTCGGACGCTCCGCGGCGCTGCGTTGCGCCGACACCATCAAGGCCGGGGCCAAGCAGCCGGACCTGAAGCCGCATCACACCGAGGCCCAGATCGCCCGCTTCGACCGGCTGCGGCACGCCGGCGGCGCCACCCCCACCGCGGCGCTGCGGCTCGATATGCAGCGGGCCATGCAGGACGACGCGGCGGTGTTCCGCACCGGCGAGACCCTGACCGCGGGCGTCAAGCGCATGGGCGCCATCCAGGCCAGGCGCGCCGACCTGAAGGTCTCCGACCGCGGCATGGTCTGGAACACCGACCTGATGGAGACCCTGGAGCTCGACAACCTGATCGGCCAGGCGGTGGTGACGGTGGCCAGCGCGGCCAACCGCACCGAGAGCCGCGGCGCCCACGCCCGCGAGGACTTCGCCGACCGCGACGACAAGACCTGGATGAGACACTCGCTCGCCTGGTTCGACGACGCCACGGGCAAGGTGAAGATCGACTACCGCCCGGTGCACGAGTTCACCATGACCAACGACATCGCCTATATCCCGCCCAAGGCGCGGGTGTACTGAGGACAACCTATGGTAGAACTTGCGGTGCCGAAGAACTCCCGGGTCCAGAAGGGCCGCCACCATGCGGCGCCCGAAGGCGCGGCCCGGACCAAGACCTTCAAGGTCTACCGCTACGACCCGGAGGGCGCCGAGAACCCGCGGTGGGACACCTTCGAGGTGGACGTGGACGCCTGCGGCCCGATGGTCCTGGACGTGCTGATCCACATCAAGGCCACCCAGGACCCGTCGCTGGCGTTCCGACGGTCGTGCCGCGAAGGGGTCTGCGGGTCCTGCGCCATGAACATCGGCGGCCGCAACACCTTGGCCTGCATCCACGGCTGGGCCGAGGAGCGGGGCAAGGAGGTGCAGGTCAGCCCGCTGCCGTCCATGCCGATCCTCAAGGACCTGGTCCCGGACATGACCCTGTTCTACGCCCAGTACGCGTCGATCCAGCCGTGGCTGAAGACCGAGACCCCGCAGCCGCAGAAGGAGTGGATCCAGAGCCCGCAGGACCGGGAGAAGCTGGACGGGCTCTATGAGTGCATCCTGTGCGCCTGCTGCACCACCTCGTGCCCCAGCTACTGGTGGAACGGCGACAAGTACCTGGGCCCGGCCACCCTGCTGCAAGCTTACCGCTGGATCATCGACAGCCGCGACGAGGCTACCGGCGAGCGGCTGGACGCGCTTGAGGACCCCTTCAAGCTCTATCGCTGCCACACCATCATGAACTGCGCCCAGGTCTGCCCCAAGGGCCTGAACCCGGCCAAAGCCATCGCCGAGATCAAGAAGCTGATGGTGGAGCGGGTGGCCTGAGGAGTCCTCGGACTACGCGACTTCCGAAAGATAGCGCTTCAATGTCGTTCCAATGAACGACCGGGCTTCTTCATGCGTCATCCAGCCGGCGGCGAAGATACCATCACCGTATGGCTCTTCATGGAACCAGTCAGGATGGTCGGCGTCTCCGACGGAGATACGCCAAGTGTCGCCCCGGGCCCGGAAATAGAATGGCTTTCCCCGGACCTCTCCGGTTCCTTGCACCGGGCACTGCCCGTCTAGCTTGTCGATCACGAAATCCATCGTTGTCGTCCGCCACGGATGCCATCACAGGGCTGGGTCTCAGATAAAATGGCCAAGACGAATTCGTCTGACAAGACAATCAGAAACTGGTCCCTCGCCGCCCTCGTCTGGGGCGCCGCCGAGGGGTTTCTGTTCTTTGTCGTTCCCGACGTGCTGATCGGCTACGTCGCGCTGAAACATGGCTTCAAGGCCGGCGTGGTCGCCTGCCTGCTGGCGGCAATCGGCGCGGGGCTCGGCGGGGCGGCGATGTACGGCTGGGCGGCGCGCGATCCGGCCTCCGCACTCAAGGCCGTCGCCGCCGTGCCGGCGGTCTCGACCAGCATGATCGTGCACGCGAGTGTCGACATGGACCGCGAGGGCTGGTTCGCGGCGGCGCTGAAGGGGCCGGTGACCAGCACGGCCTACAAGGTCTACGCTCTGCTCGCGCCGTCGAAGGGGGCCAGCCTGCCCGGCTTCGCGCTCGGCGCCCTGCCGATCCGACTGCCGAGGTTCCTGCTCGCCGCCTTCGCCTTCGCCGCCATCCGCAAGCTCGCCGAGGGACGAATCAGCGCCCGCTGGCTCATGACGGGCTTCACGACATGGTGGGTGCTCTTTTATGTGTGGTTCTGGGTCAGCCATCCAGGCTAGGGCCTTGCAAAAAGATGACGCGGGCGTCATTTTCTCCGCACCGATGGGAGGGCGTTTTGGCCGATCCGAAGGCGAAGGTCGTGATTCTCGGCGCGGGCCACGCAGGTGGTTCAGCGGCCGCCTTCCTGCGCCAGTACGGTCATGAAGGCCCGATCGTCCTGATCGGTGACGAGCCGATCCCGCCCTACCAGCGCCCGCCCCTGTCCAAGGCCTGGCTCAAGGGCGAGGCGGAGGGCGACAGCCTCGCCCTGCGTCCGCTGGACTTCTACGCCGAACACGAGATCGATCTTCGCCTCAGGGTCGAGGTCACCGGCATCGACCGGACGGCCCGGACCGTTGGCCTGTCGGACGGGTCGACCGTGGCCTGGGATTACCTGATCCTGGCCACTGGAGCACGGGCCCGGAGGCTCGACGTCCCCGGCGCGGACCTCGTGGGCGTGCACGTCCTGCGCACCGCCGCGGACGCCGAGGCGATCAAGGCCCAGCTCGGCGAGGGCCGCACCCTGGCCGTCGTCGGCGGCGGCTATGTCGGGCTGGAGGTCGCCGCCTCCGCGCGCGCCCTGGGCGCCGAGGTCGTGGTGCTGGAGCGCGAGCCGCGCCTTCTGGCCCGCGTCGCCTGCGACGTCCTCTCGACCTTCTTCCAGACCTACCATCAGGATCGCGGCGTCCGCTTCGAACTGGCCGCCGACGTCACCGGCTTCGTCGGCCTCGGTCCCCGCGTCGCGGGCGTCACCCTGGCCGACGGCCGCACCATCGGTTGCGACAGCGCCGTCGTCGGCGTCGGCGCCATCCCCAATGACGCACTGGCGGTCGCGGCGGGGCTCGACGTCGAGGGCGGCATCCTGGTCGATCTGGAGGCCCGCACCTCCGATCCCGCCATCTTCGGCATGGGGCGGCGGGTCACGTCGCCGATGGCGAAGATGGCGGGATCGGAGGTGCGGGCCTCCAGACCGACCAGAATGCCGCCCTCGACGTCGAGCCCCGCCGCGACCGCCAGTGCGTCATTGGGGA
>NZ_JBKJTG010000234.1:0-7092 GCF_046590535.1 Phenylobacterium sp. | reverse complement strand
CACCGACAACAGCATCAACGCGGCGCCGAGGCCGATCATGGAGAGATGTTGCAAGCCGGGACCTCACTGTGTTCGAGCGGACATCGGTCCGCGCGACCGCGTTAGACAGCAGATCGCCTGCCGGGGGAACGCTGCCTTGGCGTCAGCCGCGTCACGCCTCCAGGCGGATATGGTCGGCGTGGGGCGGATAGGGCGCCGTCGGACGTTCCAGAGGCTGGTGGCCCAACTTGCTGGCGAACCCATGATTGACGTCGCGGTGGTGCGCCTCGTCGGCGCGAACCACCAGCACCACGTCGCGCAGCGTCGCGTCATCGGCCAGCTTCCAGTAGTGCCTGGCGATGGCCGACGACGCGACGCTGCGCGACGTAGTGCTGGTGGTTCGCGCCGACGAGGCGCACCACCGCGACGTCAATCATGGGTTCGCCAGCAAGTTGGGCCACCAGCCTGTGGAACGTCCGACAGCGCCCTATCCGCCCCACGCCGACGATATCCGCCTGGAGGCGTGACGCGGCTGACGCCACGGCTAACGCGGTCGGGGCGGACCGATGTCGGCTCAAACACAGTGAGGTCCAGGCTTGCAACATCTCTCCATGATCGGCCTTGGCGCCGCGTTGATGCTGTTGCCCGCGCAGGCAGCGCAGGCGCAGGTTCCCACCCACATCGCCGCCGCGGTGGCCGACGCCGGCCGGCCCGGCGTCGACGTCTATCGTGACGACCGCCGCAAGCCCGCCGAGACGGTGGCGTTCGCCGGCGTCCGCCCCGGCCAGACCATCGCCGAGATGATTCCCGGAACCGGCTACTACACCCGCATCTTGTCCAAGGCGGTGGGGCCCAAGGGCCGCATCTACACCCTGCCCTTCTCCGAACCCCGCGCGCCTGCGTCCCGCGCCCTGGCTGCCGATCCGGCCTATGGCAACATCACGCTGGCCGCCGGAACGCCCCTCAACCTGGGGATCGCCGAGAAGGTGGACATGGTCTGGACCAGCCAGAACTATCACGACATCCGGGCCGGCCGGGCGCAGCTCAACAAGGCGGTGTTTGACGCGCTCAAGCCCGGCGGGACCTATCTTGTCATCGATCACTCCGCCGTCGCCGGCGCCGACGAGGGCGTGCTGCTGTCCCTGCACCGGATCGACGAGGCGGTGGTCAAGCGCGAGGTGCTGGCCGCGGGCTTCGTCCTGGAGGCGGAGAGCCAGCTTCTGCGCAATCCGGCCGACGCTCGCAAGACCCAGGTGTTCGACCGCGAGGCGAACCGCAACACCGACCAGTTCGTCCTGAAGTTCCGCAAGCCCGCCGCGCCGTAGAGCCTAAAGGATCCCATGACCCCACCCGTTCTCCCGATCCTCGCCGCCCTCGTGACCGTGGGCCTGATGACCGCCGCCGCCGCGCCCAAGGCCTCCAAGAGCTCCTGCGAAACCGCCCGGGCGCTGGCCGAGGTCAAGCTCGCCAGCGAGATCGAACGCGCCGACGCCCAGGTCTACTTGGTGCGACTGGAGCTCGCGACCACCAAGCGCCAGCTCGTGGCGGCGGTCGCCAAGTGCGGCGCGGCCTGCGCCCCGACTGCTCCCTAGGCCCGCTAGGTCTGCTCTGCGGCCGCCAGCGCCTCGACGCTCGCCACATAGGCCGGCGCGTCGAACTTCTTGAAGGTGTTCAGGCCCATCGACCGCACCGTGCCGAACACCGGCTGCGGACCCCAGGGCCGGTCGTGCAGGCCGAAGATCCAGCCGACGTTGGTGAAGGAATTGGCGTCGCGCCCGTCCAGGAACCAGCGATTGTTGAGATAGAGCGTGGTCTCGAACGCCTCCTGGGGCGTCGCGGACCACTGCAGGATCTTCTTCCCCCAGTACATGCGCAGGTGGTTGTGCATGTAGCCGGTGGCCGCCATCTCGCGCATGGCGGCGTTCCAGTAGGGGTCGTGGGTCTGCCCCGCCTCGAACTGCGCGCGGGTGTAGAGGTGTGGCCGCGGGTCGCTCGCATGCGCCTCCAGCGTCTTGCGCGCCCAATCCGGGATCGTCTCCCAGCGGTCGTAGTCGGGGGCGTGGAAGACGTGGTTCATGGACAGCTCGCGCCGCACGATCAGCTCCTCCAGGTAGCTGGCCTTGTCCGGCCCGCCGCCGTCACGCGCGGCGCGGACGGCCAGCGCGATCTCCACCGGCGAAATCTGACCGAAGTGCAGGTAGGGACTCATGTGCGAGGCGGCGCCCGCCTCCGGCCGACCGCGCTCGGCGCCGTAGCGGGCCAGGCCGTCGTCCAGGAAATCCGCCAACCGCCCGCGGGCGGCTTCCTCGCCCGAGGCGAAGCGGCGCACGGGCCCCACCGCCTGATCGATCCTCAGCCCGGCCAGCACCGCAGACACATCCGAAAGGGATATGTCGCCGTGCGCGCCGAGGTCGCTGGCACGGTGGCGGACCGGCCGCGGCCGTAGGTCCTCAATGTAGTCTTCCCAGAGCCGGTGCAGCTTCGGCCGCAGGGTTCGGGCGGCGTACTCGTGCTTGGCCGACGCGGTCTCTACCGGGACCACCACGTCGCCCTCCACCTGCACCAGGCGACAGGCGATCGCCGCGGCCAGGCGGGCGCGCCAGGTGCGCTGGATTTTCAGGTAGCCGCGGTCGCAGACCACCACCGCGGCCTGGGCCGACAGGTCGAGGGCCAGCCGGTCCGGCTCGGCCTTGCGGATCACGAAGGCGATCCCGCGCGCCGCCAGGGCCTGCTCGACCCGGGCCAGGCCCTGCAGCATGAAGGCGTAGTGTCGCGCGTTGGCTTCCGGGAACGCCGTCAGTCCAAAACAGACCAGGATCGGCAGGTCGAGGTCATTGGCCGTCTCGACGGCATACTCCAGCGCCGGATTGAAGCCCGCCCGCTGCGACTGTTGCATCCAGTAGAGGACGTAGCGGGCGCCGGTCCGCACAGGGGCGTCGCGCAGCACCTTGATTCGCGTCGACTGGATCACCCGCGTCCCCCGGCTGCGTTTACACCCGAAGATACGCAGGGAATCCTCGGCGGATGCGGCCCCGTCAAGCGTCGCAGGTCCTGACGGCATGGGCCACATGGAAAGCCCCCGAGACCGACAGCACGATCCAGTCGCCGCAGTGCGCCACCACGAGGCCATCCGGCGTTCGCACCTGCACCGCGGCGGCCTCCGCCACCGAGCGGGCGTCGTCGCCCAGCCAGCTCCACAGCGCCCGCCAGCTTTGAGCGTCATGTGGCGGCGGGACCCTGAGGGCCGCGCCATGATCGAACGGTGGGTGTGTGCGGAAAGCGCGCATGGGCCCCGAAATCGTTACGCCGGAAGCCTCGCAACAGGCGGTGCTTCGGTGACCAGAAGCTTAATCGCCGCGCTACGCACATTGCGTTTCGTGTCGGGTCTTTTCAAGGATGCAACAAAAGCCTTTACTGACGCTTAGCCGAGGCGCCGCGTCCCCGGGGGGAGGTTAGCGGGCAGAACACTTGGCGCAGGCGAGGAAGATGCGATGCTGGACACGTCTATCAGGGCTCCGGACCCCATGGATATCGCGCTAGGGGCCGCGGTCCGCATCCGGCGGCGCACCATCGGCCTGTCGCAGGAGGCGCTCGCCGACCAGTGCGGGGTGAGTTTCCAGCAGATTCAGAAGTACGAGAACGGCGCGAACCGCATCTCATTCTCACGGCTGGTGCAGATCGCCCGGGCGCTCAAATGCCGCGTGACCGACCTGATGGACGTCCTCGACGGGCCTGACCGCGAGACCACCACCGACCTCGACATGCTGACACGCATGCGCACGCCCGGCGCCTTGGAGCTGCTGGTCGCCTACGAGAGGCTGGCGCCGGAGTCGCGCAGTTCCCTGGTGGGCCTGCTGCGCTCACTCACGGGCGCCGGGGGCGCCGGCCGCTCGAAGGCGACCGCCGCCAGCGCCTGAGGCCTATTCGGCCTTCAGGTTCACCGCGGCGGTCTTACCGCGTTCTTCCGTCAGCTCGAAACTGACGCGCTGGCCCTCATTGAGGCTGCTCAGACCCGCCTTTTCCACCGCCGAGATGTGCACGAACACATCCTTGCCGCCGTCCTCCGGCTCGATGAAGCCGAAACCCTTGGTGCTATTGAACCACTTAACCGTCCCGGTGGTCATTTTCGTCCGTCTCCTACCCGCCCGCGTCTCGCTCAGGCCTGACGCAGACACAGCGTCTCGCCCGTCGAGTAGCGATGGTCCGGTCTGACGCCCGGCCGGTCAACTAAAAAGCCGTTCACCCCTCAGCCAGCACCTTGTCGATCAGCGCCCTGGCATCGGGGCCGGACCAGTCGACTTCGCCCTCCACGCGACCGCGCTCCACCCCATCGGCGCCATAGATGACCGTGGTCGGCGCGCCCGGCGCGGCGGGCTTCAGCGCGAACGGCAGCTTCATGTTGCGGTCGTGGTAGAACTTCAGCGGGTCGTTGCTGGCGATGAACAGCTTGGCCTTCAGGGCCGAGCTTTCGGAATCGATGCTGATCGCCACCACCTCCACGGGCTTGTCCGCATAGGCCGCCTGCAGCTTCGCCAGCGTCGGCATCTCGATGACGCAGGGGGCGCACCAGGTCGCCCAGATGTTCATCACCACCACCTTGCCCTTGAAGTCGGCCAGGGTGCGCGGCTTGCCGGCCTCGTCGTGGAACACCAGGTCCGGGGCGGGTCCGGCGTCCGCCAGGACCTTGAGCTTGCTCTGGAACGCGGCTGACGACGCGCCGGGGGCCGGCGAGGGCGCAGTCGGGGCCTGCTTGGTCAATGCCTGGGCCATGATGTAGAGAACCGCAGCGACGCCCAGGAGGGCGGCGCCCCAGAGGGCCCACATCAGAACCCGGCCCCTGGGCTTCGCCGCACTCGGATCTTCGCTCATATGACCGATCACTCCTCTGACGCGCCCGAAGACCCCGCCCCCGCCGGGCAGGCGATGTGGGGCGGCCGCTTTTCCGGCAAACCGGCCGAGCTGATGCAGGCGATCAACGTCTCCATCGGCTTCGACCGCAGGCTGGCGTCGCAGGACCTGGCCGGCTCCCGCGCGCACGCGGCGATGTTGCGCAAGCAGGCGATCATTTCAAGCGAGGATGCGGCGGCGATCCTGGGGGGTCTGGACACCATCGGCCGGGAGATCGAGGCCGGGAGCTTCCCGTTCCGCGAGGAATTCGAAGACATCCACATGAACGTGGAGGCCCGGCTGCGCGAGCTGATCGGGCCCGCGGCCGGCCGGCTGCACACAGCGCGCTCGCGCAACGACCAGATAGCCCTCGACTTTCGCATGTGGGTCCGCGAGGCCTGTGACCGGACCGGGCTGCAGCTCAACGCGCTGCAAAAGGCGCTGCTGGCCAAGGCCGAGGCCCACGCCGCTACCCTGATGCCGGGCTTCACCCACCTGCAGCCGGCCCAGCCGGTGACCTTCGGCCACCATCTGATGGCCTATGTGGAGATGTTCGGCCGCGACGCCGCACGCTTTGCCGACGCCAGGCTGCGGATGAACGAGAGCCCGCTGGGCGCGGCGGCCCTGGCCGGCTCACCCTTCCCTATCGACCGGGCGATGACCGCCAAGGCGCTGGGCTTCGACCGGGCCACCGCCAACTCGCTGGACAGCGTCGCCGACCGTGACTTCGCCCTTGAGGCTCTGGCCTGCGCCACCATCTGCGCGGTCCATCTCTCGCGCCTGGCGGAGGAGATCGTCATCTGGATGACCCCGCAGTTCGGGTTCGTGGCCCTGTCGGACGCCTTCACCACCGGCTCGTCGATCATGCCGCAGAAGAAGAACCCCGACGCCGCCGAGTTGGTGCGGGCCAAGGCCGGCCGGATGCTAGCGTCCTTCACCCAACTGGTGGTGGTGATGAAGGGCCTGCCGCTGACCTATTCGAAGGACATGCAGGAGGACAAGGTCCCCACCTTCGAGGCCTTCGACGCCCTGGAGCTCGCACTGGGCGCCATGGCCGGCATGGTCGCGGACCTGACGGCCAACGCCGCGCGCATGGCGAGCGCCGCCGGCGCGGGCTTTTCCACCGCCACGGATCTGGCCGACTGGCTGGTGCGCGAGCTGGGGCTGCCGTTCCGCGACGCCCACCACATCACCGGCGCCGCCGTGAAGCGCTGCGAGGCGCTGGGCTGCGACCTGCCCGGCCTGCCCCTGGCCGAACTCCAGGCCCTGGAGCCGCGGATCACGGCGGGCGTTCATGATGTGCTGACCCCGTCCGCCTCGGTGGCTAGCCGTACGAGCTATGGCGGAACCGCACCCGACCAGGTGCGGGCCCAGATCAAACGTTGGAAGGAGACCCTGGCATGAGCGTTCGCACGAAAGCCGGCGCCTGCGCGCTGGTCCTGATCGCCGCCGTGGGGCTCTCCGCCTGCGGCAAGAGAGGCGCGCTGGAGCGTCCTGGCCCGCTGTTCGGCCATGAGCGCGCCACCACGCGGGCCGCAGACGAGCAGGTGCGCCAGGCCCAGGACCCCACCCGCCCGGTGGACACCATCGATCCGCGGGACCGCACCACCGATCCGGCCCCGCCGCGCACCCTGCCGATCGAGGGCACTTCGCCCAATCCGACCCAGTCGGGGCCTCCGGGCGCCCTGCCGGATCCCTACGCCAACCCGCGCCGGTGAATCACTTCGAGCTCCTGAGGGGCGAGCTCAGGTGTGAGGACGTGCCGCTGACGGCCATCGCCGAGGCCGTGGGCACGCCGGTCTATGTCTATTCGTCGGCGACCCTGGCCAGGCACTACACGGTGCTGCGCGACGCCCTGATATCCGCCGGCGTCGCTGATCCGCTGATCGCCTTTGCGGTGAAGGCCAATTCCAACATCGCGGTGCTGCGCACCCTGGCCCAGCTGGGCGCCGGGGCGGACGTGGTCTCGGAGGGCGAGGTGCGCCGGGCGTTGGCCGCCGGCGTGCCGCCGGAGCGGATCGTGTTCTCCGGGGTCGGCAAGACCGAGCCCGAGATCGCCTTCGCCCTGGGGGCCAGGGTGGCGGAGATCAACGTGGAGTCCGAGGCCGAGCTTCGGCTGGTGGACGCCGTGGCCCAGCGGCTGGGGACCCGGGCCCAGGTGGCCATCCGGGTGAACCCCGACGTGGAGGCTGGCGGCCACGCCAAGATCTCCACCGGCAAGGCGGA
>NZ_JBKJTG010000137.1:0-5431 GCF_046590535.1 Phenylobacterium sp. | reverse complement strand
GCAGGCAGAAGACAAACACGCCCTTCACCAGCCCCGCCAGAGCCCGAGACTGCAGCGTCGACAGCCCCACCGACTGGTAGCTGACCAGGTGGAAGACCACCGAGAACCCGTCGATCTCCTTGTCGAAGAGCGGACGGATCGCCTCGGGCGTCACATCGCGGCCGGTGATCCCGGTGCCGCCGGTGGTGACGATGGCCTCCACGCCGGCGTCCACCCAGACCAGCACCTGCCGGCGGATATCCTCGACGTCGTCGCGCACGATGGCCTTGTCGGTCAGCTCGTGGCCGGCCGCCTTCACCCGCTCGGCCAGCACGTGGCCCGAGGTGTCGCTTTCCTCGTCGCGGGTGTCCGAGATGGTCAGGACGGCGATGCGCACCGGCTTGATCGGCAGGCCCTCGTTGATCCGGCCGCCGGGGGTCAACATGTTCATTTCGCGGTCTCCTTGTCCCAGCGCGCCCCGTTCTCCCAACGAGAAATATCGGCATGGTCCTGCGCGCGGGGCTCCACCCAGCGGGCGCCGTCCGGGCCGTGCTCCTTCTTCCAGAAGGGCGCCTTGGACTTCAGGTAGTCCATCAGGAAATCGCAGGCCTCGAAGGCCTCGCGGCGGTGCGCCGCGGCGGTGGCCACGAAGACCACCGGCTCGCCGGGCGCGATCTTGCCCACCCGGTGGACGACTGTCAGGTCGTGCAGGGAAAAGCGCCCCCGGGCCTCATCGGCGATCTTGCCGATCTGCGCCTCGGTGAAGCCCGGATAGGCCTCCAGCTCCAGGGTCGCGGTTTCGCCCCCGTCGGCGCGGGCCAGGCCGGTGAAGGTGGCGACCGCCCCGGTCTCCGCCCGGCCGCGGGAAAAGCTGGTCAACAGGGCGCCCGGATCGAATGGTTCTGCGGTGAGCTGGATCATCCGCCGCTCATCGGCGGCAGGAAGGCGACTTCGGCCCGGGGGCCCAGGGCCGCGTCGCCGCGGACGATGGCCTGGTCCAGGGCGACCTGCACCCCGGGTCCCGCCAGGGCTGCGCCCAGGTCGGCGTCCTCGGAGGTCAGGAACGCGCGCAGCGCATCCAGCGTGGTCACCGCGTCCACCTCCCGCTCGCGCCAGCCGGCCAGGTCGCTCAGGCGGCCGAACAGCAGCACCCGGGCCACGGCTCAGCCGCCCGTGGTGGACATGTGCCGGGCCACCGCCGGCTCCGCCCGCTCGATCTGGAAGTCGTGGCCCTTCGGCTTGCCGTCCACGGCCAGGCGGATGGCGTCGGCCAGGTCGTCGTCCGAGGCGCCGGCGCGCATGACGGCCCGCAGGTCGCTGGCGTCCTCCCGGCCCAGGCAGGTGTGCAGGGTGCCGGTGCAGGTCACCCGCACCCGGTTGCAGGCCTCGCAGAAATTGTGGCTGAGCGGGGTGATGAACCCAAGCCGGCCGCCGGTCTCCGCCACCCGCACATAGCGCGCCGGCCCGCCGGTCTGCAGGGGAATGTCGGACAGCGACCAGAAGCTCTCCAGCTCGCGCCGCAGCACGGTCAGCGACAGGTACTGGTCGGTGCGGTCAGCCTCCACCTCGCCCAGCGGCATGGTCTCGATCAGGGTCACGTCCAGGTCGCGGCCGTGGGCCCAGCGGATCAGCTCCGGCAGTTCGGCGGCGTTGTCGTTTCGCAAGGCCACCGCGTTCAGCTTCACCCGCAGGCCGGCCCGTTGCGCCGCATCGATCCCCGCCAGCACCTTGGCCACATCCCCGCCGCGGGTCAGGCGGCGGAACAGCTCCGGCTTGAGAGTGTCCAGCGAGACGTTGATCCGCTTGACGCCCGCCTCGGCCAGCCCGCCGGCGAACTCGGCCAGCCGGGTGCCGTTGGTGGTCAGCGTCAGTTCCTCCAGGGCCCCGGTGGCCAGGTGGCGCGACAGGCCGCCGATCAGACCCATGACCCCCTTGCGCACCAGGGGCTCGCCGCCGGTGATCCGCAGCTTGCGGGTTCCCAGCGCGATGAAGGCTGAGGCCAGCCGGTCCAGCTCCTCAAGGCTCAGCACCTCGACCTTCGGCAGGAAGACCATGTGCTCGGCCATGCAGTAGACGCAGCGCAGGTCGCAGCGGTCGGTGACCGACAGGCGCAGGTAGCTCACCGTGCGGCCAAAGGCGTCCACCAGCGGGGGCGGGCGCTTTGCGACTTGCGGCGATGCGGCGTCATAGGGCGTCATGTCGCCTTGGAACATAGAGGGGAAGCGGGCTTGGCGACAGGGGCAGGACCAATAGCGGCCTTCGAAGCCGTGGTGCTGGCGGCCGGCGCGGGGGTCCGGTTCGGCGGCGGCAAGCTGTTGGCGCCCTGGCGGGGCGGCCTGCTGATCGAGGCTGCGCTCGCCACGGCCTTCACCGCCCCGGTGCGCGGGGTGACGGTGGTCACCGGCGCGGACGCCGAGGCGCTCGCCGCCGCGGCCCGGGCCTTCGACCCCCGCGTCCGCATCGTCCACGCCGCCAGCCACGCCGAGGGCATGGGCGCGTCGCTGCGCTGCGCCATCGCCAGCCTGCCTGAGGACGCCCAGGCCGTGTTCGTGTTCCTGGGCGACATGCCCCGCGTGCCGATCGCCGTCCTGGAGCCCCTGGCGCAGGCGGTGCGGGCCGGGGCGCCTGCCGCGGCGCCGCTGTTCGCTGGCCGGCGCGGCAATCCCGTGGTCCTGGCCCGCGACCTGTTCCCCGACCTCCTGGCGCTCACCGGCGACGCGGGCGCGCGCGGCGTCCTGCAAAGCCTGGGCCCGGCCCTGGCCCTGGTAGAGGCCCCCGACGACGGCGTGCTGTTCGACGTGGACCAGCGGAGGGACCTCGCCGGCTAGACCTTCACAAACGGCTGGCTCAGCGTCGGCTGGCCGGTGATCGCCAGGATGGCGTTGGCCACGGCGGGCCCGATCACCGGCGTGCCCGGCTCGCCGACGCCGCTGGGCGGGTTGGCGGAGGGGAGGATCCAGGTCTCCACCGTGGGCGCCTCGGAGTGGCGCAGCACCCGGTAGGTGTCGAAGTTGGTCTCCTGGACCACCCCCTCCTTCAGGGTCGTCTGGCCGAACATCGCCGCCGACAGGCCATAGCAGGTGCCGCCCTCGATCTGCGAGGCGACCTGGTTGGGGGAGATGGCCAGGCCACAGTCGATGGCGGTGACCACCCGGCCGACCTTCGGCGCCCCGTTCAGCATCTGCACCTCGGCCACCTGGGCCACCACCGAGCCGAAGCACTCGTGCACGGCCACCCCGCGGGTCCAGCCCGCCGGGGCGGGGGTCGTCCAGCCGGCCTTCTCGGCAGCCAGGTTCAGCACCGCCAGGTGGCGGTTGGCGCCGGCCTTGGCGTAGAGGGCGCGGCGGTACTCCACCGGATCCTTGCCGGCCCGCTTGGCCAGCTGGTCGATGGTGTGCTCCATCACATAGGCCGTGTGGGTGGCGCCCACCGAGCGCCACCACAGCACCGGCACGCCCACGTCGGGCAGGATCACCTGGGTGTCCACCACCGGCGTGGCCTTCAGGTAGGGCGAGCCCTTCACCCCCTCCACGGCGGTCTCGTCCAGCTTGGGCACGCCGGTGGGCGAGCCCTTCATCACCGACTGGGTGACGATCCGCTGGCGCCAGGTGGCGGGATAGCCCTCGGCGTCGGTGGTGATCCGCAGGGCGTGATGCACCAGGGGGCGATAGTAGCCCGCCGCCATGTCGTCCTCGCGGGTCCAGACCAGCTTCACCGGCCGGCCCTTGTTCACCCGCTTGGCGATCTGCACGCACTCGGCGACATAGTCGGACTGGAAGTTGGCGCGCCGCCCGAAGGAGCCGCCGGCGAACAGGGTCTCCACCTGGATGGCGCCGGGCAGGTTGCCGACGATTTTGGCGGCGTTGAGCTGGTCCATGGTGGGAATCTGCGAGCCGTGGATCAGCCGGGTCTTGTTGCCGTCGACGATGGCCACGCAGTCCATCGGCTCCATGGTGGCGTGCGCCAGGTAGGGAAAGTCGTAGGCGACCTCCAGGGCGTCGCCGCCGGTGGCCGCGGGCGCAGTCCCCTTGGCGTCGAAAGCCGTCCACTCCAGCTTGCCGGTGGGCTGGACCTTGCCGGAGGCCAGGTCCTTGAACGACGCCAGGATCTGGTCGGAGCTGCGTTTCTCAGCCTTGGATTCGTCCCAGGTGACCTTCAGCGCGGCGCGGCCCTGCAGGGCGGCCCAGGTGTTCTGCGCGACCACGGCGACGCCGGTGGGGATCTGGTATACCTCCACCACACCCGGCACCTTCCTGGCCTCCGCGGCGTCGAAGGACTTCACCTTGGCCCCGAACCGCGGCGCATGGGCGACCATGGCGGTCAGCATGTTGGGCAGCCGCACGTCCTGGGTGAACCGGGCGGTCCCGGTGCTCTTGGCGTAGCTGTCCTTGCGGCGGACCCGGTCGGTGCCGATCAGGGTGAAGGTCCTGGGGTCCTTCAACTTGGGCGTCTGGACGGGTGTGATCTTGGCGGCGTCGGCCATCAGTTCGCCGAAGCCCGCCTGCTTGCCCGAGCCGACATGGGCCACCACCCCGTTGGCGACGGTGATCTCGCCGGCGGCGACGTCCCATTTCTTCGCGGCGGCGTCCACGAACATGGCCCGGGCCGAGGCGCCCGCGGTGCGCAGCTGGGTCCAGGAGTTGGAGATCGCCGACGAGCCGCCGGTGCCCTGCACCCCCATCAGCCCGTTGGAATAGACCTTGGCGTTGGCCACGGCCTGCTCGACCCGGACCTTCGTCCAGTCGGCGTCCAGCTCTTCGGCCACGATGGCGGCGAGGCCCGCGTGATTGCCCTGGCCGAACTCGATGTGCTTGGAGATCACCGTGACCCAACCGTCCGGCGAGATCTTCACGAAGGGTCCGAAGGCGCCGAAGTCCTTCTTGGCGCCGACGCTCATCACGTCGCCCATGGAGCAGCCCACCAGCAGCGAGCCACCGGCCAGGGCGGCGCTGACCGCCAGCACCTCGCGTCGGGTGGCGGCGGTGGCGATATCTTTCAGAGGCTTGTTCATCGGGCTCTCCTCAGACCTTCGGCACGGCGAGCGGCGCGGGCGTCACCGCCACCGCCGGGACCGCGGACATTCCGGCGGCGTCCTTGATGGCTTCTCTGATCCGCTGGTAGGCGCCGCAGCGGCAGATGTTGCCGTCCATGGCCGCGCCGATGTCGGCGTCGGTGGGCTTGGCGTTCTGGGTCAGCAGCGCCGCGGCGTTCATCAGCTGGCCCGACTGGCAGTAGCCGCACTGCGGCACGTCGTGCTTCACCCAGGCCACCTGCAGCGGGTGGTTTCCCCCTAGGCTCTCGATGGTGGTGATCTTGGCCGGACCGATAGCGGAGATCGGCATCTGGCAGGAGCGGATCGGCTGTCCGTCGGCCAGCACCGTGCAGGCCGACGGACAGCCGATCCGCTCCTGCCAGATGCCGATCTCCGCTATCGGTCCGGCCAAGATCACCA
>NZ_JBKJTG010000239.1:0-26113 GCF_046590535.1 Phenylobacterium sp. | reverse complement strand
CGCCCGGGCGATGCCGACCCGCTGGTGATCTGCGACGAGGCGGTCTCGGCCCTCGACGTCTCGATCCGCGCCCAGATCATCGACCTGCTGATCCAGCTTCAGAAGGAGATGGGCCTGGCGATGATCTTCATCAGCCACGACCTGGCGGTGGTCCGCGAGATCAGCCACCGGGTGCTGGTGCTCTACATGGGTCGCGTCATGGAGTTGGCCGACCGCGCCGCCATCTGGCAGGCGCCGCGCCACCCCTACACCAAGGCCCTGCTCTCGGCGGCGCCCATCCCCGACCCGGCCGTGGAGCGCACCCGCGTGCGCCTGAAACTGGTCGGCGAACCGCCTAGCCCGATGGACCCCAACGCCGCCTATCGCTTCGCCCCGTCCATGCTGGCCGGCGGGACGCCGCCAGCGTTGCTCCAGGTCGCGCCGGGGCACCTGGTCTCGGAGTTCGACGCCTGACGTTGCCCCTGGCAACCACCGCCGTTAGGTTGCGCGCCTTTTCGGGACCCCGGCCGGCAGCATGACACTTTCCTTCGACGACATCCTCGCGGCCCAGGCGCGGCTGCAGGGTCATATTGAAAGGACGCCCTGCCGTTTCTCCCGGACCCTGTCGGAGATCACCGGCGCTGAGGTGTGGGTGAAGTTCGAGAACCTGCAGTTCACCGCCGCCTATAAGGAGCGGGGCGCGCTCAACAAGCTGCTGCAGCTGGGTGAGAACGTGCGGGCGCGCGGCGTCATCGCCGCCTCGGCCGGCAACCACAGCCAGGGCCTGGCCTACCACGCCGCGCGGCTGGGCATCCCGGTGACCATCGTCATGCCCCGGACGACCCCCTTCATGAAGGTGCAGCAGACCCGCGCCCACGGGGCCGAGGTGGTGATCGACGGCGACGGCTACGACGAGGCGTCTTCGTTCGCCATGCGTCTGCGCGAGGAGCGTGACCTGGTGTTCATCCACCCGTTCAACGACCTGGACGTGATGGCCGGCCAGGGCACGGTGGCGCTGGAGATGCTGGAGGACGTCCCGGATCTGGAGGTCCTGCCGACCCCCATCGGCGGCGGCGGGCTGGTGGCCGGCATGGCGACAGCGGCCAAGCACGTAAAGCCCGACATCCGCATCGTGGGCCTGGAGCCCGCTATGTATCCGTCGTTCACCGCGAAGATGCGCGGCGTCAACGCCGGCGCCGCCACCGGCGGGGCGACCATCGCCGAAGGCATCGCGGTCAAGGCGGTGGGGGAGACCAGCTACGCCGTCGCCCGGCCGCTGATCGACGAGGTGCTATTGATCGAGGAGCCCCACTTCGAGCGGGCCATCGCCCTTTACTGCAACGTGGAGAAGACGGTGAGCGAGGGCGCCGGGGCGGCGTCCCTGGCCGCCCTGCTGGCCTATCCCGAACGCTTCTGTGGCAAGAAGTGCGGCTTGGTGATCACCGGTGGCAACATCGACACCCGCCTGCTGGCCTCGGTGCTGACCCGCGAGTTGGTCCGCGAGCAGCGGATCGTCAGCCTCCGGATCATCGGTGACGACCGGCCGGGCCTGTTGGCCAATGTCTCGATGATCATCGGCCAGATGGGGGCCAACATCATCGAGGTGGCGCACAACCGCCTGGCCCTCGACGTGCCGGCCAAGGGCGCGGAGTTCGACTTGATGATCGAGACCCGCGACGCCCAGCACACCAAGGAAGTCATGGATGCGCTCCGCGAGCGCGGCTATCCCCCAAGGGCCGTCTAGTATGTTCCGTATTTTGATGATTTCCGCGGCGCTCCTCGCCCTGGGCGCCTGCCAGGCCAAGGCGCCGGCGCCCGACCAGAGCATCCAGTCCAAGGCGTTCATGGAGCAGACCGTCAAGCAGGCCGGGGTGAAGACGCTTCCCTCCGGCGTCGCCTTCAAGGTGGTCCGCGAGGGCCCCGCCGGCGGCCTGCGCCCGCGGCTCAACGACGAGGTGAAGGTCCACTACGAAGGCAAGCTGGTGGACGGCAAGGTGTTCGACAGCTCCTACGAGCGCGGCCAGCCCGCCGCCATGCCGCTCGCCGGCCTGATCCCCGCCTGGCAGGAGGCCCTGCAGCTCATGCGCCCGGGCGACGAGTGGGTGCTCTATGTCCCGCCGGAGCAGGGCTATGGCTCGCAAGGCGCCGGCGGCGGCGAGATCCCGCCGGGCGCCGCGCTGATCTTCCGCATCGAGCTGATCGACGTCCTGCCCGGACCTGGCCGCATCCAGCAGGGCTGACGCCGTCCGTCTCCGTCTGGACACCGCGCGGGAGGGGTCTAAGGCTCATGCCATGTCCGCCCCCGACCTCTATCCGCCCGCCCGAGCCATCCTCGAACGGCTGGTGGCCTTCGACACCACCTCCCGGCTATCCAACCTCGAGCTGATCGCCTGGGTTGAGACCTACCTCGATGGCCATGGCGTGCCCCACCGGCGCGTGTCCAACCTCGAGGGGACCAAGGCCAACCTGCTGGCCACCATCGGCCCGGACGTCGAGGGCGGTGTCGTGCTCTCCGGACACACCGACGTGGTGCCGGTGGACGGCCAGCCGTGGAGCACCGACCCCTTCACCCTCGTCGAGCGTGACGACCGGCTCTATGGGCGCGGGACCTGCGACATGAAGGGCTTCCTGGCCCTGGCGCTGGCCGCCGTGCCCGGGCTGGTGGCGGCCCGGCCCATCCGGCCCATTCACCTGGCCTTCTCCTATGACGAGGAAATCGGCTGCCTGGGCGCCCGCGGCCTGATCGCGGAGATCTGTGCGGCGCTGCCGCGGCCCGCCCTGGTGCTGGTCGGCGAGCCCACCAGCATGGACGCGGTCAACGGCCACAAGGGCATCGCCACCTTCCGGGTGACCGTCTCAGGTCGCGAGGCCCATTCCAGCCAGACCCAGCAGGGCGTCTCGGCGATCATGGAGGCGGTGACCCTGATGGCCTCGCTCTCGACCCTGGCCCAGCGGCTGGAGCGCGACGCCGACCCCGCCTCGCCGTTCACGCCCAAGCACGCCACGCTCACCATCGGCATGGTGGACGGCGGCACCGCCGGCAACATCCTGGCTAGGCGGTGCAACTTCCTGTTCGATCTGCGCTGCCCGCCCGGCCTCGACCCGGAGGCCGTACTGGCGCCCTTCTTCGCCGACGCCCATGCGCTCGACGC
Source organism: Phenylobacterium sp. (assembly GCF_046590535.1). Lineage (GTDB taxonomy): Bacteria > Pseudomonadota > Alphaproteobacteria > Caulobacterales > Caulobacteraceae > Phenylobacterium. The sequence continues at coordinate 22,982 of NZ_JBKJTG010000239.1, read as the reverse complement.
CGCGCTCAAGCTGCGTGCGCCGGAGGCCGGTGTGGCGGTGGAGCGGCGCTCCAGCACGCCCGCCCTGTCGCCGGAGCCGAACGGCGCCGCCGAGGCCTTCGCCCGCCGGCTGGCCGGGGACAACGGGCCGGCCCGTGCCGTCGCCTTCGCCGCGGAGGCCGGGCAGTTCCAGGAGGCGGGGTTCTCCACGGTCATCTGCGGCCCGGGCTCCATCGAGCAGGCCCACCAGCCGGACGAGTATGTGGATGTGTCTCAGATGGAGCGCGGCGCGCTGTTCATGCGCCGGCTGATCGACTGGGCGGCCGAAGCCTGATCACCGCACGCCGGGTCTGCAGGTCCCGCGGGTCCCAGGTCATGGCCCGCGCGATTTCCCATGCGGAAACCCGGCGGCCCCGCTGCACGGCGCGGCGGCTGCGCAGCACCGCGCCCAGACCCGCCAGCGCGGCGCCATAAGCCTTCCACACCACCCCGGCCAGCGGGCGGTTCGCCTTGCGGCTGGAGATGTAGAACACCGCCGCCAGGTGCAGCGGCAGGACGATGGGCAGGAGCAGGGCGGGCGTGTCCTTCACCAGCACCCAGAAGCGGTTGCGATTGCCGTGGAAGACGGCGAATTCCGACTTCGGCCCGCCGGAGGATGCCGAGCCCACGTGGCGCACGACCGCGGCGGGGACCACCACCGTGGGCTCCCCGGCCAGTTGCAGGCGGTAGCCCAGGTCGACGTCCTCGCAGTAGCAGAAGAAGCCCTCGTCGAAGCCGCCCAGCTCTAGAAACAGGGCCCGGTCGATCATCATCGCCGCCCCGCACGGGGAGAACACGAACCCCTCGGGCGTATCACCGGGGTCGGGCCGCATGTAGCCCCCGCGGTAGGGGATGCAGGGGCCCGACATTACGTCGCCGAGACCATCGAGCACCCCGGGATCATCGTCCATCACCTGGCGCGAGGTGAAGCTGCGCACGCCGCGCCAGCGCCGCGACGCCTCGACCAGCTTCGCCAGCCAGTCAGCCTGCGGATAGGCGTCCGGATTGAGCAACACCAGCCAGCGGCCGCTGGCCGCCCTGGCGGCCTGGTTGTTGGCCGCGGCGAACCCGAGGTTCTGCGCATTCTCGATCAGCCGCGCGCCCGGGATGGCGGCAATCGCGTCCTGGGCCTCCCCGTCAGGCGAGGCGTTGTCCACGACGATGAGTTCGAAGTCGGTGAAGCTCTGGGCGGCCAGGCGTTCGAGGCACCGGGCGAGCGTGGCGCCGCTGCGGTAGGCGACCACAGCGACGCTGATCGCCGGGCCTTCGCCCTTGTCATCGCTCACGTGCTGCGCCATGCGGTTGGCTACTCTCGACGCTGGAACACCATGACGACTGTTACGCCGCTCGCGCTCCCCGAGGTTCTGCTTATCACGCCCAGGCGGCATGGCGATGCGCGGGGCTGGTTCTCCGAGACCTGGAGCCGCAAGGCCATGCTGGAGGCCGGCGTCGACGCCGACTTCGTGCAGGACAACCAGGCCTTCAGCGCCCGACGGGGAACCCTGCGCGGCCTGCACTTCCAGATGGCGCCGCACGCCCAGGCCAAGCTGGTGCGGGTGCTGCGCGGCGCCATCTACGACGTGGCGGTGGATATCCGGCAGGGGTCACCCACCTTCGGTCGCTGGGTCGGCGCGGAGCTCACCGCCGAGCGCGGCGAGCAGATCTGGGTGCCGCGGGGCTTCGCCCACGGCTACTGCACGCTCTCCGACGACACCGAACTGGTCTACAAGGTCGACGCCCTCTACGCGCCCCAGGCCGAGGGCGGCCTGATCTGGAACGACCCTGACCTGGGCATCGACTGGCCGGTGGCTGGCGACGTGGTGACCTCCGACAAGGACAAGACCCTTCCCAGGCTGAAGGACCTGGCGCCGGTCCAGTTCTAGGCCGCCGCGGACCACTCCTCACACACCTGCGCGTCCGTCTCCAGATCGCCGATCCCGGCCTTCAGTCGTGCGAAGGCGTCGGCGCGCAGCAGCCGTGACAGTGCCCACACCGCAGCTCCCCTCACCAGCGGCGAGGCATCCTCGATCAGCCTCAGCACCACCTCCGCCAAGGCGGACTCGCCCGAGTTGCCGATGGCGTAGCAGACGTTTCGGATGAAGCGGTCGCGGCCCAGACGCTTGACGGGACTCTTGGCGAAGAGGGTGCGGAAGGCTGCGTCGTCCAGCATCGCCAGGTTGGAGAGCGACGGCGCCCGCAGGGCCTCGCGGGCGCTCAGCTTCTGCTCGGCGGCGGCTTGGGCGAACTTGTTCCAGGGACAGACGGCAAGGCAGTCGTCACAGCCGTAGATGCGATTGCCCAGGGCCGGCCTGAATTCGTGCGGGATCGGGCCCTTCAACTCGATGGTCAGGTAGGAGATGCAGCGTCGGGCATCGAGCTGGAACGGCGCAGGAAACGCCTTGGTCGGGCAAATGTCGAGGCAGGCCTGGCATGATCCGCAATGCATGGCCTCGGGGGCGTCGGGCGCCAGATTCAAGGTGGTCAGGATCGAGCCCAGGAACAGCCAGGAGCCGAACTCGCGGGAAACCAGGTTGGTGTGACGGCCCTGCCAGCCGACGCCGGCCCGTTCGGCCAGGGGCTTCTCCAGGAGCGGTGCGGTGTCGACGAACACCTTCAGTTCGCCGCCAAAGCGGGCCTGCAGCCAGCGGGCCAGGGCCTTCAGCCGTTGCTTGACCAGGTCGTGGTAGTCGTCGCCCTGGGCATAGGCGCTGATCGCCCCCAGGGTCGGGTGCTCGAGAATTTCCAGCGGGTTGCGAGCGGGGCCATAGTTGATCCCCAGAACGACGGCCGAGCGGGCCTCGCCCCACATGGCGCGGGGGTGGGCGCGGCGGTCGGCGGTGTCGGCCAGCCAGCCCATCTCGCCGTGCCGGCCTTCTGCGACGAATTCGGCCAGCCGCCCGGCCGCGGGCCAGGCGTCGTCCAGGTCGGTGAAGCGGCAGAGGTCGAACCCCAGCGCCTTGGCTTCGGCCCGGATTAGGTCTTCACGGTCGTCAGAAGTCGAGATCGTCATAATGCGGCGCGGGTGTCAGCCCCGGCCAGCGGTCCGTCAGCAGCGGCCGGAAGCAGGGCCTGGATTTCAGCTTCATGTACCAGGTCTTCACCGCAGGGAAGTCGGCCCAGGGCATGTCGCCGAAATAGTCGATCACCGACAGGTGTGCGGCGCCGGCGAAATCCGCCAGGGACAGGCGTTTTCCCGCCAGCCATTCGCGGGCCTGCAACAGCCGGTCGACGTAGAACAGGTGCTCGCGCAGGCCATCGCGGCCCTGGCGCAGATTGGTCAGGTCCGGCGCGCCCATCCCCAGCAGCCGCTTTTCCATCTTCTCGTGCAGGATGTAGCCGCCGGCCTCGAACTCGAACTTGCGGTCGAACCACTGCAGCAGCCTGCGCGCCTCGGCCCGTTCGGCGGCGTCGCGAGCCAGGAGCGCGGGCTCGGGGTTGACCTCCTCCAGGTGGTCGAGGATCGCGCGCGCCTCGCACAGCACCAGCGGTTCGTCCTCGCCGTGCGTCTCGATCAGTACGGGAATCAGGCCCGACGCGTTGAGATTGGTCAGTTCGGGGGGCCGCTCCCAGTAGCGGACCTGCACCTCGGAGAAGGTCAGGCGCTTCTCGCCCAGGGCCAGGCGAACCTGGCGGGAGGCGGGGTCCAGCGGGAAGTGATGCAGGGTACGTTCGACGCTCATGTCGGGGTGAGCAGCTCTCGGAGAATCAGTCAGCGCCCAAGTGACGCCGCACCTCTTAAGGGCGCGTTTACCGCGTCTGGGACCCGCCCTCGGCGAAGGCCCCGCCGTGCGGCTCAGCGCGTCCGCGCGGGTCGGCGTGGATGATGATGTCGGCCGCGGGAAAGGCCGCCAGGATGCGCTTCTCCGCGGCCACGATCACCTCGTGAGCGGAGGCCAGGGTCAGGTCCGGGTCGAGGTCCACATGCATCTGGATGTGCAGGTTCGGCCCGGCTGCTCGGGTGCGCAGCTGGTGCACGTCGGTGAGCCGTCGGTCGGCGGTGGTCAGCCGCACGATCTCCTCGCGGATGGCGTCGGGCAGTTCGTGGTCCATGAGCTGGCCGGCGGCCTCGCGGAAAACGCTGACCGCGCCCCAGAGCAACAGCGCCGCCACGACGATGGCCGCCGCGGCGTCGAGGCCGCTCAGCCCGAGCCAGGCCGCCCCGCCGATGCCGACCAGGGCCACGACGTTGGAGGCGAGGTCCGAGGCGTAGTGCGCCCGGTCGCCGCTGACCGCCACGGAGGCGGTCTGGCGCAGCACCCGCGACTGGGCGGCGATCAGCCCCATGGTGAGCAGGATGGAGACGCCCATCACCGCCATCGCCCAGCCACCGGCCCGGAGGGGTTGGGGGTCGAGGATGGCGTCCACCGCCTCGCGGGCGATCAGGGCGGCCGAGGCGAACACCAGTCCGGCCTGCACCAGGCTGGCGAAGGCCTCCGCCTTGCCGTGGCCGAAGCGGTGCTCAGCGTCCGGCGGCGCGGCGGCGTAGCGCACGGCATAGAAGGTGGTCAGGGAGGCCACCAGGTCGAGGCCGGAATCGGCCAGGGAGGCCAGCATGGCCGTGGAGCCGGACGCCATCCAGGCGGCGGCCTTCAGGCTGACCAGGATGGCCGCCGTGGCCACGGAAAGCACGGTCACCCGCCGGGTAAGGGCGGCGGTCTCGGCGACGGAAAGGCGCGGGGCGGCGGACATGGCGCGGAACCTAGCGCCGCGCTCCGCCGAGGCCAGCGCGAACGACTCTCAGCTTCTACGCCGCCCGTTGCGGCAACGGTCCGACGTAGCGCGACTGCGGCCGGATCAGCCGCCCGCCCGCCAGTTGTTCGCGGGCATGGGCCAGCCAGCCGGCCACGCGACCCATGGCGAAGACGCAGGTGAAGGCGGAGGGCGGGAAGGCCAGGGCCTCCAGGAGGAGGGCGGTGTAGAACTCGACATTGGTGTCGAGCGGCCGGTTGGGCTTCTTCTCCCGCAGGATGGCCAGGGCCGCGGCCTCGACGGCCTCGGCGAACTCCAGCCGGCCCTGGCGCGCGTCGAGCCGGCGCACCGCGCCTTTCAGGGCGTCGGCGCGGGGGTCGCGCACCCGGTAGATGCGGTGGCCAAAGCCCATCAGCCGATCGCCGCGTTCCAGGGCGCCCTCGATCCAGGCCCGGGCGTTCTCCGGCCGTCCGATCGCGTCCAGCATCTCGATCACCGGCCCAGGGGCGCCGCCGTGCAGGGGCCCTTTCAGGGCGCTGATCCCGGCCAGCACCGCCGAGCCCAGACCCGCGCGGGTTGAAGCCACCACGCGGGCGGCGAAGGTCGAGGCGTTCAGCCCGTGGTCGCTGACGGTGACCAGATAGGTGTCAAGGGCGGCCACCTCGGCTGGGCTGGCGGTCTGACCGCGCAGCATCCGCAGGATGTCGGCGGCGTGGGTGAGCGCCGGGTCCGGCCGCAGAGGCGCCTCGCCCGCCTGGGCGCGGACCACCGCGGCGGTGAAGACGGCTGGCGCAGCGACCAGCCGAAGGGCGATCGCCAGGTTGTCGCCGTCGGCCAGCCTGGCGGTCAGCGCGCGCATGGCCTCGATGGGGGTGCGGTCCAGGAGGCCGGTGTCCAGCGCCGCCACCTCGGCGAACACCTCAAGCCGCGCCGCGCCCAGCGCCGGCTGCAGGTCGGCGGGGAGGTCCTCGTAGAACCCTGCGAACAGCAGATGCGTCACGTCCTCGAACCGGGTGCGCCCGGTCAGCTCGTCCAGGGAGCGGCCGCGGATGATCAGCCGGCCGGCCCTTCCGTCGACCTCCGAGAGAACGGTGTCGGCGGCGACGACGTCTTCGAGTCCATCGGACATGGCGATCTCCAGTACTTGCGAGCTGGAAGATTTGCCGGCACAGTGCGAATCGTCAATCTTGATCAATGTGATCAACATATGCCGAGTGCCGACTGGATTGCCGCCGAGGACGCCCGCGCCCGCCTGGGGGTGCGACCGCAGACCCTCTACGCCTATGTGAGCCGCGGGCGGGTGCAGGTGCGGCCCGATCCGCACGATCCGCGCCGCAGCCTCTACCGGGCGGCCGACATCACCGCCCTGACCCAGCGCAAATCGCGCAGCCGCAAGGTCTCCGACGTGGCCGCTGGCGCCATCGCCTGGGGCGAGCCGGTGCTGGCGTCGTCGATCACCACGGTGGCGGGCGGGCGGCTGTTCTACCGCGGCCGCGACGCCATTAAGCTCGCTGAAACCGAGACCCTGGAGGCGGTGGCGCGGCTGCTGCGCGGCGGCCACGGCGCGGCGTTGAAGCGCACCGAGCGGCCTGCGTCGCCGCATGCGCCCGACATGCGCAGCCGCGCCTTCCTGGCTCTGGCCCAGCGGGCGGGGATCGATCCACCGGCCAAGGGCCGCGCCGCCCTGGCCCTGGCGGTGGAGGCGGCCACTCTGCTGGACGTGCTCACCGACGCCATCGCCGGGGAGGTCGGCGGCGGGGCGATCCACAACCGCCTGGCGATGGCCTGGGGGTTGGGCCCGGGCGGGCCGGGGGCCGACCTGATCCGCCGCACCTTGGTGCTGGTGGCCGACCACGAGCTCAACGCCTCGGCCTTTTCGGCCCGGGTGGCGGCGTCCACAGGCGCCTCGCTGTCGGCCTGCGCCCTGGCCGGTATCGCCACCCTGTCTGGGCCCCGGCACGGCGGCGCGACCCAGGCAGTGCAGACCCTGGCGGCGGAGGCGACCCAGCAGGGGCCGCGGCAGGCCATCGCCAACCGCCTGGTGGAGGACCGCGCCCTGCCGGGCTTTGGCCACCCCCTCTATCCCGACGACGACCCGCGCGCCGCGGCGCTGCTGGATCGGCTGACACTGCCCGCCGACCTCGCGGCCCTGCAGCAGGCGGTGCGCGCCGTCACCGGCCTGGCGCCCAACGTGGACTTCGCGCTGGTGGCGATCTCCCAGGGGCTGAAGCTGCCCGCCGACGCGCCCTTCGCCCTCTTCACCGTGGCCCGCTGCGCCGGCTGGATCGCGCACGCCATCGAGCAGGGCCAGTCCGACAGCCTGATCCGCCCCCGCGCCCGCTACGTCGGGCCCGAGCCAGAGTTCGCCTAGACGCGGGCGACCTGGACCTTCCGGAATTTCACCACGCCCTGGCCGTACTGCAGGGCGATGCGCCCGTGGGAGTGGGTGGCGTCCCTGGCGTCATCGACGGTGTTCGCCCCGTTCAGCCAGACGCTGAAGCGCTCGCCCCTGGCGTTGATCTCCATGACGTTCCAGCGCCCGCCGGCCTTGGGCATTGGCGAGACCTTGGCCAGGCCGACGATGCTGCCGGTGCCATAGGTCGGATCCGGGCGGCGGTCGAAGATGTTGACCTCATAGGCGCTGGTGGGTTCCACCCGCAGCGGGTTGGTGCAGCGGATGAAGATGCCGCTGTTGGCGTCCTCGCTGACCCAGAACTCGGCTCTGATCCGCACGTTGCCGAAGGTCTCGTCGGAGACCAGGAAGCCGCCGCCCCTGTCCGCCTGCACAACGCCGTCAGCCAGCGTCCAGTTGGCGTCGCCGCGGGGCGTCCAGCCCCGCAAGGTGCGGCCGTCGAACAGGGTGCGCCAGTGGGGGCCGCCCGCGGCCCTGGCCGGCGCCGCCGCGGCGGCCAGTCCCAGGCCAATCACAGATCGGCGTCGCATGGCGGTCTCCTGGGTCTCGACGGCGCGGGCGCTGCAGCGCTGGCCGCGAATCTTAGTCCGATTTAGAGATAGACGTCGCCTCCAAGGAGAGCTCCGCCGTGCCGGACTGGATCTACGCCATCATTCTGGGCGTCATCGAAGGCCTGACGGAGTTCATCCCCGTCTCGTCTACTGGGATGATGCTGCTGGCCAAACAGGCCATGGGGCTGCCGAACGGCTTCTGGGACACCTTCGCGGTGATGATCCAGCTAGGCGCCATCATGGCGGTGGTGGTGCTCTACTTCCGCAAGCTCATGCGCGCGGTGATCGACCTGCCCAGCGACCCGCAGGCCCGCCGGTTCGCCCTGACCATTCTCATCGCCTTCGCCCCCTCGGTGATCCTGGGGCTGCTGCTGCACGACTTCATCAAGGCGGTGTTGTTCGACAGTCCGACCGTCCAGTGCATCTCGCTGATCCTGGGAGGGATCGTGCTCTTGGTGATCGACCGCATGGCGCCCGCGCCGACCCAGGACGATCCCATGCGGCTGACGCTCAAGACCGCGCTGGTCATCGGCCTCTTTCAGGTGGTGTCGATGATTCCCGGCGTCTCGCGGTCGGGCGCCACTATCGTCGGCGCCATGTTGATGAAGGTGGAGAAACGCGCCGCCGCGGAGTTCACCTTCTTCCTGGCCATCCCGACCATGGCCGGGGCCTTCGTCCTCGACGCCTGGCAAAGCCGCGATCAGCTGGTGGGGAGCAACATCGGCCTGATCGCCATCGGCTTCGTCACCGCCTTCCTGGTGGCCATCGTGGTGATCAAGGCGATGCTGGCCATCGTCACCCGCCGCGGCTTCGCGCCGTTCGGCTGGCTGCGGATCGCCATCGGCCTGATCGGCCTGGCGGCGTTGCAGTTCGCCTAGACGCGGCCGGCGGCTATCTCGCGGTCTTCCTGGTCGGCATACTGGCCGCCCTTGCGGTAGCGATAGAGATAGGTCGGCAGGATGGATTCCAGGTGCGTGGGGGTGACGCCCAGTTCCGCCAGGCCCGGATAGGCGCCGGAGCAGACATTGTCGGTCTTCAGGAGCTCTACCTGATCCGACGTGATCGGCGGGGGCAGCAGGCGGGAGAGCAGGTCACCGCCAGCCCCAAGCAGGCTCGCCACCGGGAACGGGATGGGCGCCAGGAACCGCCGTTGGCCGGTCTCGGCCAGCATGATCTCCATCAGCCGGCGGAAGCTGAAGTCGGCGGGGCCGCCAAGCTCATAGGTCCGGCCGGCGACCGCTGGGTCGGTGACCACCCGGGCCAGCGCCTGGCCCACGTCGCCAACATAGACCGGCTGGAAGCGCCCCGAGCCGCCGCCGATCAGCGGCAGCACCGGGCTGAACGAGGCCATGGCGGCGAAGCGGTTGAAGAAGGCGTCGCCGGCCCCAAACACGATGGAAGGGCGCACCAGGACGGCGTCGGGGCGAAGTTCGCGCACCGCGGCCTCGCCCTCGGCCTTGGTGCGGGCGTACTTGGACGTGCTGGCCGGATCGGCGCCCAGGGCCGACATCTGTACCACGCGGGTGACGCCGTGGGCCTGCGCGGCCTCGGCCACGTTGCGGGCGCCCATGACATGCACCGCCTGGAAGCCTTGGCGTCCGGTCTCGTAGAGCACCCCCACCAGGTTCAGGGACGCCGTGGCGCCTTCCAGCGCCCGGCTCACGGAGGCGGGATTGCGGATGCTGGCCTGCACCACGTCGATCTGGCCCACGTCCCCATGCAGCCGCATGGCGTAGCCCTGGCCGGGGTTGCGGACCGCCACGCGGACGCGCCAGCCTGCCTTGGCCAGCTGCCGCACGGCCTCGGTCCCGACGAAGCCGGATCCGCCGAAGACGGTGACGAGGTTCTGCATGGCGCGCCGGTCTCTGGAGGGGGTGCGAGAGGCAAGCGGATAGACGATGCGGCCCGCACCCGCAATGCGACTTGGCGCAAGGCTCCGCTGGCCGTTGACCGCGCCGGAGGAGGGCTCTAAGGAAGCGCCCTCGCGCGATCCGACGGATCGGGCCCAGGTGGCGGAATTGGTAGACGCGCTGGCTTCAGGTGCCAGTGGCTTAACGGCCGTGAAGGTTCGAGTCCTTTCCTGGGCACCACCCGTCGCGGTGGATGCGCTTCGGCAGTCCTTCCCTGGGCGCCATCCCTCTCTCTATAGTGGAGACTAGGGATCGACCGCCGGAGCCAGCGTGCAGACATCGTGACGACCTTCCAACATCACGCAGACCTGCCGAACGGCGTGCTCGCGGGCGCGACGGCGGTGGCCATCGATTCGGAGACCATGGGCCTGCGGCTGGGCCGCGACCCCCTGTGCGTCGTGCAGCTCTCCGACGGCCAGGGCGACGCCCACTTGGTGCAGCTCGACCGCGCCACCTATGACGCGCCCAACCTCAAGCGCCTGCTGGCCGACCCGGCGGTGACCAAGATCTTCCACTTCGGCCGCTTCGATATCGCCATGTTCTGGCTGCATCTGGGGGTGGTGACCGCCCCCGTCTATTGCACCAAGATCGCCTCGAAGCTGGCCCGCACCTATACCGACCGGCACGGCCTGAAGGACGTCACCCGCGAGCTGATGGGCATCGACCTGTCGAAGGCCCAGCAGAGCTCCGACTGGGGCGCTGCGACCCTGTCGGAAGAGCAGGTTGCCTACGCCGCGTCCGACGTCCTGCATCTGCACAGCCTGCGCGCGCGCCTGGACGAGATGCTGGCGCGCGAAGGCCGCGACGGGTTGGCGCGGGCCTGTTTCGAGTTCCTGCCGCATCGCGCCCTGCTGGACGTGGCCGGCTGGGAAGACGTCGATATCTTCGCCCACGCCTGAGCCCGGCATGTCGGCGCCAGACCTCGCCATCCCCTCAGCCAGCCCCCGCCGGACGGACGTCCAGCGCTGGCGGGCCCGTTCGCGCTTCATCCGGCTGCTTCGGGTGGCCCTGCCGGCCGTGATCGTGCTGATCTTCGCGGGCCTGATCGCCAGCGTCGCCTACAACACCTTCCGCGCGGCGCCGGTGCTGGTGGACGACAGGGAAGAGCCGATCCGCCTGGTGAACCCGCGCTTCGTGGGGCGCGACGACCGCGGCCGGGCCTTCGTGCTCACCGCGGCCACCGCCACCCGCGACCCGGAGGACTATCAGCGGGTGGTGCTGGACAAGCCGGCCCTGGTGCTGGACGAGAACGGCCCCGACCAGATGCGGGTCAGCGGCGTGCATGGCGTCTACCACGAGGCCAACCGCAAACTGCAGCTCACCGGCGGGGTGCGCCTGTCGGGCGCCGAGATGGCCTTCGAGACCGCGGCCTCGCTGTTCGACACCAAAACCGGCGAATTGGTCGGTTCAGGCCCTATTCAGGGGTTCGGCGGCATTGGAGAAATCAATGCGAAGTCCTATTCCATAACCGAGAAGGGCGATCGCATCGTCCTGGGCGGCGGAGTCCGCGCCCGCATCGACACGAAGTGAGCCTGGCTAGATGAAGCGCCTTCTTACGATCACCGCCCTAACCGCCGCCCTCGCCGCGGCGCCCGCTCTCGCGCAGCTCGCGCAGAACTCCGACGCGCCCATCGACATCGCGTCGGACAATTTCGAGGGCACCAACAGCGCCTGCGTCACCGTCTGGACGGGGTCGGCCGAAGCCCTGCAGGACACCGCGCGGCTGCGCTCCGATGTCATGAAGACCTATTTCAAGGTGAAGTCGCCCGGCGCCACGGGGGGGCAGGCCACCTGCGGCGACCTGATCCGCCTGGAGGCCACCGGCTCGGTCTACTACGCCACGCCCCAGCAGCGGACCCGGTCGGACACGGCCGTCTATGAGGTGGGCTCCAGCACCATCACCATGACCGGCAACGTCGTCGTGGCCCAGGGCCCGACCAACGTCATGCGCGGCGAGCGGGCGGTGATCAACACCGAGACCGGCGTGGCGACCATGCAGGGCGCCACCAAGGGCCGCAATTCGTCCGGCCGCGTGCGCGGCGTCTTCTATCCGAACCAGCCCGCTACGGGCCAGCCGCGGTGATCTCTTGAAGCCGGAACGTATCGCCGTCCCGCCCGGCGTGGCCGCTGACGGCCTGATCGTCGACAACATCGGCAAATCGTTCCGCGGCCGGCCGGTGGTGAAGGGCGTCTCGCTCCGGCTCGGCCGGGGCGAGGTGGCGGGCCTGCTGGGTCCCAACGGTGCGGGCAAGACCACCTGCTTCTACATGATCACCGGCTTGATCGCCGCCGACTACGGGGCGATCTACCTTGACGGCGAGAACATTACCGCCCAGCCAATGTACCAGCGCGCCCGCATGGGTGTGGGCTACCTGCCGCAGGAGACCTCGATCTTCCGCGGCATGACCGTGGGCGAGAACGTCATGAGCGTGGTGGAACTGCGCCAGCGCGACGCGCGCCAGGCCCGCGCCACGGTGACCCAGCTCCTGGAAGAACTGCACATCGAGCACCTGCGCAACGCCCCGGCCATCTCCCTGTCGGGGGGTGAGCGGCGCCGCGTGGAGATCGCCCGAGCCCTGGCGTCGGAACCCTCGTTCATGCTGCTGGATGAGCCCTTCGCTGGCATCGACCCGCTGGCCATCGCCGACATCCGCGAGGTGATCTCGTACCTGAAGCAGCGCGGCATCGGCATCCTGATCACCGACCACAATGTGCGCGAGACCCTGGACATCATCGACCGCGCCTCGATCATCCATGCGGGCGAGGTGCTGTTCGAGGGTCGTCCGGACGAGATCGTCGACGATCCGGAAGTGCGCCGCGTCTACCTGGGCGACAGCTTCACCTGACCCGACCGGAGGAGCCATGACCGCTGCGTCCCGCCGAAGCTTCCTGGCCGCCCTCGTCGCCCTGACCCTGGCCGCCGGCCCGGCCGCCGCGGCGGACAAGCTGGCGGACGTCAAGAAGGCGCTGCCCCTCCTGGACGCCTACCTGAAGCTGCCGCCGGCCGAGCGCAGCCGCTTTACCGTCGCCTACTATATGCGCCAGGACGGCAAGCCCCTGACAGCGCCGCTCTGGCTGGTGGATGGCGGCGAGCGCACCGCGCTGCCGCTGCGGGCCGACGGTCGGCTGGAGCGCCTGCCCACGCTGGCCCAGTACCAGCGGGGCAAGGTGCAGGTGGGCGTCGAGGAGAAGACGAAGATCTCGATCAGCATGATGGTGGAGCCAGTGGCCCCGCCGGCCGCCGCGATGGAGGCCCGCGAGCTCAACCTCGCCCTGGCGCAAGCCGCCGCGGGGGCCCGCAAGGCGGCCGGCATCCTGGCGGCGGCCATGCCAAAGCTGCAGACCGTGTCGTTCCGCGACGTCGCGTCCGGAGAGGTCGAGTTCCTTGATGGCCGGCGGGCGCCGCTGCCGCGGGTCAAGGGTGTGGTGACCTACAATCCGGCGAACACGCCCGGCGCGAAGACGCTCTTCTTCCCCAAGGTCCCGAGCCGCATCGACATCAGCTGAGCAGCTGCGCCCGCGGTGCGGTGGCGGGGCTGGTGTTCGCCTAGCCGGAGAATTCGGCCGGCGGATTAACCAATCGGTGGGGATGGGCGCCCTAATCTGGCCAGCAAGAAACAGGCCAGGGGGACGGTTTTGGCGCTCAGCGCGCGTTTGGAGCTTCGGCAGGGCCAGGGATTGGTCATCACGCCGCAACTGCAGCAGGCCATCAAGCTGCTGCAGCTCTCCAACATTGAGCTCGACGCCTTCGTCGAGGATGAGCTGGAGCGCAACCCGCTCTTGCAGCGCGATGAACGCGACGCCGAGCCCGATCCGGAGACCCCCCAGGCGGAAATCTCCGACAACGCCACCGACCGCATCGCCGATGTCGAGGCCAGCGCCGACATGGACGTCAGCCATGACGAGTCCTCGCCGGGCGAGCGCGCCACGGGCGACACGCCGGACGCCCCGGCGGCCGAGGCCGGCGGCGCCATCGACTGGTCCAAGGCCGGTCGCGGCGGCGGCTTCGACGGCGATCCCGACGCCCTGGAAAGTGCGCTCACCCGCCACAAGACCCTGGCCGACCACCTGCATGATCAGCTCGTTGTGGCGGGCCTGACGCCGGCCGAATGCGCCGCGGCCAGCCTGCTGATCGATGCGGTCGATGAAGGCGGTTACCTGCGCTGCGACCTGGCCGAAACCGCAGAGCGACTGGGCTGCGACGACGCCTTCCTGGCTCGCGTCCTGACCGTGTTGCAGGGCTTCGAGCCGGTGGGCGTCTGCGCCCGCGATGTCCGCGAGTGCCTGATGCTGCAGCTGAAGGAACGCGACCGCTGCGACCCGGCCATGGAGGCCCTGCTCGACAACCTGCCGCTGCTGGCCCGCCGCGACATGGCCGCCTTGAAGCGCGTCTGTGGGGTCGACGACGAGGACCTCAAGGACATGGTCGCCGAGCTGCGCGGCTTGACCCCGCGTCCCGGCGCGGCGTTCGGCGCGGAGCCGTCCCACGTGGTGGTTCCGGATGTGTATGTGCGCGAGGGCCTGGGCGGCCTTTGGCATGTGGAGCTCAACTCCGACACCCTGCCCAGGCTGCTGGTCGACCAGCGCTACCACGCTCGGGTCAGCGCGGTGGCCCGGAGCGACCAGGAAAAAACCTTCGTCTCCGATTGCATGGCCCAGGCCAACTGGCTGGTGAAGAGCCTGGACCAGCGGGCCCGCACCATCCTGAAGGTGTCCTCCGAGATCGTGCGCCAGCAGGACGCCTTCCTGGCGTTCGGGGTGGAGCACCTGCGGCCGCTGAACCTCAAGACCGTCGCCGACGCTATCGGGATGCACGAATCCACCGTCAGCCGGGTGACCTCCAACAAGTACATCGCCACGCCCCGAGGGGTGCTTGAGATGAAGTTCTTCTTCACCTCGGCGATCCAGGCCACGGAGGGCGGCGAGGCGCACTCGGCGGAAAGCGTGCGCCACAAGATCCGCCATCTCATCGACGCCGAGCGCGGCGAGACCGATGTCCAATCCGACGACGCCATCGTCGATATCCTCAAGGAAGCCGGTGTCGATATTGCCCGGCGCACGGTGGCGAAATACCGCGAGGCCATGCGCATCCCGTCCTCCGTTGAGCGCCGCCGGATGCTAAAGGAAGCCGTCTGACGCCAGCGATGTGAAATCCGCTTGGCGCTTGGCCGGTTAGGGGCCAGATGGGCGGCGAATGCCCCACTCCTCAGAAAGCCGTATGCCGCTGTCGGCGATCCTGCGCCAGGCCGGCGAGAGCGCCAACGAGCGCGTCTCGCTGGCTGAGTTGACCGAGCAGTTTGGCGGACGGGCCCTGGGCGCGCTTTTGCTGGTGTTCGGCCTGGCCTGCATGCTGCCGCTGCCGCCCGGCGGCACCACCATATTCGGCCTGCCGCTGCTGCTACTGGCCCCGCAACTGATGATGGGCTCGCGCGCTCCCTGGCTGCCGGCCAAAGTCCGCGAGCGCACCCTGGCCACCGCCGACCTGCGCAGGGGCCTCGATCGCCTGCTGCCGTGGCTGCAGCGCCTGGAGGCGGTCTCCAGGCCCCGGTTCTCGATCCTCTTCGGCGCCTGGGGCCAGCGGCTGATCGGCCTGGTCTGCACGGTGCTGGCCTTGGTGCTGATCCTGCCGATCCCGCTGGGCAACATGCTGCCCGCCACGGCGGTCACCGTCCTGGCCTTGTCGCTTGTGCAGCGTGACGGCGCGCTGGCGCTTCTGGGCTATGCCCTGGCCGCCACCAGCGCGGGCGTCCTGGTGCTCGCCGCCGGCATTGTCATCGGCGCTGTACAACATCTTTTGACGATGCTGGCCGCCGCTTGACACCATCCGCCGGGCGGCGCGTTGATCTTGTCATGCAAGTCCATATCACCGGAAAACACGTCGATGTCGGCGAGGCTCTGCGTTCGCGAGTCTCCGACGAAATCTCCTCCAGCATCGGCAAGTATTTTGACCGCGGCGGCGGCGCCGATGTGGTGGTCAGCCGTGAGGGCCACGCCTTCAAGGTAGACTGCGCCGTCACCTTGACCACCGGACAGAAATTGACGACGCACGGCCTTGGCGGCGACGCCCACTTGGCCTTCGATGCGGCGATGTCGAAGATGCAGAAGCGCATCCGCCGCTACAAGAACCGGCTCAAGGACCACCACCCCCAAGCCTTGGCCAGGCAGGCGGAAACCGCCGCCTACTTCGTCATCCAGGCGACGGACGAGGACGAGGAAGAGGCCATCGAGGAAGAGGCGCAGAGCTTCCCCGAGCCGATGGTGATCGCTGAGACGGAGACGGCGATCCGGACGATGACCGTTTCGCGGGCAGTGATGGAACTCGACCTGACCGAGTCTCAAACAATCGTGTTCAGGAATGCTGCGCATGGTGGATTGTCGGTGGTATATCGCCGGCCGGATGGGAACATCGGCTGGATCGATCCAGAGCGTACCAAAGGCGGCGAGGGGCGTGCGCCGGACGGTATCCGCGAAGCACACTAGTCTCGGCGGACCGTCACATAGATCCGCTACGGAGCGGACCGTACCAAGTCACTGACATAGTTTTAGGCGACCATGAACATCGGCGAACTTCTAGATCGCGGCGCGATCTCCTTGCGCGTCAGCGCGACCAGTAAGCGCCAGACCCTTGCGGTGATCGCCGAGATCGCGGCTCGCAACCTTCGGCTCGACGCCGGCGAGATCCTCGACGCCCTGACCGAGCGCGAACTGGCCGGATCAACCGGGGTCGGCCACGGGGTCGCGGCTCCGCACGCGCGGCTTGAGGGGCTCACCCGGATGCGCGGCGTCTTCGTGCGCCTGGAGCAGCCGGTGGAGTTCGGCTCTGTGGACGACCAGCCGGTGGACCTGATCTTTGCCCTGTTCGCCCCCAAGGAAGCCGGCACCGAGCATCTGCGGGCGCTGGCCCGGGTGTCGCGGCTGCTTCGCCAAGCGGAGCTGCGCGAGCAGCTGCGCAAGGCGCGAACCGCCGACGCCATCCACGCCCTGCTGGTCCAGGATATCGGCCCCACCGCCCGCTCCTCGGCGGCCTGACGCGCGGACATGAAAAAAGCCGGCCCAGGCCGGCTTTCCTCACCTTCCCATGGCGAGCGCTAGTGCACGGACACGGGCGCGAGCTCGTGGGCCAGGGCCGCAGCCACCGCGCTGTCGCGGTCGCTCAGCACCGCCAGACGCTCACCATCGGCACGGTGCACCGCGTAGAGCGTCTGCTCGGGATCGAGATCGAAGCCCTGCACCTGCGACGAGGGCACACTCGCGATAATGTCGGCGGCCTTCACAGGCCGGACATAGACGAGGTTGGGCGCGCCCAGGGCGGCAAAGGCTTCGGTCGAAAGAATAGGTGTCATCAAGACCACCTCCATGAAACTCAACGCGTCGGAGGGTCGCCGGTTCAGCCGACCTTCCAGGTGATGGGGCCCGGGTTTTTCCAGCCGCCCCGGATTTTCGACTACCGCAACACTTGGCCGGCGATCCGGATGGGGATCGACTGCACGCGTTTTTCCGGTTCCGGCCGGATCAGATCGATATGCAGCAGCCCATGCTCTAGGGTCGCGGCCTCCACCACCATCCCGTCCGCCAGCACGAAACTGCGCAGGAACCCCCGCGCAGCGATGCCGCGGTGCAGATAGGCCTCCTCGGTGCGCTGCCCGGCTTCATCGCGCTTGCCGGTCACCACCAGGTGGCGGTCCTCGACGGTCACCGCCAACTGGTCCGGCGTGAAGCCGGCCACGGCCAGGGTGATGCGGATGGCGCCTTCGCCGAGGTCTTCGACGTTGTAGGGCGGATAGCTCTCGGCGGCCGCCTTCGCGGCGCGCTCGATCAGGGTTCGGGTGTGTTCAAACCCCAGCAGGAAGGGGCTGTCGAAAAGTATCGACCTGTTCATCGGACGAGTCCTCGAAAGAAGCGACTCTCCGGCCGGGCCGCCCGGTAGCGGCGCGGCTCGACCGGACAGGCTCTATCTGGGAAGTGCGCCTGGGATTTTCAACGGCGCCGCTGGGCCGCCACCTCGGCCGCCCGCTTGCCCGGCGTGGTTCGCAGGACGGCCCATCCCAGCCCGGCCGAGAGGATTGAGCCCGCCAGCACGCCAAGCTTCGTAGCCTCTTGCAGCTCGGGATTGTCGAACGCGAGCAGGCCGATGAACAGGCTCATGGTGAAGCCGATCCCGCACAACAGAGACACGCCGTACACTTGCCCCCAGGTCGCCCGAGCTGGACGCTCAGCCAGCCCCGTGCGGACCAAAAGCCAAACGGAGCCGAAAACGCCGATCTGCTTGCCTAGAAACAGACCTGCGGCCACCCCCAACGGAACGGGGGCCAGAAGCGCGCCCAGGCTGAGCCCGGCAAACGAAATCCCGGCGTTGGCGAAGCCGAAGACCGGGACAACGGCGAAGGCCACCCACGGCTGAAGGGCGTGCTCCAGCCTGTGCAGGGGGGACTGGGCGTCGTCGGGCGCGCTGGGAGAGCGCCGGAGCGGGATCGTCAGGGCGAGCGCCACCCCTGCCAGCGTGGCGTGAACCCCGGACTGGAGCGTGAACCACCACAGCAACGCGCCCACGACGAGATACGGGGCCAGCGCAGCAACCTTCATCCGGTTCAGGGCGACCAGCGCGGCGAGCGCCACGCTGGCTGCGGCCAAGGCCCAGGCCGCCAGGTCAGCGGTGTAGAAGAACGCAATGATCAGCACGGCTCCGAGGTCGTCGATGATCGCCAGGGCGGTCAGAAAGATCTTCAACGAGACGGGAACCCGCGAGCCGAGCAATGACAGGATGCCGAGCGCAAACGCGATGTCGGTCGCCGCCGGGATCGCCCAACCGCGCATGGTTTCTGGCTGACCGCCCTGGAACGCGAGATAGACCAGGGCGGGAACCAGCATTCCGCCCGCCGCTGCGACTCCCGGAAGGATGCGCCGGGGCCATGTAGAGAGCTCGCCGTCCACGACCTCGCGCTTTATCTCCAGCCCGACGAGCAGGAAGAACAAGGCCATCAGGCCATCGTTGATCCAGTGCAACACGTCCAGGCCCGCAATGGGCGTGCGAAGGGTGGAGAAATAGGCTTCCGCGAGCGGCGAGTTCGCCACGACCAACGCGAGAGCCGCGGCGCCCATCAAGATCAGACCTCCCGCCGCCCCGCTGTGCAGGAAAGCGCGAAGCACAGAGGCGGGCCGTTGGCGTAAGCTCGATGTCATCTCGACTGACTACCGCGACGCGGAAGCGGACCACAACATCAGGCGCGGCCTGTTGGCGCCGTTCTCCCCTTGATCTAGCCTTGCAGCCCGTCTGGAGGCCGCCCTGGGTCCGCGCTTCAGCTGGAACCCGGCCACATTGAGACTGGTGGTGGTCATGGTCGGGGTGTTCTGAAAGCCATGCCGGCGGACAGCGTGGACATGCCGCCACCCCATGACGGGTGCGGCGTCAGGTCGTTATGAGCCTTTGGAAGGTGGCCCTTTCCCCGACCCTACGAGGGCCGGGGAAGGGATGGTGGAGCTAAGCGGAGTCGAACCGCTGACCTCTTGAATGCCATTCAAGCGCTCTACCAACTGAGCTATAGCCCCGAGGTCTCGGGTCTTCCCAGAAACCCTTGCGGGCGTTCCGGGAAGGCGCGGAACCTATTGAATGAGGTCTCCCCGATCAAGCCCGCCGCGCGGGCTTTTTTCGCGAAGGACCCTAGCGTTCGTCCTCGCCCTCTTCCGGCAGGCCCTCGATCTCGGAGTCGTCGAACTCGTCCTCTTCTTCTTCTTCTTCTTCCAGGAAGGGCACGTCGGCGTCGTCCTCGACTTCTTCGTCGTCGCTGAACTCGCCCAGCTCGTCGGCCGCCGGGCTGACGCCCGGCTCGGCGGTATCCTCGTCGTCGTCGGCGGCCAGCGGCGGGTCATCGACGACCTCGTCCAGCTCCGGCGTGACGACCTCGTCTTCTTCCTCGTCCTCGTCGCCCTCGGCGCGCGCCTTGACCTGGTCTTCGCGCTCGTCGTCGGCCTCGGGCTCAGGCGCTGCCGCCCGGGCGCGGACGCGGCGGTTGCGGACAGCCTCATCCGGATCGAACTCGGTGGCGCACTTGGGACAGTGCGCCGGACGCTTGCTCAGATCGTAGAACTTCGCTTGGCAGTTCGGGCAGACCTGTTTGGTGCCCAGCTCAGGATTGGCCAAAGGCGCAGACCCTCTTTGGAGTTCGGTTTCTCGGAAGCCGGCTCCCTTGCCACGCACGGGAGCGGCTGTCAAAAGCAAACCCCCTCGTGAATTCCTGCAGCCCGCGGAGGCGCGTTTTCGGCAATGACGGCGGCTGGACTGACCGCCAGGCGCGCGGGCCCGCTGACGGGCGTCGTGCGCGCGCCCGGGGACAAATCGATCTCGCACCGCGCGCTCATCCTGGGCGCGCTGGCCCACGGCGTGACCGACATCGAGGGCCTGCTCGAGGGCGACGACGTGCGCCGCACAGCCGCCGCCATGGGCGCCTTCGGCGCCGGCGTCGAACGGCTGGGCGAAGGCCGCTGGCGGGTCGAGGGACGGGGCGGTTTGGCTGAACCTGCCGACATCATCGACTGCGGCAACGCCGGCACCGGGGTGCGGCTGATCATGGGCGCGGCGGCGGGTTTTGCGCTCACCGCCAGCTTTACCGGCGACGCCTCACTGCGCGGCCGGCCGATGAACCGGGTGCTGAAGCCGCTGGGCCAGATGGGCGCGACCTGGATCTGCCGCGATGGCGGGCGCCTGCCCCTGACGCTGAGGGGCGGCGGCCTGAAACACATCGCCTACCGCCTGCCGGAGCCGTCGGCCCAGGTGAAGTCGGCGGTGCTGCTGGCGGGCCTGCAGGCCGAGGGCGGTTGCGAGGTGATCGAGCCGGAAGCCACCCGCGACCACACCGAGCGTATGCTGCGGGCCTTTGGCGCCGTGGTCGAGGTCAGCGAAGCGGGGACGGACCGGCGCATCGTGCTGGCCGGCGGGCAGACCCTGGCGGGTTGCGCCATCCGCGTACCCGGCGACCCGTCGTCGGCGGCCTTCCCGCTGGTGGCCGCCCTGATCACCCCGGGGTCGGAGGTGACGGTGAAGGGCATGCTGCTCAACCCCCTCCGCATCGGCCTCCTGGACACCCTGGGCGAGATGGGCGCGGACCTGGCCGTCACCAATGTCCGCGACGAGGGCGGGGAGACGGTGGCCGACGTCACCGCGCGCTATTCCCAGCTCACCGGCGTGGAGGTCCCGCCCGAGCGTGCGCCGGCGATGATCGACGAGTATCCGATCCTGGCGGTGGCGGCGGCCTTCGCCGAGGGCCCCACCCGGATGCTGGGGATCGGCGAGATGCGGGTGAAGGAGAGCGACCGCATCGCCCTGATGGCCCACGGCCTGGCCGCCTGCGGGGTCGGCGTCGAGGAGGAGGCCGATGCGCTCACCGTGATCGGCGGCCAGCGGGGCAATCATCCCGTGGCCGGCGGCGCGCGGGTGACGACGCACGGGGACCACCGCATCGCCATGGCCCACCTGGTCATGGGCCTGGCCGCCGAGGCGCCGGTGTGCGTGGACCAGCCCGGCATGATCGCCACCAGTTTCCCGGGCTTCGTCGAACTGATGCGCGGCCTGGGCGCCGAGATCGCCCACGACCAGCCGGCGGCGGCGTGAGCGGGAGCTTCGTCATCGCCGTCGATGGCCCCGCGGCCTCGGGCAAGGGCACCATCGCCACGGGTCTCGGCAAGGCGTTCGACCTGCCGGTGCTGGACACCGGCCGTCTCTACCGGGCCGTCGGGGTGCTCATGCAACGGGCGGGAGAGGACCTCGACGACACGCCCGCCGCCGCCGCCCGGGCCAGGATGCTCACCGCCGATCTGCTGGACGATCCCGGGTTCCGCACCCGGGCGGCCGGTGAGGCGGCCAGCCGCGTGGCGGTGCATGCCGGGGTCCGGGACGCGCTGCTGGCGTTCCAGCAGGCCTTCGCCGGTCAGCCGGGCGGCGCCGTGCTGGACGGCCGCGACATCGGCACGGTGATCGCCCCGGACGCCCTGGCCAAGCTCTATGTCACCGCCTCGGCCGAGCGGCGCGCCGAGCGGCGCTGGAAGCAGCTTACCGCCCAGGGGGAGACGATGGCGCTGGCGGAGGTGCTGGAAGACATCCATAGACGGGACGCTCGCGACGGCGGCCGCGACGCCGCCCCCATGCGTCCCGCCCCTGACGCTGTCTTGCTGGACACTTCCGAAATGACTATAGAGCAGGCCGCCGATGCGGCCCGCCGCATCGTCGAGGCGGCGCGCGCACGCTGGGAAGGCCACAACCGGCCTTCCTGACGGAGCAATCCCACCGCGCCTCATCCTCGGACGGCTGCGGGCAGACTTCACCGCGTGGGGCTCACCCCTCACGTTTTCGGTTGCAACCCTTAACCCGACGCCGGGGAACCGTCCGACGCTCAATCGAGCGCGCGGGCCTCGCGTCATTTGAAGACGAAAGACCCACATGGCTGACGACATGAGCCTGAACCCCACCCGCGAAGATTTCTCCGCACTGCTCGACGAGTCCCTTGGCGGACGCGATTTCATGGAAGGCCAGGTTGTTCACGGCAAGGTCGTGGCGATCGAGAAGGACTTCGCCATCATCGACGTGGGCCTGAAGACCGAAGGCCGCGTCCTGATGAAGGAATTCGCGGACGAAGAAGGCAAGGTAACCCTGGTGGTCGGCGACGACGTCGAGGTGTTCCTGGAGCGCGTCGAGAACGCCATGGGCGAGGCGGTCATCAGCCGCGACAAGGCCCGCCGCGAGGAAGCCTGGACGCGCCTGGAAGCCGTCTATGAGCGCAACGAGCCGGTCATGGGCTCCATCGTCGGCCGCGTGAAGGGCGGCTTCACCGTCGACCTCGGCGGCGCCTCGGCCTTCCTGCCTGGCAGTCAGGTGGATATCCGTCCGGTCCGCGACGTCGGTCCCCTGATGGGCCGCGAGCAGCCGTTCGCGATCCTCAAGATGGATCGCCCGCGCGGCAACATCGTGGTCTCGCGCCGCGCCATCCTGGAAGAAGCCCGCGCCGAACAGCGCACCGAGCTGGTCGCCCAGCTGCAGGAAGGCGAAGTCCGCGAAGGCGTGGTCAAGAACATCACCGACTACGGCGCGTTCGTGGACCTGGGCGGTATCGACGGCCTGCTGCATGTCACCGACATGAGCTGGAAGCGCGTCAACCATCCGAGCCAGGTGCTGGCGGTGGGCGACACGGTCAAGGTGCAGATCGTCAAGATCAACCCCGATACCCAGCGCATCTCGCTCGGCATGAAGCAGCTCCAGTCCGACCCTTGGGACGGCGTGGAAGCCAAGTATCCGGTGGGCGCGAAGTTCACCGGCCGCATCACCAACATCACCGACTACGGCGCCTTCGTGGAGCTGGAAGCCGGTGTCGAGGGCCTGGTGCACGTCTCCGAAATGTCCTGGACCAAGAAGAA
>NZ_JBKJTG010000198.1:0-7581 GCF_046590535.1 Phenylobacterium sp. | reverse complement strand
CCGCGCCCGCTGGGCACGAAAGGGTGATGGCGGAGAGGGTGGGATTCGAACCCACGGTAGGCTTGCGCCCACGCCGCATTTCGAGTGCGGTGCTTTCGACCACTCAGCCACCTCTCCTGAAGGGCCTTTGGGGGCTCCACGAAGGGGCCCGCTGAGCGAGGCGCGGAACCTACTCATCGGACCCCTCCGGCGCAAGCGCCGGTTCAGCGGGGGTAGAGGACCATTTGCGTACAGCGAAACACCGCCATCACCTTGCCGGTGGTCTCATTGGTCGCCTCGGCGTCCCAGACCTGGGTCATGCGGCCGCCGTGCAGCAGCCGGGCCTCGCAGGCGACGGCCTCGCCCAGCTTGGCGGTGCCCAGGTAGTTGGCTTTCAGCTCGATGGTGGTGAAGCCGCTGGCGCCGTCCGGCAGGCTGGCCATGCAGGCGTAGCCGCAGGCGCTATCCACCAGGGCGATCACCGAGGCGGCGTGCAGGAAGCCGTTGGCCGCCATGTGGCCGGGGAGGACGGTGAAGCGACCGCGGGCGCGGCCGGTGGCCACCTCGTCCCACGCTATCCCCAGGTCGCCCGGCAGGGTGCCCTTCTGCCGCTCCTCGAACGCCTTGGCCTGATTGCCGTCCAGCATGGTCGCCATCTCCTGGTGGACATCACGTGGGAGGCGGACGCTGCGTCAATCAAGCCATGGTCGCGGGGCCTTTGTAGGCGTCGCGCATTTCGCGCTTCATCACCTTGCCGATGTGGCTGCGCGGCAGGGCGTCGATGAGCTGCAGGTCGGCCAGGCGTTGGGTCTTGCCGACCTTGCCGTTCAGCCAGGCCTTGAGTTCGTCCGCGCCGACGCCGGCGCCGGGTTTCAGGGCGACGAAGGCCACCGGGGTCTCGCCCCAGGCGTCGGAGGGCACGCCGACCACTGCGGCCTCCAGCACCGCCTCGTGGCGGGTGAGTTCGGCCTCCAGGTCGGACGGATAGATGTTGAACCCGCCGGAAATGATCATGTCCTTCTTGCGGTCCATCAGGGTGAGGAAGCCGTCCGCGTCGAAGCGGCCCACATCACCGGTGCGGATGAAGCGCAGGCCGTCGGGGCTCCACCACTCGGCCTCGGAGGTCTTGCCCGGCTGGTTGTGGTAGCCGACCATCATCGCCCCGGAGCGGCCGACAACCTCGCCGATCTCGCCCTGGGGCACTTCCTTGCCGTCCTCGTCGATCAGCCGCATGTCGTGGCCGGGCAGCGGGCGGCCAACGGTGTGCAGCTTGTCCGGATGCTCGTGGGCCAAGAGCCCGCAGGAGCCGCCCCCTTCGGTCATGCCGTAGTACTCGATCAGGCCGCCCGGCCAGCGGTTCAGGATGTCAGCTTTGAGCGCAGCGGCGAAAGGCGCGGAGGTGGAGAACTTCATCTGGAAGGCGGACAGGTCGTAGCTGTCGAAGTCCGGCCGCTCCATCAGCCGGCGGTACTGCACGGGCACCAGCATGGCGTGGGTGACGCGGTGCTGTTCGGAGAGCTTGAGGAACTGCTCGGCGTCGAACTTCGGCATCAGCACCACCGTCCCGCCGTTGGAGATGGTGGGCAGGTAGGAAACCAGCGTGGTGTTGGAATAGAGCGGCGTGGAGATCAGCGTCACCGAGGTCGGGGGATAGACGCCGCGGCGGATCTGGCCCCAGCGCATGCGGTGCGGCTGGACGATGCCCTTGGGCGCCCCGGTGGTGCCGGAGGAATAGATGATGTTGAAGCCCTGGTCGGGATCCACCGTGACTGGGGCGGGTCTGGCGCCCTTGGGGGCCAGCCAGTCCTCGAAGGCCATGCCTGCGTCCGACCCATCCAGGGCGACCCGCTTCGCCGCCACCTGATCCATGACCCCGGCCATGGCCTGGGCCACGGGATGGTCGAGAAAGAAGACCTTCGCGCCGCAGTCCTTGAGCTGGCCCACCAGGCTCTGCGGCGTCGAAGAGGGCGCCAAGGGGGCCACCACGGCGCCGGCCCGCAGTATGCCGAAGAAGGTGGCACCATACTCCACGGAGCTGGAGGCGCAGATCGCCGCCACCTCGGCCACCGCCATGCCGTCGCGCTGCAGGGCCGCGGCGATCCGGTCCATGGTCGCGTCGAGGCCGGCGTAAGTGAGCGTGCGCCGGGCGTCGATCAGCGCCGGCTTGTCGTCCAGCGCCTTGGCCTGTTCGCGGATCACGTCGGCCAGGGTTCCGAAATCCTGGGTGAGCAGTTCTTCCGCCGACATCGCCGCAGGCCCCTAAGACCGGTTGTTCAAATGGTGCGGGTCTCATAGCCCGACCACCGACGCCGCGTCAGCCGTGATCTGACACCTTGCCCGGCGGGCGGCGGGCGACAAGAGTGTCAGCACAAGCGCGGGGCGAACTCGCCGCAAAGTGGGGAGACCGCCATGTCCGATGAGATGATCTCGCTGGGCGCCAAGCTGCGCCAGCACGCCCTGACCCGGCCCGACGCTCCGGCGCTGAGTTGCGGCGATGTCACCCTGACCTATGGCGATCTGCACCGGCGCACCAACCGCATCGCCCGCGGTCTGGCGGCGCACGGCGTCAAGCAGGGCGACCTGGTGACGCTGGGCCTGCCCAACGGGGTCGGCTTCGTGGAGGCCTGCTATGCGATCTGGAAGCTGGGGGCGACGCCGCAGCCGGTGTCCTTCCGCCTGCCGAAAGGCGAACTCGACGCCATCATGGAGCTGGCGCAGACCCCGATCGTGATCGCCGAGTTCAGCCACGCCATCGCCCGGCCACTGCTGGGCATCGCCGAGCTGGCGGCGGCGTCGGAGGACGACAGTGACCTGCCCGACGCCACGGCCCCGATCTCCAAGGCGCCCACCAGCGGCGGGTCCACCGGCCGGCCAAAGCTGATCCTGGCCGGGCAGCCCGGCGTGACCCTGAAGGACACGCCCGAGGTCGGCGGCTGGCGGCTGAACGCCGCCTCCATCGCCGTCCTGCCCGCGCCGCTCTACCACAACGCCGGCTTCGGCATGATGATGTCGGCCATGGCCCAGGGCTGCCACCTGGTGGTGATGCCAAGGTTCGATCCCGAGGCGACCCTGGCCGAGATCGAGCAGCGCCGGGCCACCTGGGTCTATCTGGTGCCGACCATGATGAACCGCATCTGGCGCCTGCCGGACGAGGTGCGCGGCCGCTACGACCTGACCTCTCTGCAGACACTCTGGCATCTGGCGGCGCCCTGCCCGCCGTGGCTGAAGGAGGCCTTCATCCACTGGGTGGGCCCCGAGGTGGTCATGGAGCTCTACGCCGGCACCGAGGCCCAGGCGGTGACCATCATCTCCGGCGCCGAATGGCTCCTCCACCGCGGCTCGGTGGGCAAGGTGACCGCGGGCGAGATGAAGGCGGTAGGCGACGACGGCGCCGACCTGTCGCCCGGCGAGGTGGGCGAGATCTACATGCGCCGTCCCGAGGGCGCACCGCCCACCTACAGGTACGTGGGGGCCACCGCCAAGGTGATGGCGGGCGGCTGGGAGAGCCTGGGCGACCTCGGCTGGTTCGACAAGGAGGGCTACCTTTATCTGGCCGACCGGCGCACCGACATGATCCTGGTGGGCGGCTCCAACGTTTATCCGGCGGAGATCGAAGCCGCTCTCGAGGAACATCCGGCGGTGCAGTCGGTGGCGGTGATCGGCCTGCCGGACGACGACCTGGGCGCCCGCATCCACGCCATTGTCCAGGCTAAGGGAACGGTCACGCCGGAAGACCTGAAGGCCCATCTGGCCGACCGGCTGGTGAGCTACAAGCAGCCGCGCAGCTTCGAGTTCGTCGATGAGCCCCTGCGCGATGACGCGGGAAAAGTCCGCCGCTCGGCGCTCAGGGACGCGCGATTGACGACGCCGTCGTAGCGGCGTGATGCCCGCCAGAGCCCTCTCGGCAGAGGTGCTCGATCAACGCAGCAGCCTGCTGCGGATGGCGCAGGCGGTGACGCACGAGGTGGCCCAGCGCGGGATCGGCGAACAGCGCCTCGTACTCCGCGCGGCGCCTGGCGAAGGTGTCCCAGGCCCAGCGGATGGGATGGTCCTTGGCGAGCCAGCGACGGAACTCCTCCCGTTTCCCGTGCCGGGCCACAGCTCCTCTCGTGTGATCGCACGGACGAAGGGGCGGAGGAGCACGCGGCCCATGATCACCGGCCGCTCGTAGTCCAGCCAGACCAAGTGGGTGGCGCGGGTGAAGGTGAGCGGTCGCGCGACCCGATAGTTCAGGCGTCTTCGCCCCCGCTCAGTTCGGCCAGCACTTCCTCGGTGTGCTCGCCGAGGCGGGGCGGGTGGCGGCGGATGTTGGCGGGTGATTTCGAGAATCGCACCGGCGGGCGCAGCTGCTTGTAGGCGCCGGCGTGGGGGTGGTCGTACTGCTCGAATAGGCCCACGGCCGCCAGGTGCGGGTCGGTTTCCAGGTCGTCCAGCCGGTTGGTCTTCACCACCGGGATCGACAGGGGCTTCAGGAGGTCCAGCCACTCCTGTGTGGTCTTCGTGCCGGTCACCGTTTCCACCAGGGCGTAGAGCTCGTGGATGTGCTTGGCGCGGGTGGCGTAGTCGGTGAACCGCGGGTCCTTGCCGAAGCTCTCGCCCCAGCCGGCGACCTCGAAGAACTGATCCCACTGTTTATCTGTATACGGAAGAAGACCGATGTGGCCGTCCTTGGTGGGATAGGGTTTGCGGTGCGGGTTGACCACGCGGGGATACCCCCACTGCCCTAGCGGCGGCTCGAAGGTGTGGTCGTAAAGGTGCTCGACCAGGAGAAAGCTGGTGACGCATTCCAGCATCGGCACCTCGACGAACTGCCCCTCCCCGGTGCGGGCGCGATGCAGCAGGGCCGCGGTCATCGCCTGGGCCATGAACAGCCCCGAGACCTTGTCGGCCACCAGGGTCGGCAGGATGCGCGGGGTGGGGTTTCCGTCCGTGCGCGGCAGGACGTCGGCCAGGCCCGAGGCCGACTGGATCAGGTCGTCATAGGCGGGCTCGCCGGCATAGGGGCCGTCGGAGCCGTAGCCGGCGGCATGCACGTAGACGATGTCCGGCTTGATGGCGGCCACGTCCTCATAGGCTAGGCCCAGGCGCTTCAGCCCCTCGTAGCGGACTGAAGCGGCGAACACGTCGCAGCTCTTGATCAACCGGCGGATGGCGCGCTGGGCGCTGGGCTCCTTCAGGTCCAGGACGATGGAGCGCTTGTTGCGGTTGATGGTCAGGAAGATCGGGCCCAGGTCCCGGGGCGTCCCCTCCGGCACGTGGCCGGCCCAGCGCATGATGTCGCCGCCAGCGCCACGGCCAGAGCCCGGGTCCTCCAGCTTGATCACGTCGGCGCCCTGGTCGGCGAGGATCTGCGTGGCGTAGGCGCCGTTGACCACGCTGGTCAGGTCGAGGATGCGGATTCCGGCCAGCGGTCCCGTCGCCCGTTCCGCCAGCTGCTTGCTTTCCGCCACGTCCCCACTCCTCACTGTCGCCCAGGTCGCTATGATCCTTCTGCATAGCCAGACGCCGGAGGGCCAGTGGATTTCGAACTCGCCGAAGAGCACCGGATGCTCAAGGACCTCGTCACCCGGTTCGTCCGCGACGAGCTGATGCCGCTTGAGGCCGGCGTCCTGGCCCGCGAGGCGGCGGGCGAAGGCCTGGGCGTCGGCGCGGCCGAGCACAAGCGGCTGGACGAGGTGTCGCGCTCCCTGGGCCTGTGGGGCCTGGATGCGCCGGAGGACATCGGCGGGTCGGACCTGCCGGCCGTGGCCATGGTGGGCGTCAACGAGGAGCTGGGCCGCACTGTCACCCCCTACACCCTGCCGCCGGACAGCCCGAACCTGCGGATGCTCATGGCCACGGTGAACGAGCCGCAGCGCCGGGCCTATCTGGAGCCCTATGTGCGTGGCGAGACGATCTCGGCCATCGGCATCTCCGAGCCGGGCGCGGGGGCCGATCCGGCGGGGATGATCACCCGGGCCGAGCGGGAGGGCGAGGACTGGATCCTCAACGGCCGCAAAATCTGGATCAGCCGCGCGGCGGAGGCCGACTTCACCATCGTCATGGCCGTCACCGACAAGGAGAAGCGGTCCCGGGGCGGCATCTCCGCCTTCCTGGTGGACAAGGGCACGCCCGGCTTCAACGTGCTGCGCAAAATCCCGATGATCGGCGGGGCGGCGACCTATGAGGTGGCCCTGGAGGACTGCCGGGTGGAGGGCTGGAAGCTGCTGGGCCAGGAGGGCTCGGGCTTCGCGCCCATGCAGCTACGGCTGGGCACGCGCCGGATCGAGATGGCGTCCTGGTCCATCGGCATGGCGCAGCGGGCGCTGGACATGATCTGCGAGTACGCCCCGCAGCGGAAGACCTTCGGCCTGCCGCTGTCCGAGCGCCAGGCCATCCAGTGGTGGGTGGCCGACGCCGCCACCCGCATCCATGCCGCCCGGCTGATGACCTATGACTGCGCCTGGAAGCTCGACCAGAAGCGCGACGTGCGCCAGGAGATCTCGATGATCAAGGCCTACGCCACCGAGATGGCGTGGGAGGTGGTCGACCGGGCGATGCAGACATTCGGCGCCATGGGGATGACCAAGGAACTGCCGTTGCAGCTGATGGCCGCCAAGCTCAGGACCATGCGCATCTACGATGGGCCCACCGAGGTCCACAAATGGGTAGTGGCCCGCAACCTTCTGGGGACGAAGTGATGAAACCGACCTACGGCGAGCACGTCAGCGTGGCCATGGACGGCCATGTGGCGGTGGTGACCATCGACAAGCCGCCACACAACTTCGTCTCCGTCGCCCTGATGCGCGACCTTGCCGACGCGCTGGAGGCGGTGGACGGCGCCCACGGCGGCCGCGCGGCGGTGCTGCAGGCGGCGGGCAAGAGCTTCTGCGCCGGCGCCGACTTCGCCTCGCCCGACGACAGCGTGGCCTCGGGCATGGGCGGGATCACCGCGCTCTACGAGCAGGCGGTGCGGCTGTTCTCCATCGAGACGCCGATCGTTGCGGCGGTGCAGGGCGCGGCGATCGGCGCGGGCCTGGGCCTCGCGCTGGTGGCCGACTTCCGGGTCGCCGCTCCGGAGGCCCGGTTCAGCGCCAACTTCGTCAAGCTGGGCTTCCACCCGGGTTTCGGCCTGACCCACACCTTGCCGCGCCTGGTGGGCGGACAGCGGGCCAACCTGATGTTCCTCACCGGCCGGCGCGTGAAGGCCGAGGACGGCCTGGCCTGGGGCCTGGTGGATGAGGTGGTCCCGGCCGAGAACCTGCGCGCCGCGGCCCTGACGCTGGCCCGCGAGATCGCCGAGAACGCGCCCCTGGCGGTGATCTCCACCCGCAAGACCCTGCGCGGCCAACTGGCCCAGGACGTCCGCGCCCAGACCATCCACGAGCATGAGCAGCAGACCATCCTGCGCGCCACCGACGACTTCCAGGAAGGCGTGCGCTCCGTAGCCGAAAGACGGGCGGGGAACTTCTCGGGGCGGTGAAATTTGAAAGCCGGAGGGGCGGTGGCGAGGCAAGAACGCATCCAGGAAGTAGTCGAACTCTACGCGGCTTTGATGACGGAGGTCAAAGTTCGCTTCTTCTGGATCGACTACGCAGCGAATGGAAAGACCGGCATGCCGGG
>NZ_JBKJTG010000168.1:0-5568 GCF_046590535.1 Phenylobacterium sp. | reverse complement strand
ACGTAGGAGGTGCCGCGGAAGTTCTGCAGGTCGGCGAACTTCAGGGCCGCCACGGCGACCTTGCCGGCGATGTCCTCGAACTCGTCGGGCGGCAGGTCCTCGCCGAGGCCGGCTTCGTGCAGCCGCTCTCGGGCCTTGTCGCGGGCCATCCCGATCAGGTCGGCGAGCTTGAGGACGCCGCCTTCGCGGGTCTTGAAGGGCTTGCCATCCTGGCCGTTCATGGTGCCGAAGCCGACGTGCTCCAGCTGGCCCTCGGCGGCGTAGCCGGCCAGACAGGCGGCGCGGAACACGATCTCGAAGTGGTCGGCCTGACGCTGATCGACGCAATAGATCACTAGGTCCGGCGCGAAGCTCTGCTTCCGGTCTAGGACGGTGGCCAGGTCCGTGGTGCCGTACATGGCCGAGCCTTCGGAGGAGACCACCAGCAGCGGCGGCAGCTCCCGCCTGTCGCCCTGCCGGGCCACGCGGATGATCCGCGCGCCCTGATCGTCCACCAGCAGGCCCTTGGCGTCCAGCTCGGCCACCATGGGCTCGATCAGCGGGTCGACGTCGCTCTCACCCTTCCAAAGGTCGAAGTCGACGCCAAGCGCATGGAAGTCCCGCTCAAGCGCCACCTGTGTGACCCTGGCGAAGTGGCGCCACAGGAGGTAGTGGCCCGGCCGCTTGGCCTGCAGCTCGGCGGTGAGCTTGCGGGCCCGGTCGCGGTAGTCCGGGTCGGCCTTCCCCTTGGCGGCGGCCTCCGGATAGAGCCGGTCGAGGTCGGCCAGCGTGATTTTCCGGAAGGCCGGCGGCTCCAGGTCCACCCAGTCGGCAGGCAGCGGGTCCTGGGCGTTCAGCGCCTGGACCACGGCGGCGATGGCGGGGTCCTCGTCGGTCACCGCGCCGATCAGCAAGCCCATCTGGTAGCCCCAGTCGCCAAAGTGGGCGTCGCCCACCACGGTGTCGCCCCGGAACCGGTAGAGCCGCTTGATGGCCTCGCCCCTGATCGAGGAGCGCAGGTGGCCCACGTGCATGGGTTTGGCCACGTTAGGGCCGCCGTAGTCCACCAGGACGCGGCGCGGAGGATCGGCGAGCGTGCCCCCGGCCCGCGGATCAGCGGCGATCTGGTCGGCGCGGGCCGACAGGGCTGTGGCCGCCACCTTCAGGTTGATGAAGCCCGGCCCGGCGATCTCCACGGATTCCAGGCGAGGATCGTCCGCCAGGCGCCTGGCCACGGCGGCGGCCAGCTCGCGGGGGTTTTTGCCCAGCCGCTTGGCGGCGGCCAGGGCGCCGTTCGACTGGAAGTCGGCGAGGTCGGGCCGGTCGGAGGCGGTGACCCGGCCCAGTTCGGCCGGCAGACTTGCGGCGGCGAAGGCGGCCTCGACCGCTTCGCTTAAGCCCCGTTTCAGGTCACTCATCGCGGGGCGGAGGCGGTCCCGGCGGCGGCCGTCGCAGTCCCGACGTTGAGGCGGAACCGCTTGCCGTCGCGGTTGAACGCGGCCATCTGCGGCGTCACCTCGAAGCCGATCAGCACCTCGAAGTTGGACCCCGACGTGGTCAGGCCGGCGCGGGGGATGAGGATCTCGGCGATGTTCTCGGTGACGTAGACGCGGTCCTGGCCGGCCGGGAAGGTGACCGGCAGGTCGAAGCTCTGCTTGGCGATGATCGCGCGGTTGCGGTCGGTGACCGCCACCCAGTAGCGATAGGTCTTGGAAGTCCCGGCGGCCTGCGGGCCCTTGCCCATCTCGAACAGGATTTCCATCGCCACCTTGATGGGCTGATCGTCCTTGTACTGGCAGCCCGCGGAGATGCCCTGGATCTCGCCCGAGAAGCCGGCGTTGGCCGAGGCCTCGCGGTTGTCCTTAAACTCCACATAGCGGCCGGCGTCGTAGAGGGTCTTCACGAACGGGCAGGGGCCAGCGTTGCGCAGGGCCTGGAGGGGCGCGCGGTTGTTGCCCCACTCCTCGTCGCGCTTGCGCTTCTTGGCGGAGTCTTCCTGCTGCTGGCGCTCGTTGTCCTGCTGGCCGCGGCCGGGGCGGCCCTGAACCTGGGCCTGGGCGGCGAAGGGAACGGCGGTGGCGGCTGCGATCACGGCGCAGACGACGAGGGAAAGGCGGCGCATGACGGGCGTCCAACAGAAGGGGCGCGAGGGGCCTCGCGGATCGGGGCCTAACTACAGCCTCACGAATGCGGCTGCAACGCGGCTGGCGGCGGGGCCCTGCACGCCCTACCTTGCAGGCGATGACCGACACCGCCCCACGTCCGCCGATCACCGTGCTGCTGGCCACGCCCAGGGGCTTCTGCGCCGGCGTCGACCGGGCCATCCAGATCGTCGAGCGGGCCATCGAGAAGTACGGCGCGCCGGTTTATGTGCGCCACGAGATCGTCCACAACCGCCACGTGGTGGATCGCCTGAAGCGCCTGGGGGCGGTGTTCGTCGAGGAGCTGGACGAGTGCCCGGCGGACCGCCCGGTGGTGTTCTCCGCCCACGGTGTGCCCAAGGCGGTGCCCGCCGAGGCTCAGGCGCGCCGGATGCTCTACCTGGACGCCACCTGCCCGCTGGTCTCCAAGGTGCATGTGGAGGCCCAGCGGCACCATGACGCGGGCCGCGAGATCCTGCTGATCGGCCACGCCGGCCACCCGGAGGTGGTGGGCACCATGGGCCAGCTGCCAGCCGGCGCCGTGGCGTTGATCGAGACCGTGGCGGACGCCAAGGCCTTCCAGCCCCGCGACCCCGCCAATGTGGCCTTCATCACCCAGACTACGCTGTCGGTGGATGATACCGCGGATATCGTGGACGCCCTGCGGGCCCGGTTCCCGGCCATCGCCGCGCCGTACAAGGATGACATCTGCTACGCCACCACCAACCGCCAGGAAGCGGTGAAGACCGTGGCGGCGCGGTCCGACGTGCTGCTGGTGCTGGGCAGCGCCAACTCGTCGAACTCCGTGCGGCTGGCCGAGGTGGGCCGCCGGGCCGGCGCCAGGGCTTATCTGATCGACGACGCGCAGGGCCTGGACCTGGCCTGGCTGGCCGGCGCCGCCACTGTGGGCGTCACCGCCGGGGCCTCGGCGCCGGAGGTGCTGGTCCAGGGCGTCATCGAACGGCTGGCGGAGACCTTCCTGGTCAGCGTCGAGGAGATCGACGCCGTGCGCGAGATGGTGAGCTTCAAGCTGCCGCGGGTGCTGACGCAGGCTTGACCGCCTCCGCGACCTACCCCATGCGGGCGGCATGGCGGTCTATACCGACATCACCGACGAGGAGCTGGCCACCCTGCTGGCCGACTTCGACCTGGGCGCGCCGCTGAGCCTGAAGGGCGTGGCGGAGGGAGTGGAGAACTCCAACTTCCTGCTGGAGACCGAGGCCGGGCGCTTCTTCCTGACCATCTACGAGAAGCGGGTCAGCGAGGCCGACCTGCCGTTCTTCCTGGGTCTTATGGGCTGGCTGGCGGCGCATGGCTATCCCAGCGCCCCGCCGATCCCGGCCCGCGACGGGGAACTGCTCAAGCGGGTGCGCGGCAAGCCCTGCGCCATCGTGGCGTTCCTGTCGGGCCTCTCGGTCCGCCGGCCGACCGCCGCCCACTGCCGCGAGGCGGGCCGGGGCCTGGCCGCCCTGCACCTGGCCGCGGAGGGATTCACGCTGACCCGCGCCAACAACCTGGGCCAGGCCGCCTGGAGCCCGATGTTCGCGAGCCTGAAAGCCGACGCCGAGGGGCTGAAGCCCGGCCTGGCCGCCCAGATCGACGCCGATCTGGCCGTGTTGGCGGCGGGCTGGCCGCAGGGACTGCCCACAGGGGTGATCCACGCCGACTACTTCCCCGACAACGTGTTCTTCCAGGCGGGCCGCTTCGCCGGGACCATCGACTTCTACTTCGCCTGCTGCGACGCGCTGGCCTACGACATCGCCGTGGCGCTGAACGCCTGGTGCTTCGAGGCGGACGGCAGCTTCAACATCACCTCGGCCCGCGCGCTGGTGGCGGGCTACGAGGCGCTGCGGCCGTTGAGCGACGCCGAGCGGGCGGCTCTGCCGGTCCTGGCGCACGGGGCGGCGATGCGGTTCTTCCTCACCCGGCTGCACGACTGGGGCGCGACGCCGGCTGGCGCGCTGGTCAGGCCCAAGGACCCGCTGGAGTACGAGCGCAAGCTGGCGGTGCACCGCTCCTCGCCAGACCTGGTGCTCTTCGGGGCGCCCGCCTCCGCCAACGCTTCGGCGGGCAAGCCATCGTGACGCCAAAGGTGGTGATCTATACAGACGGCGCCTGCTCGGGGAATCCGGGGCCCGGCGGCTGGGGGGCGGTGCTGATCTCCGGCGGCCACCGCAAGGACATCTGGGGGGGCGAGCCCGCGACCACCAACAACCGCATGGAGATGATGGCCGCGATCCAGGCGCTGGAGTCGCTGAAGAAGCCCTGCGACGTCGATCTGCACACCGACTCCAAGTACGTGCAGGACGGCATCACCAAGTGGATCCACGGCTGGAAGGCCCGCAGCTGGAAGACGGCCGACAGGAAGCCGGTGAAGAACGAGGACCTCTGGAAGCGGCTGGACGAGGCCCGGCTGCGCCACAAGGTGAACTGGCTGTGGGTGAAGGGCCACGCGGGCCATGAGCTCAACGAGCACGCCGACGCGCTGGCGGGCCGCGGCTGCGAGGAAGCCAAGGCGGCCAGATAGTTCGATATCGAACTTGACCATTCAATATCGAACGATATAGTGCAGTTTTGAAGTTGTTCAGTAGGAGGGCGCATGCCGCCCGAGCCCGAAGACCACGCCGACGTCCAGGTGTTCGACGAGATCCGCTACATCGAACATCTTGTTAGGACGGCGATCACCCGCAAGCTCCCCGTCGGCCTGAATTATCCGCAGTTCGAGGTGCTGGACCTGTTGTCCCGCCGCGGCGACGGCTCGTCGCCGGCGCAGGTGGCGCACGCCCTGCAGATGACCAAGAGCGGGCTCACCAACACCATCCAGCGGCTGTGCGCGCGCAAACTCATCGAGGTCGAGGACTGCCCGGCGGACCGGCGCCGCAAGCGCCTGTGGCTGACCCCGGCCGGCCGCCAGGCCTACGCCCAGGCCATGGCCAACATCCGCCCGCAGATCGACCAGCTGCGCGACGGCTTCACCACCCGCGAGTTCCGCGACGCCCTGCCGTTCCTGAAGGCGCTCAGGGCCTGGCTGTCCGAAAGCAAGGACTAGGGCGTCTACTCATAAGCCCGAAAGGTCCGCTTTCGGCGTGAGGCCAATGTCGGCTCCCGACCCGTTGCATGCCCTGTAGACGGGCCGGTCGCCGGAACGAAGTTCAAGCTTGGCCGTTCCACGCGTCACGGGAGCGCGACCACAATCGCGAACGGCTCCCTGAGGTTCAGGGGAGGCTCAAGCATGTCAGCAACCCTTCACGTCGTCTTTGGACCCTGCGGCGCAGGGAAGACCACCTACGCCCACGCCCTGGCCCGCCGCCACGGCGCGGTCGCCTTCGTGCTCGACGAGTGGGGCGCGCGCCTCTTCGGCCCCGACGTCCACGGTCCCATCGATTTCGGGTGGATGCTGGAGCGCCTCGGCCGCTGCCAGGCGCTGATCTGGTCGACGGCCACCGCC
>NZ_JBKJTG010000079.1:0-2586 GCF_046590535.1 Phenylobacterium sp. | reverse complement strand
CATGGACAACTCCGGCAAGATCCGCGTCGCGGTGAACGGCTATGGCGTGATCGGCAAGCGGGTGGCGGCCGCCGTGCGGGAACAGGACGACATGATCCTTGTGGGCGTCGCCGACGTCAGCACCGACTGGCGCCTGCGCGTAGCGGCGCAGCTGGGCTTTCCCCTCTATGGGGCCGACCCCGACGCCGCGCGGGCTATGCAAGGTGTGGGTCTGCCCGTAGCGGGCGACCTGGGGGAGCTGATCTCAGCCGTCGATGTGGTGGTCGACTGCACGCCGAAGGGCGTGGGCGCCACCAACGCGGAACTCTACCGCCGCGAGGACAAGCCGTTCATCGTTCAGGGTGGTGAAAAGCACGCCCTGACCGGCCACTCCTTTGTCGCCGAGGCGAGCTATGCCGGGGCGCTCGGCCAGCCCGCGACGCGTGTGGTGTCCTGCAACACGACGTCGATCGTCCGCACCCTCTCCGCGCTCAAGCGGGCCGGATTGTTGCGCCGGGCGCGGGGAACCCTGCTGCGCCGGGCCACCGACCCCTGGGAAAGCGATCACAGCGGCATCATGAACACGCTCGTTCCGGAGCCCGAGATACCGAGCCACCAGGGCCCCGATGCGCAGAGCGTGGATCCCGAACTCGATCTGGTGACCATGGCGGTGAAGGTCCCCGAAACCATTGGGCATCTCCACTATTGGTCGGTGCAGATGACCCGGGCCGCTTCGAAGGCGGAGGTGATTGCGGCCTTCCTCACGTCCAGTCGGATCGCGCCCGTCCGCATGGACGAAGGGCATGTGGCGCTCAATACGATCAAGGAGATGATGGCCGATCTCGGCCGGCCACACGGCAACCTCTACGAAGTGGCGCTCTGGGTCGACATGCTTCGGGTTCAGGGCGATGAGCTCTTCTACGCCTACATGGTGGACAACCAGGCCATTGTCATCCCCGAGACCGTCGACGCCATCCGTGCGCTCACCGGGCACATTGCCGACCCCGTGGCCTCAATCGCCATGACCAACGCCAGCCTGGGCATTGGCGTGGTCAAGGGTGCGACCTAGGCCCGGCCCGCCTGGCGCTGGGCGGGGCCATCTGCTACCCGGCATGGGGAGAGCGGCGGTTTCCTGAGCCGGCCCATCCAAAGCCGCCAGCCGCTTACGCCTCGGCGTCGTCGATCCGGAGTTCCGCAGGCGCCCCATGTCGGCGCAGCACCGCCACCATCCGGCTCGCCTGTTCGACCGCCAGCGCCTTGCACCAGACCGGCGTCATCATCCGAGCGTCCCGTCGGATCGACCAGCCGTAGGGCTCCTTGACGACCTCGAAGGTGATCACCCGGTCTTCCGGGGCGACGCGCGCTTCACCGTCTTCCACATCAGTCATAGCTTTTGTCCCTCTCGCATCGGCGCAACGAACGCTTCGCGAACGCGCCGATGCTCGGTTCCGTTCCAACGGCGGGCGGCGGCTTGGCTGGGCCGTCGCCTTCGCGCG
The DNA here is from genome assembly GCF_046590535.1 of Phenylobacterium sp. Lineage (GTDB taxonomy): Bacteria > Pseudomonadota > Alphaproteobacteria > Caulobacterales > Caulobacteraceae > Phenylobacterium. The sequence continues at coordinate 1,111 of NZ_JBKJTG010000079.1, read as the reverse complement.
TCGCCGTTCCTCAGACTAGGGACGCTCAAGCTCCGGGGACCTTACAGTTCCCGCCTCGAGCGTTCGGATCAGGGTCCCTCGGTTTCGCGGGCAGCCGCGTAAGCGCGCGGTGGTCGTGAGCCCTTGGCGTCACCGCGGGTGCAAGTGCGCGCGGGACCTCGCCGCCGCAAGCCGATGGACCCGCGCTCACCGCCTGTAATCCCTCGACGCCTCGCGCGTCTTGTCAAAAGGCGCCGTCGCGGCCGGTCGCAGGACACCGTGTTTGCCTTCGACAACCTGGCGGCGCTGAACTCAGGGAGCTCGAACCATGACGTCGACCGCGCCGGCGGAACAGGACTTGGCGGTCGCTGGCGGCCCAGGGGTCCTTGCGGCCGCGCAGGCGCTGGACCAGCTCGCCATCAATACCATCCGCACACTGACCATCGACGCAGTCGAGCGCGCGCAGTCCGGTCACCCTGGGGCGCCCATGGCCATGGCGCCGGTGGGCTACACGCTGTGGAGCCGCTTTCTACGCTATGCCGCCGATGACCCGGCATGGCCGAACCGCGACCGGTTCGTTCTGTCGGCCGGGCACGGCTCGATGCTACTCTACGCCCTGCTACATCTGGCGGCGGTCAAGGCGTTGGATGCGGCCGGCAGGCCAACATCTGAGCTGGCGGTCAGTCTCGACGACATCCGGCAGTTCCGCACGCTGGGCAGCGTTTGCGCGGGCCACCCCGAGTACCGGCTGGCCACCGGGGTGGAAACCACCACCGGCCCGCTTGGCCAAGGCGCGGCGAACAGCGTCGGCATGGCGATGGCCGGGCGCTGGCTGGCCGCGCGCTACAACCAGCCGGGGCTGACGCTGTTCGACTACAACACCTACGCCCTCTGCAGCGACGGCGACCTGATGGAGGGCGTGTCCAGCGAGGCCGCCTCCCTCGCCGGTCACCTGCGCCTGTCCAACCTCTGCTGGATCTACGACGACAACCACATCACCATCGAAGGCTCGACCCACCTGGCGTTCGCCGAGGATGTGGCCAAGCGGTTCGCCAGCTACGGATGGTCGGTGCTGGACCTGCCTGACGCCAACGACGGCGAGGCCTTCGGCCGCGCGGTCGAGACCTTCCTG
>NZ_JBKJTG010000076.1:0-2591 GCF_046590535.1 Phenylobacterium sp. | reverse complement strand
CAACGCCGCGGGCTTCTCGTCGTCGCCCCATTTAATGTTCTCGGGCTTCGACTCCAAGGGCGAGTGGTTCCAGCTGTTCCAGATCGGCTTCGGCGGCATTCCCGGCCGGCCGTTCGGCGATGGCCCCGACGGCCACTCGCTGTGGCCAGGCTTCACCAACGTGCCCAACGAGTTCCTTGAGCGCTACTTCCCGATGGAGATCGAGACCTACGAGACGGTTCCCGACTCCGGGGGCGCCGGCAGGTTCCGGGGCGGCAATGGCATCAAGATGACCTACCGCTTCCTGGAAAGCGGCACGATCTCGATCCACGACGACCGGTGGTTCATCCCGCCATGGGGGGTGAACGGCGGCCTGCCCGCCCTGCGCTCGAAGAAACTGTTGCACACCGCCGACGGCAAGACCATTCCGCTGCCCTCCAAGTGCGACGGCGTCAAGGTGAGCGCGGGCGACCGGCTCGACTTCATCACCTGGGGCGGCGGCGGCTGGGGCGACCCGCTGGAGCGTGATCCCGAGCTGGTGGCGCTGGAGGTCCGGCGCGCGCTTGTCAGCGTGCAGGGCGCCCAAAGCTACGGCGTGGTGGTGAGCAAGGACGGCCAGCTGGATTCGGCGGCGACCGAGGCGCTCCGCGCCGACATGCGGGCCCAGCGCAACGAGCTGCCGCTATTCAACCGCGGGCCAGACATCGAGACTCTGCGGGAGCGATGCTTGGCTGAGACGGGCCTGCCCGCTCCCGTGCCGCCGGTCTGGCGACGCACGCCCCAGGCGCTAGCCGCCGAGTAGCGAGCCATGACGTACGAGGCGCTCACCGAGAACTATGCGCGGGCCGGCTTCGGCGGACGCCTAGCCTTCGGGGCGCGACCGGCGCTGCTGATTATCGACTCCGTCGAGGCTTACGTCCGGCCGGACGCGCCGCTCTATGCTGACCAGGATGGGGCGCTGGAGAACATGGTCCGTCTTGCGGACGCGGCGCGCGAAGCCGGAGCGCCCGTCGTCTTCACCAACGTCGTCTACCAAGCGGGCGGGCTCGATGGCGGGGTCTTCTACCGCAAGGTCCCGGCGCTGAAGCTGTTCGATCAGGGTTCGGCGCTGGCCGCCTTTCCCGAGCGCCTCAAGCCGCAATCGGGCGAGATCGTCGTGAGCAAACAGTACGCCTCGGCCTTCTTCGGCACCTCGCTCGCCTCGACGCTGCGCGCGATTGGCGTCGATACCGTCGTGATGGGCGGCTACTCGACCTCGGGCTGCGTGCGCGCGAGCGCGCTCGACACCGTGCAGCACGGCTTTATCCCGTTCGTGGTCCGCGAAGCCTGCGGCGACCGCGACCCCGGCCCGCACGAGGCCAGCCTCTTCGACCTCCAGGCCAAATATGCCGAGGTCGTCGGTGTCGAGGAGGCGCTGCGCCTGATACGCGACTCGGCAAGCGCTAGGCGTCAGGCCGGAAGGCTGACGGCTGACGGCTGACGGCCGACGGTGCGTCAACATGGGAGCGGCGAACAACCCGGAGGCATGGGGCCGGAGGTCGCTTTTGCCCATAATTTCCCGCTCGCTCATCCGAATGAAGTCCTGATGATCGTGAAGTCGGCCAAGAGATCTACGGGCCTGGCGCAGTATGCGGCGGGCAGTGGCGAAGACGACCGACTTTCCGGTCCGGACGGGGACGACCTCCTCTACGGCAACTTGGGCGCCGACAGCCTCGATGGCTAGCCGGTCGCGACATTCTGCGCGGCGGTGACGGCCACGACTGGTTGTCAGGCGATCAAAGCGACGACAACCTACATGGCGGCGCCAGCGCGGACACTTTCCATACCTTCGGCGGCGCGAACCTCGACTGGGTGCCGACTTCAACCTGTAGGACGGCGATCGCGTCCTGTTGCAGGCCGGTACGACCTACACGCTGACCCAGGTCGACGCGGACACCAGCATCGATATGGACGGCGGCGGCGGAAGATCCTGGTGGTTATACGGGCATCGCACCTCACCGATGGCTGGAGCTTCGCCTAAGCGCCGTAGTCCGCGACCGTCGCGCCACGGGCACCGACGATCTCACTAAAGTGTAGACCCATTCTGGATTGGCGCGACCATGCTCGAGCGTCACCGGGTCCCAGGTCATCTGCTACGCTGCAGCGCGTCGGTGCTGGGAATAATCTCGGACGCAAACGCAAGGAGCCCGGCCTTTCGGCCGGGCTCCCGCTAAGCGTTACTCTGAACGGTCGCTGCGCTTAGGGCGCGATGTCGATGGTCGAACGACGGTTCAGCGGTTCCTTGACGCCGTCGCCGGTGGCGACCGCGGGCATGGTCTCGCCCTTCCAGTCAACCGACAGCGAGGTCTGGTTCACACCAGCGCCCACCAGAGCGTCGGCAACCGCCTTGGCGCGGCGTTCCGACAGGCGGACGTTGTAGGCCAGCGAACCGGAGGTGTCGGCGTGACCGACGACCACGACGCGGGTCGCATTGCCGTTACGTGCGTAGTTCGCGGCTTCCGTGACCACCGTCTGGGCTTCCGGCGTCAGGATGTACTGATCGAACGGGAAGTAGACGATGAACTGCCGGGCTTCCATCGCGGCCATCGGCGGCGGCGGCGGGGGCGGCGGCG
>NZ_JBKJTG010000184.1:0-16686 GCF_046590535.1 Phenylobacterium sp. | reverse complement strand
CCGCCGCAGGTCCGGGTGGCCCTCCAAGAAGATCCCGTACATGTCGAAGGCTTCGCGCTCGTACCAGACGGCGCCCGGGTAGCCCGCGACGATCGAGGGCACCGGGGTGTCCTCGTCGGTCTGCACCTTGATGCGGACCCGCCGGTTCCGGGTCATCGACAGCAGGTGGTAGACCACGTCGAAGCGCCGCTCGCGTTCCGGGTAATCCGCGCCGGCTAAGTCGACCAGCTGCTGGAAGCCCTGGGCGTCGCGCAGGAAGCTCAGCGCCTCGACGATGTGCGGCAGTTGGGCGGTCACGGTGAGGTCGCCATAGGCCACGTCGTAGCCGGTGAAGGCCCCTGCCCCGTTGGCCACGATCTCCTGGCCCATCGCCTCCAGCTCGGCGTTGGTGGCAGGCCAGCTCATCGCATGATGGTCCCGGTGCGACGGATCTTCTTCTGCAGCTGCATGACGCCGTAGATCAGCGCCTCGGCGGTGGGCGGGCAGCCCGGCACATAGACGTCCACCGGCACGATCCGGTCGCAGCCGCGCACGGTGGAATAGCTGAAGTAGTAATAGCCGCCGCCGTTGGCGCAGGAGCCCATGGAGATCACGTAGCGCGGCTCGGGCATCTGGTCGTAGACCTTGCGCAGGGCCGGCGCCATCTTGTTCACCAGCGTGCCGGCGACGATCATCACGTCGGACTGGCGCGGCGATGCGCGCGGCGCGAAGCCATAGCGCTCCAGGTCATAGCGCGGCATGGACGCCTGCATCATCTCCACTGCGCAGCAGGCCAGGCCGAAGGTCATCCACATCAGCGAGCCGGTGCGCGCCCAGGTGATCAGGTCGTCGGCGGCGGCGGTGACGAAACCCTTGTCGGTCAGCTGTTGCGAGACGCCGTCGAAGAACGGGTCGTGGGCGTGCGGGTCATAGCCCTCCACCGTGGTCCGGCCGGCCTCACCGGCGGGAACGATCACTCCCATTCCAGGGCTCCCTTCTTCCACTCGTAGATGAAGCCCACGGTCAGCACCCCCAGGAAGCTCATCATCGACCAGAAGGCGAACTGCGAGGCCTCGGGCGGCAGCTTCATCAGGGTCACCGCCCAGGGGAACAGGAACGCCACCTCCAGGTCGAAGATGATGAACAGGATCGAGACCAGGTAGAATCGCACGTCGAACTTCATCCGCGCGTCGTCGAAGGCGTTGAAGCCGCACTCGTAGGAGGAGAGCTTTTCAGCGTCCGGGGCCTTCGGCGCCAGCACCAGGGCGAAGAGAATGAACAGCACGCCTAGGCCCGCCGCGATCCCCAGGAAGATCACGATGGGCAGGTACTCGAGAAGGAACGCGTTCATGGGGGCCTCGGGGGAGTCGCGGGACCTTCTAGACCAGCCTCACCGCCGATTCAAACGGGGCTTTGTGCGCCGCGAAACGGCCGCAGCGCGCCGTCCCGAAATGGCCCGGTACGGTGCGTCCGACACTCTGGCGTTGACACGATTCGGAGCGGGACCTATCAGACGCGCCTTCGCAAGGCCCCCAAGGCCCACGCGGGTGTAGCTCAGTTGGTTAGAGCGCCGGCCTGTCACGCCGGAGGTCGCGGGTTCGAGTCCCGTCACTCGCGCCATTTGCGAGGGTTTTCACAAAATCCATTCGCCCCTTCGCTCGCCCGACACGCGAGTAGCGGGGGGAGAGGCGTAGCGCGGCGGGTGATGACGACTGTTTGGGATGGCGCGGGGTGGGTGAGTGGCCCTGCCCTAACGCCCGCCGCCGCCGGTGATTTCCTTGATCATCGCCTGCACCGGGGCCTTGCCGCCGACGCTCCAGACGAGCTTGAGGTGGGCCAGCGTCTTGGCCGCCGCGCCCTCGAACTTCCACTCGCAGTCGTTGAACCGGCAATGATCAAAGGCCGGAGGCTCGCCGCCGCCGTAGATCATCCGGCAGGACTGGAACTCGCAGTCGGCGAAGTGCTCGCCGTCCAGCGGGACGGTTTCGTTGTTGAAGATGGTCGCCGTCTGCATGCTCATCCTAGCTCTCGTCGGCCGGCTCGCCGGAAGGGGCGGCGCCGGTCGGGTCGGCCAGGGCGCGTTCGCGCTCCCGCTGGTCGCGCTTGGCGTTGGCCTTCTCGGTGGCCTTGGCGGCCTTCTGGCGTTCGCGCTCCATGCGCTCGAAGGGGTAGTTCGGCTTGCGCGCCATCGGGTCGGCTCCTTCGATTCGATTGAGAGTTAGCGCGCCTTGCGGGCGGCGTAGCGGGCGTCGCGCTTGGCCTTGGCTTCAGCCTTGGTCAGCGCCTTGCGTTCCTTGCGTTCGCCACGCTTGGCGTCGAGCGCTCCGGCCAGCACGGCGGCTTCCGCCTCTCGGGCGGCTTCCTCGGCGGCGGCGGCGGCCTGCTTGGCCAGGGCCTTGGCCTCGGCCCGGCCCTCGCGCACGCGGACCAGCTCGGCGGCCCGCATCGCTTCGCGTTCCGCGAACAGCGGATCGGTCACGCTGGGCTTCGGCTTGAATTTCTCAAGCAGCGCCTTCTTGGCCTCGGCCGCGGTTTTCAGACGATCGGCGAAGCCGGTGTTTTGCAGTTCAGCCATAGGTGGTTCAGGATTCCGGTGTGGGGGTTTCGGGCGGCACGGGCGGCTTGAAGGAGGCCGCGCAGATGGCCTCCAGATGGCCGCGAATCGAGCGGGCGGCCAGCAGCGCGTCCACCGCTCGGCAGCCATCGGCCTTCAGCCGGATCTTCAGGCCGTCGAGATCGCTGAACTGTCCGGTCCGGGCCAGTGCATAGGCACGTTCAACAGTCGCCATGGGTATCTCCTTTCAGACTCAAGTGTTCACCGGCGCCTCTGGCGCAATGATCAAATTCTCGGGCAGGATCTTGGTGGACTCGGGGGCTCGATCCGAAGAGCAAGCGTGGAGAGCAACCGAACCAAGTCGATATTCGATGTACGGAGTATGACCCAAAATCGCTCACGAAGCCAGCAGAAACCGGCGCGGGCCGGACCGCAGCCGGAACGCCCCGATCACGGCTTCAGATCCACCCGCTCGATCCGCCATTCGGACGGGGCCTGCGCGGCGCCCGCCGGGGGATTGGCCCGGCGCAGCACCGCCTGGCCCGATCGGTGATATTCCTCCCCGGTCATTAGCCGGCCGTAGATGACCACGGGCGCCGCCACCGTGAACGAACTCAACTCCTGCAGGATAGGGCCGGGTGCGCCGACCTGGGCGTGGTGCAAGGCGAATCGTTCGAAATTCTCCGCCTTGCCGTCCGCACGCAGGCGCGCCGCCTCGGCGTAACGCCGCATTTCGATGTTGGCGTAGTAGGTCTGCAGGACGTTGGCCGCGCCCTGGGCGCTTTGCGGGGTGAACGGCGCTTCCGAAATCGGCGTCCGGTCGTCGGGCAGGCCCCCCGGCGTCCCCGGCTGCGGTGGTTCAACGTCGACGGCGCATTCCAGCGAGATGGCGTTGGCCGCGGACCCGTCGGGGTTCAGCACCCGGATCGACCCCAGGGTGCGCCCCCTCGCCCACCACTGCAGCCCATCGCCCACATAGCGAACGCCGCTCGCCGCCTCCGCCTGCCGCAAGGTGTAGCGACGGCCCTTGTATTCCACCCGCGCCGTCGCTGCGTCCGCATAGGTCGCGCTCAGCATCGCCCCATCGCGGCAGACGTAGCTGGTCGTCTCCCCCGCCCCTGCCGGCGGCGCCGCGGCGGGTTGCTGGACCACAGGCAGGGGAGCGAGCGGGGCGACGGGCGCCTCGGCTTCCCGCTGGCAGGCGCCCAGCGCCAGGACGCAGAGAACGAAGGCGGCGCGCATGATCACTCCACAGATGGGGTCAGCCCAATCTGGGCCCAGATAGCCGTAGGGTCAAAATATGGCCGTTCGCGGGTCCCCAAGCCCGGACCCGCTCGAGGTCAGGACCGGGTGGGGATCGGACGTTGCCGCTCTGCGCGGCCGCTGCGGCTTGGCCGTTGACGCCTCGCCCTTAGTCGAACACCCTTCCGCCTGCGGTTGGGGGACTGCGCGATGGCGGACGGGAACACGAAAGCTAGTAAGCCGCGGCGCAGGCGAAACGCCCCCGCGCCCACCACGCCCGACCCCATCGAGATGGCCATGGAGGCCGAGGCAGCCGATGCTCGCGCGGACAGTCCGGCGCGGCGGGTGCTTATTAAGCACGAAAAGCTGATCGACTGGCAGATCGCCAGCGAACGCGCCGGGGTCGCGCTGAAGGTGCTGACCGGACTGGTGGGTCTCGCAGCGGCTGGGGCTCTGGGGGTGATGGTCTGGGACGCTTCGCAGGCCGACGGGGTCATCCTCGAGCCCTTTACGGTCCCTCCGGCCCTGGCGGCCGAGGGCGTCTCCGGCGAGGTCGTCGCTGGGCAGGTGCTGGACGAGTTGGCCCGGCTGCGGGCCGAGACCGTGCTGCCGGGGGAAGACCGCGACTACGGCGACGATTGGGGCCGCTCGATCAAGGTGGCGATCCCCACCACCGGCGTCTCACTGGGCGATCTCCAGGACGCCCTACGACAGTGGTTGGGCCACGAGACCCACATCAGCGGCGAGGTTTACCGCACGCCGGCGGGGCTTACGCTGCGGGCCCGCATACCGGGCCGTCCCGGCCTCAAGGTCGACGGCGCCGCCGACGCCTTGGAAGCCTCCGCCCAGACCCTGGCGCGCCAGATCTATCGCGACACCCAGCCCCTTCGCTACGCAACCTGGCTCGTCACCCACGACGACCCCGCCGGGGCGATCCGGGTAGCCCAGCCCATCGCCATCGCCGGCCGATCGCCGGCAGAGCGCGCGACGGCCTACGGCGTGCTTAGCGCCGCGCGCAATGACCTCGGCGATGCCGCCGGCGCCATCGCAATGGCTCAAGAGGGCTTGAAGATCGAGCCGGGCCGAAGCGCGCTCTGGGCCGGTCTGGCCCTCAACGAAGCGAACCAGGGCCACCTTGAAAACGCCATTCGCGCCTCCCGTAAGCTCATCGAGGTTCTACCCCGGGATCGCGCGATCGCCCCTGACTGGCGGGACACTTATTCGCCGCGAGCCTCGCTCGCCGTTGTCCTGCTGGACTACCAGGAGGCCCACAGCCTGCTCCAGAGAGCGGAGTCCGTGCCGAACGTGGTCCTTGCCGAGGCAGTGCAGCTGGACGTGCGGATCGCGCGAAATCTCGGGCGCCTTCACGACATCGCCGGCGCGCGCGCCCGGCTCGACCGTCCCCGTTTTGCTCTCTCCTGGCAGGCGACTCGCAACGAGCGCCAGGTGCTGCACGGCCGTATCTCCAACACCTATGCGGCGGAAGACTGGCCCGGCGTCCTAGCCCTGGCACCGGCGTTCCTGGCCCTACCGGACCGCTACGCCGACCGTCCGCACAGTGCGAATTTCGCCATCATTGGCCTCGCTCGGGCCGCGACTGGTGACGCTCGCGGGGCGGCGGAGATCCTGGACGTCCTGGCGCCCGACAGCGACAACGCGATGCTGATCAAGGGCCGGGCGCTGCTGGCGCTGGGTGACATCGATGGCGCGGACCGGCTATTCACTCTTGTGGCAACCCGCGCGCCCTCCGTGGCCTCCGGCCCGTTTTACCGCGGACTGTTGCGCGTTGAGCAAGGCCAGGCCGCGGCGGCCCTGCCGTTCCTGGCCGAGGCCAAACGCCGGGCGCCCCGGTTCGCCGACCCGCTGAAATACGAGGGCGATGCGCTCGCTGCGCTGGGGCGTTGGTCGGAGGCAGAGGCGGCCTACGCCAAGGCCGAACCGTTCGCGCCGAAGTGGGGCGGGCTGCACCTGAAGTGGGGCGAGGCGCTGGCGAAGCTGGGGAAGGCGTCGGACGCTCAGGCGAAATGGCGAGCCGCTGCGGCCATGGACCTGACGGCGGCGGAGCGGGCGCGGGTGACCGCGCTGCTCCAGAAGCGGACCTCCTGACCTTCCGCCTTGGGTCGGCAGCGGACGACAGGCTTGTCGGCGCCTGACAACCCTCAGGCCGACGTCCCGCAGGCGCAGCCGCCTGGCGTTCGCGCATCGGTCCCTCCCCGCCTCAGGCCACCGGCTCGGGCGCGCGCGTCAGGACGAAATCGTCGGGGTTGGGCGCCAGGGTGGCGCGCCAGTAGTCCACCAGGGCGAAGGGCCAGTTCTGGCTCACCCGCCCGTGCTCGTTCTTGTACCAGCTGGTCACCTGCGGCGCGCCCCAGGCCATCAGGGCGTTGGCCGCGTCCACTCGGGTGTTGAAGGCCTCCACCACGTCGGCGCGCGGCTCCAGGGCGCGCACGCCCTCCTCCGCCATCAGCTTCAGGGCGCCGACGATGTAGCGCACGCTGCACTCGGAAAAGAAGATGATTGAGCCGTTGACGACGATGTTGGTGTTCGGGCCGTAGATCATGAAAAGGTTGGGAAAACCCGGCGTGGTCATGCCCAGGTAGGCGCGCGCGTCGCCGCCCCAGGTGTCGTGCAGGTCGGCCCCGCCCCGGCCCTTGATGGCCATCGGCCAGAGGAAGCGGCTGGCGTGGAAGCCGGTGCCGTAGATGATCACGTCGACCTCGTGGGCGACGCCATCGGCGGTGACCAGGCCGCAGGGTGTGATCTTGGTGATCGTCTCGGTGATCAACTCCACGTTGGGCTGCTTCAGGGTCGCCACCCAGACGCCGTTGTCCAACAGTGACCGCTTGCCGCCCACCGGATAGGTCGGGATGATCTTGGCGATCAGGTCCGGGCGGTCGGGGGCCTGCATGGCCACGGCCTCGGCGATCATCTCGCGGAACTCGGCGTTGGCCTGGCCCACCGCGGTTGAGGGTCCGTTCCAGCCGGGATCGGCGGTGACCGCCGGCAGGAGCCCGTCGGTGACCATCCAGAACATCCAGAACCGGTACCACTTGTCGTAGTAGGGCACGTGTTCGAGCAGCCAGTTGAACCCCGGCGGCACATCCTCGTGGTAGTGCGGCACCGGGAAGCACCACGGCGGGGTGCGCTGGAACACCTTGAGGCTGGCCACCTGGCCGGCGATCTCCGGCACGAACTGGAACGCCGAGGCGCCGGTGCCGACCACGGCCACCCGCTTGCCCGCCAGGTCCACGTCGTGGCGCCACTCCGCGGAGTGGAACGCCGGCCCCTCGAAGGTCTCGCGGCCCTCGATGTCAGGCAGTCGGGGACGGTTGAGCTGGCCCACCGCGGTGATCACGGCGTTCGCCTCCACGGTCTCGGAGCGTCCGTCGCGGCCCTTCAGGGTCACCCGCCAGAGCGCGCGGGCCTCGTCCCAGACCATGCCCGTGACCGTGGTCTCGAACCGGATGGCCTTGCGCAGGTCGTAGCGGTCGGCGACGCCGCGGAAATAGTCCAGCAGCACCGGCTGGGTGGAGAAGTGCTGCGGCCAGTGGTGATTGGGCTCGAAGGAGTAGCTGTACATGTGGTTGGAGCTATCCACCCGGCAGCCCGGATAGGTGTTCTCCAGCCAAGTGCCGCCCACGTCGGCGTTCTTCTCGACGATCTCGAAGGCCACGCCGGCCTGGGTCAGGCGGATGCCGGTGAGCAGGCCCGACATGCCGGCGCCGATCACCAGCACTCTCAGCTTGCGGGCGGCGGCCTTGAGCTTCGGCTGCTCGAACTGCGGGTCCTTGGTGCTGGTCCCGGAGAGGGCCAGTTCGTCCATCAGGAAGTCGGCGTAGTTGTCGGGGATCTCGGCGCCCGCCACGAAGCTCATCATCCGTCGGACCACCTCGGCCGGCGGGGTCGGGGGCAGCTTGCGATCCCCCGCCAGGAAGGCCGCGATCACCGCCCGCGCCTCCGTGCGGATGTTGGCCTGCTCGTGTTCGGCGATGCCGGTCTCGCCGCGCGACAGCGGGGTGTATTCCGGCGTCCACTCGACGCGCAGCCAGCCGGTGTCGCCGGTCAGGTGGACCATGGCCGCGCACAGCGCCGGCAGGTGGGCGGCCTCCAGCGCCTGGTCGAGATCGTTCAGGTCGTGCGCCATCTAGGTCCCTGCCCTGACTTATCGTTGATCGGGCAGCATGACTCCCGGCGGCGCGCAGCGGAAGCCCGGACGTGGCGTCACCCGTCGGCGGGGTCGTCAGCCCCGCTGCGCCGCCGCGATCCGCTCGGCGACCCCCGCCGGCAGGGCCATCCCGGAAGCCGCGAGGTTCTCCTCCAGGTGCGCCAGCCGGGTCGTGCCCATCACCGCGCAGGCGACGTCAGGATTGGCCAGCACATGGGCCAGGGCGGCCTGCGACCCGGTCATGCCCTCCAGCCGATGGAGGAACCCGAACCGCGCGCCCCGCACCACCTCCGCACGATGCCGCATCAGGCCGCGGGCGGCGTACCAGAGATCCTGGGCCCCACGGATGTTGGCCACCTTCAGGCCGGCGTGGCCCATGGCCAGCGCCATACCGGCCAGCACCCCCTTCCCCGCCTGCCTCGCGCGCGCGATCAGCGGGGCGCGCTCGGGAACCAGGATGTTGTAGTCCACCATCACCACATCCAGGCTCGGCTGGGCGGTGACATGGGCGATGACCGCGGGGTCGAAGCTGTTGACCCCGAAGGCGCGGACCAGCCCCCTCGCCTTCAGATCGGCCAGGGCCGCCAGCAGTTCACCGTCCAGTTCGGCGATGGCCGGGCCGTGCAGTTGCAGCAGCGGCAGGGCGTCGAGGCCCAGGTGGCGCAGGCTGCGCTCAGCGCTGGCGGTGACGCCCGCGGGCGAGAAGTCCCGGGCGATTCGGCCGCCGCCGGCGTGGAAGGTGCCGGCCTTGGTGGCGATCACCAGGCGGTCGGTGTCGCGGCCCTTCAGGGCGCGGCCCAGCCGAGGCTCCGCCTCTCCCGCCGAATAGCTGGCCCCGGTATCGAAGAAGGTGACGCCCAGCTCGATCGCTCGATGCACCAGCCTGACCGCCCGGGTCTCCTCGAACCGAGGCTTGCCCCAGTAGCTGGCGCAGCCCAACCCGATCTCGGAGACCTGAAATCCCGTGGAGCCGAGCGGGCGGTAGCGCACCTCAGCGGCCCCGCCGGCCCAGCGCCTTGACTTCCCGCGCCACGGTGGCGGCGACGATTTTCCAGGCCGCTGTGGTCGGGATCACGACGTCGAAGTGACCGGCGTCGGGGATGGCGATCACGTCCGCCCGGTCGCCCGCCTTGCGCACCGTCGTGACGTAGGCCAGCGCGGTGAACGGCGGCATCACGTGGTCGTAGGCCCCATGGATCATCACCACCCGGGCGCCGGAGGGCAGCAGCCGGGCCGGCGAGGTGTCGGCGTAGGGCTCCTTGCGCGCTTCGGTCCCCAGCATGCGTGGATAGGTGTCCGCGCCACAGGCGCCCGCAATGGTGTTCCCGTGCGCCTCGATATCGCCGATGCCGCCGAGGCTGACCACGGCGCGGATCGGCAGCGGATCAGGGACGTGCAGTGGGCTGGACACCGGCAGCCGATGGCGGGCCGCGGCCCACAACGCCAGGTGCCCGCCCGCCGAGTGGCCGAGGCCGATAACCCGGGCGGCGTCGAGGCGGTAGCGCGGCGCCTCCTGACGGATCCGATCAACCGCCGTGGCCACGTCGTGGAAGGTCCCCGGGTAGCCCGCCCCCGGTTCGCCGAGCCGGCGGTACTCCACGTTCCACACCGCGAAGCCGCGCCGGGCCAGGTCGCGAGCGATGCCGCCGGTCTGCGGCAGGCCCTGCAACTGTTGCCGATAGCAGCCGCCGTGCAGCAGCACGACGACCGGGTGCGTCCCGCGCCCCTTGGGCAAGAACAACTCGACGACCTGCGACGGCGCCTCGCCGTAGGCGATGACCGCGTCCGGCGCCTGGCGCGGCTGGTCCATATAGGCCGACAGCGGCGCAGGTTCCGCGCTGGCGACCGAAGCCGCCGACAGGAACCCAAGCAGCGCCATTCTCCAGGTCCTCATGCCGCGCGATCGCCCCGCAATGAATGGTGGGCGGCGAGGGGTTCGAACCCCCGACCCCCTGGGTGTAAACCAGGTGCTCTGACCAGCTGAGCTAGCCGCCCGATCGGTCGCTTCTAGACCAGTGCGCGGGCCGTCAGAAGCCCGCGGCCATCGCGCAACGAAAAAGGCGGCCGCCCCGCGACCGCCGCTTCGTTGCGATCAACTGTGGCTTCAGCCGTTCAGGGTGCTCTTGAGGGACTCGCCCACCCGGAACCGGCAGGTCTGGGACGCAGGCCGCTTGACCGTCTCGCCGGTGCGCGGATTGCGCGCCACGCCGGCCGCCCGCTTGACCGGCACGAAGCTGCCGAAGCCCACCAGCCGCACTTCCTTCCCGGCCTTGAGCGAGGTCGAAACCGACGCAATGAAGGCGTCCAACGCCTCCTTGGCCTGCGCCTTGTTCAAGCCCGCCTTGTCGGCCATCGCCGAGACGAGTTCGGCCTTCGTCATGATGCGTGTCTCCCAGCCCGTTTTTTTTGTGCAGCTCAGGTGGCCCACAGGCGCGCCCCTTCGCCTGGATTGATTAAGGACCGGGGAAGCGCAGCCGTCAAACGGCAGCGGCGCGGGAATGCTCCCGCGCCACCCAATGTCACAAGATGTGATCGCCCTAAGGTCAGTGAGTGAGGATGTTGTCCGCGTCCCCGTCGTCGGCGGCCGCCACAACGACCGGTTGGTCTTTCTCCGACCATTCTATGGCGACTGGCGCGCGGACCAGCGCCCGGGCGAGGACTTCATCCATGGTGGAGACCGGAATGATCTCCATCCCCGTCTTCACGCTGTCGGGGATGTCGGCCAGATCCTTCTCGTTCTCCGCCGGGATCAGCACGACCTTCACGCCGGACCGGAGGGCCGCGAGCAGCTTCTCCTTGAGCCCGCCGATAGCCGTCACCCGGCCACGCAGGGTGACCTCGCCGGTCATGGCGATATCCTTGCGGATGGGGATGCCGGTGAGCACCGAGACGATGGCGGTGGCCATGGCGGCGCCGGCGGACGGGCCGTCCTTGGGCGTCGCCCCGTCGGGCACGTGGATGTGCACGTCGGTGCGCTCGAAACTCGGCGGCTCGATGCCGAACTTGGTCGCCCGGCTGCGCACATAGCTGTTCGCCGCCGAGATCGACTCTTTCATCACGTCCTTCAGGTTGCCGGTGATCGACATGCGGCCCTTGCCCGGCATCTTGACCGCCTCGATGGTCAGGATGTCGCCGCCGAAGTCGGTGTAGGCGAGGCCCGTGATGATCCCGACCTGGTCCTCGGTGTCCATCTCCCCGTACTTGTGTTTGCGCACGCCGGAGTACTTGGCCAGGCGCTCGTCATCGATGGTGACAGAGGCGACGCCCTCGCGGCCCAGGTCGCGCACGGTCTTACGCGCCAGGTTGCCCAGTTCCCGCTCCAGCGAGCGGACCCCGGATTCACGGGTATAGTAGCGGATCAAGTCGTGGATCGCCTTGTCCGGGACGATGAACTCCTCCGGCGTCAGCCCATGGTCCTTGGTCAGTTTGGCCAGGATGTGCCGCTTGGCGATCTCCACCTTCTCGTCCTCGGTGTAGCCGGGGATGCGGATGATCTCCATGCGGTCCAGCAAGGGCTGGGGCATGTTCAGGCTATTGGCGGTGGTGACGAACATCACGGGGCTCAGGTCGTAGTCCACCTCGAGGTAGTGGTCGCCAAAGGTGGAGTTCTGCGCCGGGTCCAGCACCTCGAGCAGGGCCGACGACGGGTCTCCCCGCCAGTCGGAGCCCATCTTGTCGATTTCGTCGAACAGGAAGAAGGCGTTGGTCGACTTGGCCTTCTTCATGGACTGGATGACCTTGCCGGGCATCGAGCCGATGTAGGTGCGCCGGTGACCGCGGATCTCGGCCTCGTCACGCACGCCGCCCAGGGACACACGGACGAACTCGCGGCCGGTGGCCTTGGCGATGGAACGGCCCAGCGAGGTCTTGCCGACCCCCGGAGGGCCGACCAGGCACAGGATAGGGCCCTTCAGGGAGCCCACACGGGACTGCACAGCCAGGTACTCGAGGATCCGCTCCTTGACCTTGTCGAGGCCGTAGTGGTCCTCGTCGAGGATCTCCTCGGCGCGCTTCAGGTCGATCGGCTTGATCTTGCCCTTGCCCCAAGGGATCGACAGCAGCCAGTCCAGGTAGTTGCGCACGACGGTGGACTCCGCCGACATCGGGCTCATGTTGCGCAGCTTCTTGAACTCGGACTCGGCCTTGGCGCGGGCTTCCTTGGAGAGCTTGGTCTTCTTGATGCGCTTCTCGAGATCCATCAGCTCGTCGCGCTGATCGTCCTGCTCGCCCAGCTCGCGCTGGATCGCCTTCATCTGTTCGTTCAGATAGTACTCGCGCTGGGTCTTCTCCATCTGGCGCTTCACGCGGTTACGGATCTTCTTCTCCGTCTGCATGACGCTGATCTCGCCCTCCATCAGGGCGTAGACCTTCTCCAGGCGCTTCACGACATTGAAGACTTCCAGGAGCTGCTGCTTCTCGGCGATCTTCACCGACAGGTGGCTGGCGATGCGGTCGGCCAGTTCGCCGGGATTGTCGATCTGCGGGATCGCCGCCAGCGCCTCGGGCGGCACCTTCTTGTTCAGCTTCACATAGTTTTCGAACTGCTCGACGACCGCGCGGCTCAGCGCCTCGGCCTCGGGGGACCCGGCGCCGTCTTCCGCCACATAGGCGATCTCGGCCTCGTAGAACTCGGCTTGGTCGGTGAAGCGCGAGATGCCCGCCCGGGCGCGGCCTTCCACCAGCACCTTCACGGTGCCGTCGGGCAGCTTCAAGAGTTGCAGGACGGTGGCCACCACGCCCACGTCATAGATGGCGTCGGGGGTGGGATCGTCGTCGTCCTTGTCCTTCTGGGTGGCCAGCAGGATTTCCTTGCCCTCGTTGCGCATCGCCTCTTCCAGCGCGCGCACGGACTTTTCCCGGCCGACGAACAGCGGCACGGGCTGGTGGGGGAAAACCACGATGTCCCGCAGCGGCAGGATCGGAAGGATCTTAATCTCGGACATGATGCTCAAAACTCCTGGCCGGCCGATTGGTCTGCGACGTCGGCCTTCCGGATCGTGGTCACCCAAACGATGCGCTTGAGTCGGACGATCCGTCCGCCGGACCTCGGCGGGTGCTCGGTGATTTATGTGGACGGTTTGGCCTGGCGTTCAAGCTCGGCAAGATCGGAGCGCGACACTGCGTCTCATCGCTGTCCACAGGTCAGTCTGACCGGCGAAAGCGCGAAGATGCGCGCAGGGACCTGCCCCATCCACACCAGCCTATGTGGGAAACCGCGCGGTGTTCGGCAAGCGGTCAGGCCGCCAGGGCCTCTTCCACGAAATCCAGCCGGTCCTGGCCGAAGAACATGGCGTCGCCCACGAAGAAGGTCGGCGCGCCGAACACGCCCCGGGCCACGGCAGCCTCGGTCTGCTGCTTGAGCCGCTCCTTGACGTCGTCGCGCTCCACCAGGGCGCGGAACTCCTCGACGGTGAGGCCCGCCCGCGCCAGCACCGGCGGCAGTTCCGCCGGATCGCCCAGGTTCTTCGGCTCAAGCCACATGGCCTCGAACACCGCGTCCACATAGGCCATGAAGCGCGGGTCGTCCTTGAGCCCCGCCGCGCCGCGCATCAGGTGCAAGGTGTTGATCGGAAAATGCGGGTTGCGGGCGAAGGGCGTGCCGTGGCGCACGGCGAAGCGCTGCAGGTCGGCGTTCATCCAGGCGCCCTTGGCGGGGATCATCGCCGGCGAGGCGTTGCCGGTGGCCTTGAACACCCCGCCCAGCAGGATCGGCACGTACTCGACGCTGGCTCCTGTTCGCGCAAGCAGTTGCGGCAGGCGCTTGTGCGCCAGGTAGGTGGTGGGGCTGCCGAAGTCGAAGAGAAACAGAAGTCGCAGATGACCCGCCATGTTTACCAGGCCTCCTTCCAGGGGCGGAGATCGAGTTCGTGGGTCCAGCTGTCTCTCGGCTGGGCGTGCAGCATCCAGTAGGCGTCGGCGATGTGCTCGGGGTTGAGAATCCCATCCTGGGCCTTCATGGCGTAGCGCTCGGGGAAGTTCTCGGCGATCCAGGCAGTGTCGATAGCGCCGTCGATGATGGTGTGGGCCACGTGGACGCCCTTGGGCCCCAGTTCGCGGGCCATGCTCTGGGCCAGCGCGCGCACGGCGTGCTTGGCGCCGGCGAAGGCCGCGAACCCCTCGCCGCCGCGGACGCTGGCGGTGGCGCCGGTGAAAAGGATGGTGCCCCGGCCCCTGGGCGTCATGCGTTTCGCCGCCTCGCGGCCAGCCAGGAAGCCGGCGAAGGCGGCCATCTCCCAGACCTTGAAATAGACCCGGGCGGTGGTCTCGGCGATCGGGAAGCGGACGTTCGCGCCGATGTTGAAGACGCAGACCTCGATGGGCGCGATCTCGGCCTCGACCTTGTCGAACAGGCCGACCATGGCGTCTTCCTGCCTGGCGTCCAGGCCGAACGGGTGGGCCTCGCCGCCGGCCTCGCGGATCGCCTGGGCCAGGGGTTCGAGCTGGTCGGCCTGGCGGCGGACGATGACCGCCGCATAGCCCTCGCGGGCAAACCGCCGGGCGATCGCCCCGCCCAGCGCATCCCCCGCCCCGATGATCACCGCCGCCTTGTCCGCCATCCGATGATTAGATGACGATCATCATATTCAGGCAAGAGGCAGCTGCGAAAAAACCCCGCGGCAGGCCGCGAGGCTCGGTGGTGCAATGTCTGGAACGGCTAGGCCGCGCCGCCCTTGTCGCGGCGTTCGGCGTAGATGATCAGCGGCTGGGCGCGGCCTTCGATGACCTCGGCGTTAACCACCACCTCCTCGACCCCGTCGTAGGTGGGCAGCTCGTACATGGTGTCGAGCAGGATACCTTCCAGGATCGAGCGCAGGCCCCGGGCGCCGGTCTTACGAAGGATGGCCTTGCGGGCCACGGCGTTCAGGGCGTCGTCGGTGAAGGTCAGGCCGACATTCTCCATGTCGAACAGGCGCTGGTACTGTTTGACGAAGGCGTTCTTTGGCTCGGTGAGGATCTTCACCAAGGCGCCCTCATCCAGGTCGTCGAGGGTGGCGATCACCGGCAGACGGCCGATGAACTCCGGGATCAGGCCAAAGCGCAGCAGGTCGTCGGGCTCCACCTGGCGGAAGATCTCGCCGGTGCGCCGGGCGTCGGGGTCGGCCACCTTGGCGCCAAAGCCCACGGAGGTGCCCTGGCCGCGGGCGGAGATGATCTTCTCCAGGCCCGCGAAGGCGCCGCCGCAGATGAACAGGATGTTGGTGGTGTCGACCTGCAGGAACTCCTGCTGCGGGTGCTTGCGCCCGCCCTGCGGCGGCACGGAGGCCACGGTGCCCTCCATGATCTTCAGCAGCGCCTGCTGGACGCCCTCACCCGACACGTCGCGGGTGATCGAGGGGTTGTCGGACTTGCGGCTGATCTTGTCGACTTCGTCGATGTAGACGATGCCGCGCTGGGCGCGCTCGACGTTGTAGTCGGCCGACTGCAGCAGCTTGAGGATGATGTTCTCGACGTCCTCGCCCACATAGCCGGCTTCGGTGAGCGTCGTGGCGTCGGCGACGGTGAACGGAACGTCGATGATTCGCGCCAGGGTCTGGGCCAGCAGGGTCTTGCCGGTGCCCGTGGGGCCGACCAGCAGGATGTTGGCCTTGCCCAGTTCCACATCGTTATTCTTGGTGGCGTGGTTCAGGCGCTTGTAGTGATTGTGCACCGCGACGGAGAGGACTTTCTTGGCGTGATCCTGGCCGATCACGTAATCGTCCAGCACCTCACGGATTTCCTTCGGCGTCGGGACGCCGTCCTTGGACTTCACGAAGGAAATCTTGTGTTCTTCGCGGATGATATCCATGCACAGCTCGACGCATTCATCACAGATGAACACGGTCGGGCCCGCGATAAGCTTGCGGACCTCATGCTGGCTCTTGCCGCAGAAAGAGCAGTAGAGGGTGCTCTTCGAATCTCCGCTCGCGGCCTTGGTCATGTTATTTCTCACTCTGTAGACGATGCCGGCCGAAGAGACCTGGCCTGCGCCGCCCCGGGGGCATGCCTGCCCTATCAATGCAGAATACGCGCCGCGGGTTGTCTAAGTCTTGACATTCCCCGATCCGGCCCGGGTTCACAAGCTTTCGCTCGCCGGAGCGACAATTGGCGGCGCGACGCCCGCGGGGTGGGCGCCTCGGGCGGTAAATGGGAAACGGCCGAAGATGGCACAAGACCGGACGGCCGAGATCGTCGCCTTCGATTTCGACGGTACGCTGACGGTCGAGGACAGTTTCACGGCCTTCCTCAAGTGGCGGGCGGGGCCCTGGCGCTACGGGCTTGGGTGCGTGCGGCTGATCCCGGCGGGCGTGGCCTATCTGTTTCATCGCGACCGTGGCCGGATCAAGGCCGCCGCGGTGGCCGTGTTCCTGAAGGGCGCGCGCCGTAGGGACCTGGAGGTCGAGGCGCAGCGTTTCGCCGACCTGGCCTGGGACCGCTTCATGCGCCCCGACGCCCTGGCCGCGTGGATGCGGTGGCGCAGGGACGGCGCCCGGCTGGTGATCGTCACCGCCTCGCCGGACCTGACGGTGGGCCCGTTCGCCCGCCGGCTGGGGGCGGACGACCTCTTGGGCACCGTGCTGGCTTTCGACGGGGAGGATCGGGTCACCGGCGCCTTCGCCGAGCCCAACTGCCGCGGGCCGGAGAAGGTGGCGCGGCTGACCGAGGCCTTCGGACCGGGCCTGAAGCTGCGCGCCGCCTACGGGGACACCGGCGGGGACACCGAGATGCTGGCCCTGGCCCAGGAGGCGGGCTTTCGCGTGTTCCGCGG
>NZ_JBKJTG010000116.1:0-11034 GCF_046590535.1 Phenylobacterium sp. | reverse complement strand
ATCGTCGACACAGCGGCGGAGACGAGCGGGAACATCCCCCGCGGACCGCAGTGAAATAAGAGCGGCTCCTTCGCGGTGATGAGGAACTGATTGAACGTAAAGCCCGCGGGAGGCGCGATATCCGCCACGAAGGTGCTCAGCCGGAAGATGCCATCAGCGATCTCAGAAATCTCGGTTTTCATGGGCGACCAGGCTACGCCGGTCTAGACGAGAGTCCATCCGAAGGTGTTGTCAGCCCAAACGCGTCAGGCCTCGCTGCGCCCCGCTGCGTCCCAGTTTTGTCCGTTGGCTGCACCTCGGTTGGGTGCGGTTCGCAGGTATGGCGCAGGTCGCGATTCCGGCGTTTCCCGCGGTAAGTCGCGTAACTTAGGAAACGACCGCACCGCCTTCTTCGTCCAAGCTGGGAAGACGCTGGGTGGTGGCGGCGCAGACACCGAGATTGGGGGTTAAGCTACAGAAACTAATAGCTTTTTCGATAAACCTTCCCTGGCCTTCGTAATGCGGGGGTCAGGTGTTCGAGTCACCTAGGCGGCACCATCCCTCTAAGTAGGAAATCTCGGAGCGAGAGGCGCGATAGCTCGGTCGCCGCTTGGGTCCAAGCTGGGTGTGGCTTCCAGATGGTACGGTCAGCCAGGAAGACCGACCTTTGAGAGAAGACGTCAGGTTTGTCGTCGTTGAGGGTGGCGACACCGACCGCCTGGTTGATGACCTCCGGGGGGCCGTCTGCATTCGTCGCGTCGACATTCGCCCGCCGGGTCCGCGACCCTTGTCGAGCAAGACGACCTCGTGCCCCTGCCGCGCCAATCCCCCGGTGCAGGCGAGCCCCGCCATTCCCGCCCCAACGATCCCAACGCGCATCCGACACCTGTTCACCGAAGCTCTTCGCGGCTCGTCTCTATCTGACCGCCGCCTCAGGGTCATAACGGTCTTCGAGACCATCGAGGAACGCGTCCGCCTCCCGCACAATCGACTCCCGGCGGTCTTGGGGCCATCCGGCGAGCGTACGATAGGGCATGGCGAGCCGCGGGTTGCCCGATAACCGATGCTCATGCCGTATGAGAAAAGCCCAGTAGAGGTAGTTGAACGGACAGGCGCGCGGCCCGGTCTTCTGCTTCACATCGTAGTCGCACCCCGAGCAGAAGTCCGACATGCGATCGATATAGGCGCCGGAAGCGGCATAGGGCTTGGACGCCATCCGTCCGCCGTCGGCGAACACCGCCATGCCCAGGGTGTTGGGCATTTCGACCCACTCAAAGGCGTCGGCATAGACGGCTAGATACCAGCGCTCGATCTCGCTGGGCGCCACACCGGCTAACAGGGCGAAATTGCCGGTGACCATCAGGCGCTGAATATGATGTGAATAGGCATATCGCTTTGTGCTGTCGATCGCCTCGCTCAGGCAGCGCATCGTCGTGTCGCCGGTCCAATAGAAGCCAGGCAGTTTACGCTTCGCCTCCAGCGCGTTCGAATGGGCATAACCCGGCATCAGCGCCCAGTAGACGCCCCGCACATACTCGCGCCAGCCCAGGATCTGCCGCACGAAACCCTCGACCGCGTTTAACGGCGCGGTCCCCGCGCGCCATGCCGCTTCGGCCGCGGCGCACACTTCTCTTGGAGACAGCAATCCAAGGTTCAAAGCCGGCGACAGCAAAGAGTGAAACAGCAAGGGCTCCCCCTGCTTCATGGCGTCCTGGTAGTCGCCGAAACGGGGCAAGGCCCGGGAAATGAAGTCATCCAGGGCGCGCAGGGCGTCAGCGCGGGTCACCGGCCAGCCAAAGTCTTCCAAAGATCCGAAGTTATCGCTGAAACGCTGCTGGACCAGCGTCATCACCTCGCGGGTTATAGCGTCGGGCGCGAAGCGAAGGCGCGAGGGCAGAGAGAGGGCGGCCGGCAATTTCTTGCGGTTGGCCGCATCATAATTCCATTCGCCGCCGGCCGGCTGTCTACCGTCCATTAGCACGGCATGTTCGCGGCGCATGTCTCGGTAGAAGTGCTCCATGCGCCAGGTTCGGCGTTCTTGCGCCCAGGCGGCAAAGCGGTTTCGGCTGGCAAAGAACCTGTCGTCAGGCCGCACCTCGACCGGACAGTCGACCAGCGCCGGCCAGGACTCGACCATTTCTTGAACACGCCACTCCCCCGCCTCGGTTACGACCACTCGTTCAGGGCGGAGCCTCGTGACGGCGCGCTGAACTTCGCCTGTGAGCCCACCGCTATTGCCTGGGGCGTCCAGCTGAACGTAGTCGACCGTGATCCCTTGCGACCGTAACTCATCGGCGAAGTGGCGCATGGCAGACAGCACCAGAACAAGCTTTTGCTTGTGATGCCCTACCGACGAGACTTCTTCGGCCACTTCCGCCATCAGAACCCTGTCCCGCCCCGGTGCGAGATCGGCCAGCGCAGATAGGTCGAACGAGAGTTGGTCGCCGAATACTACCCTTAAAACGCTCATGCCGAATCAGTCTGCCGCTCGAGTGGCGGCGCGGAGTCGCGGCATTGGCTGGAGCAATATTTCACGTTCTCCCAGTCGCGCGCCCACTTCTTGCGCCATGCGAATGGACGGCTGCAACAGGCGCATAACTTGGTCGGCAAGTCCCCTTTGCGGCGCATTTTGGGCATGGCGTTACCCGGGCACGCCGAAGCGCGATTGCCAACTCCGAACTCTCAACTTAACCGTCAGCACGGTCGCGCGCCCGCGCTATCCCAAGGCCATTGCTCGCGCGAAACTGGACAATGAACGTCTTGGTGCCTGCGGGCGTGGCGCGCAGCCCGAACCCGGAAAATCTGAGTCCCAGGCAAGGCAGCCAGGTTGGACCAGATCGACGACCCGTTTTGTCAGACGCACCTTTGACTTGCGCGGCACGTCTGCTCTCCTCGCTGGCTGCCCCAAACGTGTGGACGCACCCGTTCGTGGAAGCAAGGTGGAAGCATGGGAAGTCGAACGCGGCCGCTTCTCCCCGTAGGCCAGCGTGGTGACATGGCCGTCGGGGTCAGAACGCCGCGCAGGTGGTCAGGTTGACGCCCTTGGCCTCGGCGCGGGTCCAGGCGCCCTTGGCCCGGGAGAACTCCGCGAAGGCGGAGCCCGGCTCGCCGCCGCCCTCCTGCGCGCTGGTGGAGCGGAAGGTCATGGCGGCGATGATCTTGCCGGTGACGCCCTTGGCCTGGTCGGCGGCGGTCAGGTCGCGGGCGCCCTTGCAGGTGACCTCGAAGGCCTCGCAGCCCTTGCCGGCGACCTTGATGGCGCACTGGGGATTTGTCGCCTCGAGGTCCGCGCGCCAGGTGCGGATCTCGGCGTCGAGCCCCGCATAGGGGTCGCCGGCGCCGGAGGCGGATTGTTCGCCGCCGCCGCAGGCGGTGAGCGCGAGGCAGGCGAGGACGATGAGGCTGGCGGGTCTGATCACGATGGCTCCGCGGTTGCGAACACGCCTCCTAACGCACAGATCAAGGCGGCGGCGTGACAGACCCACCGCTAATTCGCGGGCACGGCGGCGGTCATCGCCGGGCCGATCTCGTCGTGCAGCACCAGATCGGCCAGGCTGTCCAGGTCGGTGGGTTCGCGGTTGACGATGGCCAGCCTCGCGCCGGCCCGCTTGGCCACCGCCGGAAACGCCGCCGCCGGATAGACCACCAGGGACGAGCCCAGCACCAGGAAGAGGTCGCAGTCCAGGGTCGCCGCCTCCGCCCGCGCCATCGGCTCCGCCGGCATCGGCTGGCCGAAGGAGATGGTGGCGGTCTTGACCAGGCCGGAGCACGCCCGGCAGGCGGGCAGGTCGCCGGTGGCCTCATAGAGCGCCTTCAGGTCGGCCAGCTCGTGGCGTTGCGCGCACTCCAGGCAGGTCGCGTAGCTGGCGTTGCCGTGCAGTTCGATCACCTGGGCCGCCGGCACGCCGCTATCCTGATGCAGGTTGTCGACGTTCTGGGTGATGACGGCGGTGGCCTTGCCCTGGCCCACCAGGCGGGCGACCGCGTGGTGGCCGGCGTTGGGCGCCCGGCCCACCCAGCCGGCGCGGCCGCTGAACGCCCGGTCCCAGGCCTCCCGGCGTTTGTCTTCGCTGGCGACAAAGTCCTGGAAGTAGATCGGCTTCATCTTCGACCAGACCCCCCCCGGACTGCGGAAGTCGGGGATGCCGGACTCGGTGGAGATGCCCGCGCCGGTGAACACCACCACCTTGCGGGCGTCGGCGATCAGGCGGGCGAGGTCGGCGCGGGACATGGCCCATAGTTGAGCAATCCTGGGCGGCGACGCCAGAGGCGAGCTGCGGTCGTCGTTCATGGCCGATCTGCCTGCGTGCGAAAGCGCACCCGAGGACAACCGCCCAGGGCGGCGGGCTTTCCAGACGCCTGGAGAGGGTAAGGGTGGTCGATCGGCCCGGCTTGGTCGGGGGGGATGCCAGGGGGCCGGGCCGATCGGGCTGACCATGATCCGACAAGCAAGTCGTTGATCAGCTGATCCCGGAACACATGCTCACGGCCAAGGTTCCCCGGACGGAGGGCTTTTCTGGCGCCCCTACGACATCGCCGGCCTTGGCGGATCGCCGCGTTCCGCCAATACTGGATCCCGCGAGCCCCCGAAGAGGCGCGCTGCGCGGGGGAAACCGATGATCGCCAAGCAATGGATCGCGCCGGCTGCGCTGGCGTTCGCCTCGGCGGCCGGGCCAGCCTGGGCCCAGGCGCCCGCCGCCGCCGACCCCGCCGCCACCGCCTGGATGCTCAGCGCCACGGCGCTGGTGCTGTTCATGACCCTGCCGGGGCTGGCGCTGTTCTACGCGGGTCTGGTGCGGTCCAAGAACGTGCTCTCGGTGATGATGCACTGCCTGGCGATCGCCTGCCTGGCCTCGGTGCTGTGGCTGTTCGGCGTCTACAGCCTGGCCTTCTCGGGCAGCCATCCGCTGATCGGCGACCTGGCCAAGTTCGCGCTCCTGCCGGTGGGCCGCGACGCGGTGGTCTCAGGCCTGCCCGAGAACCTGTTCTTCATGTTCCAGATGACCTTCGCCATCATCACCCCGGCGCTGATCGTCGGCGCCTTCGTGGAGCGCATACGCTTCGGCGCCGTGCTGCTGTTCTCCGGCCTGTGGCTGGTGTTGGTCTATGCGCCGGTCTGCCACTGGGTATGGGGCGGCGGCTGGCTGGCCGCGCGCCATGTGATGGACTACGCCGGCGGCCTCGTCGTCCACGCCACCGCCGGGGTCTCGGCCCTGGTGCTGGCCTGGCGCCTGGGCCCGCGCGACGGCTGGCCCAGGGACCTGTCGCCGCCGCACAACCCGGGCATGACCATGATCGGCGCGGGGATGCT
The DNA here is from genome assembly GCF_046590535.1 of Phenylobacterium sp. Classification (GTDB taxonomy): domain Bacteria; phylum Pseudomonadota; class Alphaproteobacteria; order Caulobacterales; family Caulobacteraceae; genus Phenylobacterium. The sequence continues at coordinate 5,744 of NZ_JBKJTG010000116.1, read as the reverse complement.
GTGGGTGGGCTGGTACGGCTTCAACGGCGGCAGCGCGCTCGCCGCCGACGGCAACGCCGCCTCCGCTCTGATGGTCACCCATCTCTCGGCTGCTACGGCGGGCCTGGTCTGGGCCGCCATCGAGTGGCGGCGCTTCAAGCGGGCGAGCATGGTGGGCCTGGTCACCGGGGTGGTGGCCGGCCTGGCCACGGTGACCCCGGCGTCAGGCTTCATCGGGCCGGTGGGGGCCGTGGCCTTGGGCGCCGCCGGCAGCGTCGTCTGCTACCACGCCGTCGAGCTGGTCAAGCAGCGGCTGAAGATCGACGACAGCCTCGACGTCTTTGCGGTCCACGGGGTGGGCGGCATCCTGGGGACCCTGGCGGTGGCCGTGCTGGCCAGCCCGGCCCTGGGCGGCGCGGGCTACTTCGAGGGCGTGACCATGGGCGACCAGGCGCTGACCCAGGTGATCGGCGTGGCCGCGGTGGTGGCCTGGTCGGCGATCGTCACCCTGGTGCTGGCCTGGATCTGCCAGCGCACGGTGGGCCTGCGGGCCCAGGAGGAGCACGTGGACGAGGGCCTGGACATGTCCGCCCACGGGGAGCGGGCCTACAACCCCTGAGTGGAAGGCCTCAGCCGATCACCGTCTTGATCGGCGCGAAGATCATCGGCAGCAGATAGAGGCGGAAGCCCTGCAGGATCAGGATCACGACGATCGGGCTGATGTCGACGCCGCCCAGGGGCGGGATCAGCCGCTGGAAGGGCCGCAGCACCGGCCGCGTCACCGCCTCCAGGAAGCGCGCGACATTATAGACGAAGCGGTTCTTCAGGTTGATCACGTCGAAGGCCACCAGCCACGAGATGATCGCGCTGATGATGATCGCCCAGACCATCAGCCCGATCAGCGAGCCGATGACGAATTCGAGGAAGCTGCCCATGGCGGGTTTCTAGCGGCTATCGCGCCGCTGGCAAGGCGGGCCGAGCACGCGCGCTTGACAGGCGGCGCCGCAAAAGGGTTATTCCGCGCCTTCCTGGGGGCCGTAGCTCAGTTGGTAGAGCGCGTCGTTCGCAATGACGAGGTCAGCGGTTCGATTCCGCTCGGCTCCACCAGGAATTTCCTTCCGCCCGTCTAGTCCCCCGCAAGGCCGCCGCGCGGATGGGGCGGTACCCCGCCAGGTCAGTGCGCGTCGTCCCAGTTGGCGGCGGCGCGGGCCTCCACCACCAGCGGCACGGTGAGCGCCACGGCGGGTTCGGCGGCGGTCTCCATAACCCGCTTGGCGACCGCGATGACGGCGTCGGCCTCAGCCTCGAGGGCTTCGAAGACCAGTTCGTCGTGCACCTGCAGCAACATACGCGCGGTGAGCCCCGCATCGCGCAGGGCGCCTGGCATCCGCACCATGGCGCGGCGGATCACGTCGGCGGCGGCGCCCTGGATCGGCGCGTTGATCGCCGCGCGGTCGGCGAAGGACCGCTCCGCCGGGCTCTTGCCGCGGGCCGCCGGGATATTCACCTTGCGGCCGAAGATCGTGGTCACGAAGGCCTGGCTGCGGACCTCGTGGATCATCCGGTCCATGTAGCTGCGGATGCCGGGGAAGCGCTCGAAGTAGGTCTTGATATAGGCGCCCGCCTCTTCCCTGGGGATGGAAAGCTGGTTGGCCAGGCCGAAGGCCGAGATGCCATAGACAATGCCGAAGTTGATCGCCTTGGCGCGCCGCCTGGTCTCCGCGGGCATGCCCTCCACCGGCACGCCGAACATCTCCGAGGCGGTCATGGCGTGGATGTCCAGGCCGTCCTTGAACGCCTGCTTCAGCTGTGGAATGTCGCCGATGTGGGCCAGCAGGCGCAGTTCGATCTGGCTGTAGTCGGCGCTGATCAGCACATGGCCCGGCTCGGCGATGAAGGCCTTGCGGATCTTGCGGCCTTCCTCGGTGCGGATCGGGATGTTCTGCAGGTTGGGGTCCGAGGAGGCGAGGCGTCCGGTGGTGGCCGCGGCCAGGCTGAACGAGGTGTGCACCCGTCCGGTCCGGGGCGAGATCGCCGCCACCAGATTGTCGGTGTAGGTGCCCTTCAGCTTGGCGAGCTGTCGCCAGTCCAGCAGCACCCGGGGCAGCGCGTGGCCCTGGGCGGCCAGGTCGTCCAGCATGGATGCGTCGGTGGACATCGCCCCCGTGGCGGTGGTCCGGCCCGAGGCCATGCCCATCTCCTTGAACAGCACTTCGCCGATCTGCTTGGGGGACCCCAGGTTGAACGGCCGGCCGGCCAGCTTGTGGGCCTCGATCTCCAGCTCGCCCATGCGCACGGAAAAGTCGTTGGAGAGCTGGCGCAGGCGGTCGGGCTCGACCTTGATCCCGGCCAGTTCCATGTCGGCCAGCACCCGCGGCAGGGGCCGCTCCAGCGTCTCATAGACGGTCAGCAGCCCTTCGTGCGCCAGCCGCGGCCGCAGGTGTTCGTAGAGCCGCAGCGTCACGTCCGCGTCCTCGGCCGCGTAGCAGGTGGCCTCGGGCAGGGCCACGTGCTTGAAGCTCTTCTGCGCCTTGCCGGCCCCGGCCACGGTCTTGAACTTGATCGGCTCGTGGTCGAGCCACAGCTTCGACAGCTCGTCCATGCCGTGGTTGTGCAGGCCAGCCTCCAGCACGTAGCTGATCAACATGGTGTCTTCGATCGGAGTGACGTCGATCCCGTAGCGGGAGAGCACGGCCATGTCGTACTTGGCGTTCTGCGCCACCTTCAGGACCGTGGGGTCCTCCAGCAGCGGCTTCAGCCGGGCCATCACCGCCTCGCAGGGGATCTGGGCGATATCCGCCTTGTCCTCGAAGTCCAGGCCGCCGTCGCCCTCGTGCTGGTGGCCCACGGGGATATAGCAGGCCTCCCCCGGCGCCACGGCCAGAGAGACGCCGCAGAGGTTGGCGTCGGACGACGACAGGGCGTCGGTCTCGGTGTCAAAGGCGACGATGCCCGCCGCCCGGGCCCGGGCGATCCAGTCATCCAGGGCGGTCAGGTCGCGGACGCAGGCATAGGCCTCCACGTCGATGGCGCCATGCTTCGGCGCTCCCGGCGCCCTGCCGGCGGGGGAGGGCGTGGCCGCCGGGGCCTCGCCGCCGCGGGCCTCGCTGACCCGTCGCGCCAGGGTGCGGAACTCCATCAGCTCCAGGAAATCGGCCAGCGCCTTGGGGTCCGGCTCCTCCACCACCAGGTCGTCGATGGGCGCGGGCAGGGGGGTGTCGCAGTCCAGGCGGACGAGTTCGCGCGACAGCCGGATCTGGTCGGCGAAGTCGATCAGGGTCTGGCGGCGCTTGTCCTGCTTGACCTCGCTGGCCCGGGCCAGCAGCGTGTCGAGGTCGCCGTACTCCAGGATCAGCGCCGAGGCGGTCTTGATGCCGATCCCCGGCGCGCCCGGCACATTGTCCACGGAATCCCCGCACAGGGCCTGAACGTCCACCACCTTGTCCGGCGGCACCCCGAACTTCTCCACCACCTGGTCGTGGCCGATACGCAGGTTCTTCATGGTGTCCAGCATGGTCACCTGGGGGCCGACCATCTGCATCAGGTCCTTGTCGGACGAAACGATCACCACCTCGCCGCCCAGGTCGCGAACCTTGCAGGCGTAGGCGGCGATCAGGTCGTCGGCCTCGTAGCCGGGCAGCTCCAGGCAGGGGACGCCGAACGCCCGGGTGGCGTCGCGCACCAGGGGGAACTGCGGGACCAGATCCTCGGGCGGCGGCGGGCGGTGGGCCTTGTACTGCTCGTAGAGCTTGTTGCGGAAGGTCTTCTCGGAGTGGTCGAAGATCACCGCCAGGTGGGTCGGCGCGTCCTCCGACGCCTTCATGTCGACGAGCAGTTTCCACAGCATGTTGCAGAAGCCCGCCACCGCGCCCACCGGCACGCCATCGCTCTTGCGGGTGAGCGGCGGCAAGGCGTGGTAGGCGCGGAAGATGAACCCCGAGCCGTCCACCAGATAGAGCCGGACCTTCGGCCCGTCCTGGGTCGGGGCGCGGGGAATCTCGCCAAGGGTCTCGGGGGCGGCGTCGAGGGTGTCGGTCATCCGGGCAGGATAGGCGCGCGGCGGCGCGAGGTCATCCGTCCTGCGTCACGGCGCGAACCGCTTGTTGAGGTCGCCCAGCCCCCCGGCTCGCGGAAAACCGACGGACTCAATCGGATGACGACATTGGAAATGGAACCGCGAAACCCTGTAAGACCCCCTCGTGACCCGCGCGGCCCTGACACGCCTGAGCCTGACGGACTTCCGGTCCTACGAACGGGCGGACCTGGCCCTCGACGGACGCCCCGTGTTCCTGGTGGGCGCCAACGGGGCCGGCAAGACCAACCTCTTGGAGGCGGTCAGCTTCTTCACCCCCGGCCGGGGCCTGCGCGGCGCCAGCCTGGCCGAAGTCGGGCGGCGCATGCCCGGCGAGGGGCAGGGTCGGGCCTGGGCCGTCTCGGCGGTCCTGAGCGCTGACGGCGGAGAGACCCGCATGGGCGCGGGCGTCTCCGAAGCCGGCGCCGCGCGCCGCACCGTGCGGCTGGAGGGCGAGACCGTACCCCCCGGACGCCTGGCCGAGCATCTGCGCCAGGTCTGGCTGACCCCGGCCCAGGACCGCCTGTTCCTGGAAGGCGCAGGCGAGCGGCGCCGATTCTTCGACCGCCTGGTGTTCGCCGGGACCCCGCGCCACGCCAGCCACGCAGGCGCCTACGACAAGGCCAGCCGCGAGCGCCTGCGCCTGCTCACCGACGGCCCCGCCGACGCCGGCTGGCTGGACGCGCTTGAGGCGCGCATGGCGGAGGCCGGGGCCCTGATGGCCGAAGCCCGGGCCACCACGCTGACCGCCCTGCAGGCCGAGATCGACACCCGGGGCGAGCGGCCGTTCCCCCAGGCCACGCTCAGCCTCACCGGCGCCTGGGAGCAGATGGCCGCGGCTGGCGCCAAGATCGCCGACATCGAGCTGAAGCTAGCCGCCGCCCTGGCCGCCGCAAGGGACCGCGACGCCGCCGCGGGCCGGGCGCTCACCGGCCCGCACCGGGGCGATCTGGCGGTGGTCCACGCCGAGAAGGACCGTCCGGCCGCGGAATGCTCCACCGGCGAGCAGAAGGCGCTGATTCTGAACCTGGTTCTGGCCCAGGCCGCGCGCCTTTCGCGTGCAGAATCATCGCCAAGCCCTATATTGTTGCTGGACGAAGTCGCAGCGCATCTGGACCGCCGCAGGCGGGCCGCATTGTTCGACGAGATCACGGCGCTCGGGCTCCAGGCCTTCCTGACCGGAACCGACGAGCACCTGTTTGAAGACCTGAAAGGACGGGCCCAGGGCGTTCTCGTGGACGCGTCGGGCCTGACTCAGCTGGATCACCAATGAGCGAAGACAACGAAATCCAAGGCCCTACCCCCGACAACAACGGGCAGGACGACTACGGCGCGGAGTCCATCAAGGTCCTCAAGGGCCTGGACGCGGTGCGCAAGCGCCCCGGCATGTATATCGGCGACACCGATGACGGGTCGGGCCTGCACCACATGGTCTATGAGGTGGTGGACAACGCCATCGACGAGACCCTGGCCGGCTGGGCCACGCGGGTGGAGGTGATCCTCAACGCCGACGGCTCGGTCACCGTCACCGACGACGGCCGCGGCATCCCCACCGACATCCACGAGGGTGAGGGCGTCTCGGCGGCCGAGGTGATCATGACCCAGCTGCACGCCGGCGGGAAATTCGACCAGAATTCCTACAAGGTCTCCGGCGGCCTGCACGGCGTCGGCGTCTCGGTGGTCAATGCGCTCT
>NZ_JBKJTG010000088.1:0-4419 GCF_046590535.1 Phenylobacterium sp. | reverse complement strand
CCGTCTCGAAGAGACAGGCGTCCATCGCGTCCTTGGGCGTCTTAGCCCCGGCGATCAGGAAGTCGAAGGCCGGGAAGAAGCGGTCGGCGCCCTCCACGGCCACGTCAATCATCGCCGCGGCCTGGGCCAGGCTCGGTTGCTCGCCGGTCATCAGCGCCATGCCGTGGCGGAAGATGATCTCGCCGTCTTCCCACAGTTCGAAGTGGCCGAGCCAGACCCTGGGATTGATGGCGGCGATCAGCTCATGGGCGTCGATGCGCTGCTCTTTGGTCACCGTCAGGTCCATGGACAAGCACAGCTGCAGGGTGTCGCCCTCGGGACGCCAGGCAAACCAAAGTTCGTAGTCCTTCCAGTCGCCGGCCAGGGAAAAAGCCAGGTCGCCGTCTTCGGTGCGGTCGAACGGCAGGTTCTCCGCCGACAGCACATGCTCGACCACGTCGAGAGGATCGGTTGCGATAAGGACGTTGTCGTCAGACTGGGTGGTGTCCATCAAGACCCCTTTCGCAGTTGGCGGGAGGCGCAACGACACCCCCGAATCGCCTGCGACACTGAAACTAATCTGCTTCGCAGCTTGGCCGTCACCCGCTTATTGGCAGGTCCGGCCCACATTCGCGTGTTGTGCACAGACTTCAGGCCGGCCCGTCCGCGCCGGCTGAAGCGGCGGGGCGCAGGCGCTCCACCTCGGCGCGCAGGGCCGCGACCTCGGCCTTCAGGGCCTCGAAGTCTTCCCGGCGGATCAGGTCGAACTCGGCGGCGATGCGGTCGGCCTGCGACCGGAAGGCGGCCTTGGCCTCTTCGCCGGCGGCCTGGGCCAGGCCCATGGCGGCGGTGGTCAGCTTGGCCATCTCGTCGAGGAAGGGGTTCTGGGTCTGCATCTTGCGCTCTGATCGACGGACAAGCGGTCCGCCGCTTTCTATATGGGCCCTGGGGGGTGAAAGCTAAGGCTTAGTCGTCTAAACCAGACCTGAACGCTGGAGTCTCCCAAACGTGCCCTTTCCGGATTTCGACCCTGTCCTGTTCCAGATCGGCCCGTTCGCCATCCGCTGGTACGCCCTGGCCTATGTGGCCGGGATTCTGGTGGGCTGGCGCTACGCCGTCGCCATGGTCAGGAACGCCAGCCTTTGGCCGCGCCGCGCGCCGCCAGTGATTCCCGACCAGATCGACGACCTGATCCTGTGGGTGACCCTGGGCGTGATCGTCGGCGGCCGGCTGGGCCACGTGCTCTTCTACACGCCGTCGCTGATCTGGACCGACCCGATCGAGATCGTGAAGGTCTGGAACGGCGGCATGAGCTTCCACGGCGGCGCCATCGGCGTGTTCGTAGCGCTGATCCTCTATGCGTGGCGCAACGCCATCGACGTCTGGCGGCTGGGCGACCTGACCGCCGCCGCGGTGCCCATCGGCCTGTTCTTCGGGCGCATCGCCAACTTCATCAACGGCGAGCTGTGGGGCCGGCCCACGGACCTGCCCTGGGGCGTGATCTTCCCCGGCAGCGGCGACGGCGTGCCGCGCCACCCCAGCCAGCTCTACGAGGCGGCGCTGGAGGGACTGGTGCTGTTCCTGGTGCTGCTCTGGGCGACCCACGGGCCGAAGCTGCTGAATCGCCGCGGCGTGGTGATGGGCATGTTCACCGCCGGCTATGGCCTGATCCGCGTGGCGGTGGAGACCGTCCGCGAACCCGACACCTACCTGTCGGACTTCCCGCTGGGCCTGACCATGGGGATGATGCTGTCGATCCCGATGATCGCGTTTGGCCTGTGGCTGATCGTGCGCGGCCTGCGCGAAGACCTCAGCCTGTTGCCGCCCCGCGCCCGGGAGGCAAATGCCCCTGCGTGAACGGCTGGCGGCGGGCATCGCCGAGGGCGGCCCGCTGAGCGTCGCCCAGTACATGACCGCCTGCCTGCACGACCCGGACTTCGGCTACTACGCCACCCGCCCGGCCCTCGGCGCCGACGGCGACTTCCTCACCGCCCCCCTGGTCAGCCAGATGTTCGGCGAGCTGATCGGCGTCTGGGCGGCCTCCTGCTGGGCCCAGATGGGCCGTCCCGCCGCTTTCCGGCTGGTGGAAATCGGCCCCGGCGACGGCACGCTGATGAGCGACCTCAAGCGCGCGGTGCGTCCCGCGGCGGGGTTCCTCGACGCCGCCGACGTCTGGCTGGTGGAGACCTCCCCGCCGCTGGCCGCCGCCCAGCGCGCGCGCCTGGGCGAGACCGTCAGCTGGGCTGCAAGCCTGGCCGAAGTGCCTGGGGACGCGCCCCTGCTCGTGGTGGCCAACGAACTTCTCGACTGCCTTCCCGCCCGCCAATTCGTGCGCACCCACACCGGCTGGTCGGAGCAATTGGTGGGCCTGGACGCCAGTGGCGCCCTGGCCTTCGGGCTGTCGCCCACCCCGGCCGCCGGCCTGCTGCCCGACGCCCAGGCGGGCGCGGTGTTCGAGCAATCAGCGGCCCAGGCCGCCCTGGGCGCGGACCTGGGCGCGCGGGTGGCCCGCGACGGGGGCGCGGCGCTGCTGATCGACTACGGCCGCGCCACGCCGGGGTTCGGCGACACGCTGCAGGCGCTGCGCCGCCACCAGAAGGTCGATCCCCTGGCCTGTCCGGGAGAAGCCGACCTGACCATCCACGCCGACTTCCCGGCGGTGATGGCCGCCGCCGGCGCGCAGGGCGCGGAGGCCGCCATCGTGACCCAGGCCGCCTTCCTGGCCCGGTTGGGGGTCGGTGAGCGGGCCGAGGCCCTGATGCGTTCGCGCCCGGACCTTGCGGCCACCCTGGGCCGCCAGCTCAACCGCCTAGTGGGCGCCGGCGAGATGGGCGAGCTTTTCAAGGCCTGTGTGATCCATTCGCCAGGCTGGACCCCCACCGCCTTCGGGGACGCCTGAGCCATGCTGGGCCTGGCCGTCCTCACCTCGCCGCGGCTGGCGCTGCCCGGTGTCCGCCACGCCTTCTTCACGCGTCAGGGCGGCGTCTCTGAAGGCCTCTACGCCAGCCTGAACGTTGGCCTGGGTTCCAGGGACGATCCGGACGCCGTGCTCGAGAACCGCCGCCGCGCCGCCGGCTACCTGGGGGCCGAGATCCTGGTCACCGCCTACCAGGTGCATTCCGCCGAGGCCGTGACGGCGCGGGGCGCCTGGCCGGGCGAGGCGCCGCGGGCCGACGCGGTGATCAGCGCCACCCCCGGCGTCATCTGTGGCGCCCTGGCCGCCGACTGCGCGCCAATCCTCATCGCCGACCCGGCCGCCCGGGTGGTCGCCGCCGTCCACGCCGGCTGGCAGGGAGCGTTGAACGGAGTGGCCGAGGCCGCCATCGCCCGGATGGTCGAGTTGGGCGCGGAACCCAACCGCATGACCGCCGTGGTGGGGCCCTGCATCGGGCCGCAGTCCTATGAGGTCGGCCTGGAGTTTCTCGATCGCTTCGTCGCCGCGGAGCCTGCCAGCGCGCGGTTCTTCGCGCCTGGCGGCAGCGCCGGCAAGCGCCTCTTCGACCTGCCGGCCTTTGTCCTCGCCAGGCTCGCGGCGGCCGGCGTCGGCGCTGGCGAATGGATCGGTCGCGACACCTGCGCGGAGCCGCAGTTGTTCTACTCCAACCGCCGGGCCTTCAGGCAGGGTGAGCCCGACTATGGCCGGCTGCTGTCGGCGATCGTGCTGGAAACCTAGCCGCCTCTTGCCCGCCTGCGCCCGCCTGCTACAAGCGCGCGCAATCAAGCTGCAAAATCGCGTGGGGCTCCGATGAAGCTGCTGGCCGGCAACTCCAATCCAACCCTGGCCCAGGCCGTCGCCTCGCATCTGGATTTGCCGCTGACCCGGGCCCAGGTGAAGCGGTTCGCCGACAACGAGGTGTTCGTCACCATCGACGAGAACGTCCGCGGCGAGGACGTCTTCGTCCTGCAGTCCACCAGCTACCCCGCCAACGACAACCTGATGGAGCTGCTGATCTGCATCGATGCGCTGAAGCGCGCGTCGGCCAAGCGGATCACGGCGGTGATGCCCTACTTTGGCTACGCCCGGCAGGACCGCAAGACCGGCGGCCGCACGCCGATCTCGGCCAAGCTGGTGGCCAACCTGATCACCCGCGCCGGCGCCGACCGGGTGCTGACCATGGATCTGCACTCGGGCCAGATCCAGGGCTTCTTCGACATCCCCACCGACAACCTGCAGTCCGCCCCGCTGATGGCCAACGACATCAAGGGCCACTATTCCAAGGCCAGCGACCTGATGATCGTGTCGCCCGACGTGGGCGGCGTGGTGCGCGCCCTGGCGGTCGCCAGCCGGCTGAACGCTGAACTGGCCATCGTCGACAAACGCCGCTCGGGCCCTGGCAAGAGCGAGGTGGCCAACATCATCGGCGACGTCTCGGCCCGCCGCTGCATCCTGTTCGACGACATCATCGACGGCGGCGGCACGCTGTGCAACGCCGCCCAGGC
>NZ_JBKJTG010000151.1:0-4792 GCF_046590535.1 Phenylobacterium sp. | reverse complement strand
GATAGGCGAAGTGCCAGTAGTGGCCGTCGACCTCGCGCTGCTCGACCTCAAGATCCGAGATGGCGGTCTGGAAATGGGGGTCCCAGTTCACCAGCCGCTTGTCACGATAGATCAGCTTCTGCTTGTGCAGGGTCACGAACACCTTGCGCACGGCGGCCGACAGGCCCTCGTCCAGGGTGAAGCGCTCGCGGCTCCAGTCGCAGGAGGCGCCCAGGCGCTTCAGCTGGTTGACGATGGTCCCGCCGGACTTGGCCTTCCACTCCCAGACCTTGGCCACGAAGGCGTCGCGGCCCAGGTCGCGGCGGCTCTGGTTACCCGCCTGCGCCAACTGGCGCCCGACCACCATCTGGGTGGCGATGCCGGCGTGATCGGTGCCGGGCAGCCACAGGGCGGCCTTGCCGCGCATCCGCTCGAAGCGGATCAGCACGTCCTGCAAGGTGTTGTTCAGCGCATGGCCGATGTGCAGCGAACCGGTGACGTTCGGCGGCGGGATGACGATGGAGAACGGCTCGGCGGCCGGGTCGTCGATGGGCGAAAAGGCGCCCGACGCCTCCCAGGCGGCGTAGAGGCGCGGTTCGACGGTCTTGGGATCGAAGGTCTTATCAAGCATGGCGGGGAATTCTGCTGAGCGGTTCAAATACAGTTCCGCTCATCCCCGCGATAGCGGAGATGCAGGCGCGGGGACGAACGTAGGTGGGTCCCGCTAGCGTACCCGGCCGCGGGCGATGCGGTCGACCTCGGCCTCCACGGTCTGCTGCACGATGGCCGGCAGGTTGTCGTCCAGCCATTGCTGCAGCAAGGGCCGCAGCAGTTCGCGCACCACATCCTCCAGGGTCCGGTCGCCGGTGGGCATGGCGATGGCCGCCGAGAGCTGGCCGAAGGCGGAGGCGGCCGCCGAGGCGGCGCTGGCGCTGACCAGGGTCTCCACGGTGGGCATGGCCGCCGGCGGTGGCTCAGGCTCGGCCACGGCGGCCGGCGGGGCGGTGAAGACGTCGAGGTCGCCGTGGGTCTCGACCTTTTCGGTCAGTTCCAGGGGTTCGTCCTCCTCTTCCTCGATGGCGGCCGCGGCCTGCATGGGGACAGGCTGGGGCTCGGGCTCGGGCGCTGGCTCGGGCTCGGCAGCCGGCGCGGGCTCCTCGGCGCGGACCGGCTCCGGCTCTGCGGCCGGCGCGGGCGGGGGCGGCGCCTCTGCCTCATCCTGCACGGGCGCGGCTTCACCGGCCGCAGCGGCCGGTGCGTCGTCTTCGGAGATGATCCGGCGGATGGAGGCCAGGATCTCCTCCATCGTCGGTTCCTGGGAGGTCTGTTCAGACATGGGCCTGCCAAAGCGCGAAGTGGAAGAATCCAACAGGACCCTAGCCTAGGCGCGCCCGCACGATCCTGCAATTTCCGGTTTCATGCCGGCGCCGGCGTCTAGCGGCGGACGGCCGCGCCGGTGGCCACGCTGGGCGGCGGTTGCAGGCCGGGCGGGATCGCCGGCTCGGTGGGCTTGGCGGTGGGGGCCGGGGCCGGGGCGAGGGTCAGCACCCGGTCGATGATGGCGATCGGCTCCTCCCAGGGAACCCAGCCCCAGGTGATGCGCAGCTTCCTGGCGTTGCTCGCCGCATCATACTGCGGGACGGTTGGCGTCAGGTTGCGGGCCTCCAGCCGGCCCATGACCGCCAGCACGTTGGCGGCGGCCACATATTCGTCGCGGCGGGCGCTGACCTGGGTGAGCTCGGCCTGGCGCAGCTCCTGCTCGGCGTTCAGCACGTCGATGGTGGTGCGCAGACCCACCTGCTGCTCCTGACGGGTGCCCTCGGCGGCGATGCGCGCGGCGCGGACCTGTTCGGCGCTGGAGCCGATGGAGGCGCGCGAGGCGAGCAGCTGGCTCCAGAGCTGGGTGATGTTCTGCAGCACGGTGCGCCGGGTGGTCTCGACCGTGATCCGTTCGGCGTTGTTGCGCTCCACGCTCTGGCGGATGCGCGAGGAGACCAGTCCGCCCGAGAACAGCGGGACGGTCACCGTGGCCACGGCGCTCAGTTCACGGGAGTACAGCTCCCGCTCGAAGGGATCGTTGGTGCTTGCGCCAAACGTCAGCCCGCTGCGCACGGTGACGCTGGGCATCCGCTCGGCGCGGGCGCCGGCCACCCGCGCGCGGCTGGCCTGTTCGGCGAACTGCTGGGCGCGGAGTTGCGGGCTGTACTGCTCGGCGATGGTGAAGGCCTGGTCCGGGTCGGTCGGCAGCAGGTAGGCCAGCGACGGCTCCGGCGCGAGGTTCTGCGGGTTCTGACCGACCAGGGCCGCATAGGCCGCCCGCGAAATGGCGACCTGCGCCTGGGCCGACGAGAAGGTCGCCTGGGCGGCCGCCAGCCGCGCCTGCGACTGGGCGACGTCGGTGCGGGTGATCTCGCCAACGTCGAAGCGGGCCTGGGATTCCTGGAGCTGACGGCCCAGCACCGAGACGTTCTCCTGGCGGATGCGCAGGGATTCCTGGTCACGCCGGACGTCCACATAGGCCTGGATCACGGTGGCCAGGATCTGCGCCTCGACGCGGCGCAGGTTCTCGCGGCCCTGGAGGATGTCGGCCTGGGCGGCGGACACCGCCGCGGTGACCCGCCCGCCGGTCCAGATCGGCTGGGAGAAGCTCAGGCCCAGGCTCGAGCTGTCGCGGTCGCTGATCCCGGAGGTGCTGGGGAAGACGTCCGGGACGCCGTCGTTGTTGAGGTCCGTGCCCCTGGCGAAGCGCGGCGTGCGCGTTTCGGCGGTGGAGGTGGAGGCGGACAGGCCCAGGGTCGGGCGAAAACCGCTGCGCGCCTGCACATAGTTCTCGTCGAGCGCCCGCTGCAGGGCGCGCTGGGACTGCAGGGTCGGATTGGTCTCGTAGGCCAGGGCGATGGCGTCAGCCAGCGTCTCGGCGCCGGCCGGCGCGGCGAAGGCGCTTGCCGCGCCCGCGCTGAAGATCGCGGCCAGCAGCCGTCCGCGAAAGCTCTTCGACATTCCGTATCCCCGATCAGACGAGCGCGACTTGGTCTCTATATGCCGACGTGTGGCGTCTCGACCAACTACAGTCACCTTAAGCTTTTTTCACGCCCAGCGTTTCGCCGGTGTTTCAGAACACCCTAAAGGGCGAAACCATGTTGCGCCGCGTAGCCGGGCAACACCGGCGGCGTGGCGTCGAACAGCGCGCGGCGGCCGACCCCATCCTGAGTGCGGATGTAGAGGCAGGCCTTGCCCACCGGGCCGTCGCGCTCCACCACCCCCAGCCGCCCGCCGAGGTTCAGCGCCGCCAGCCAGGCGTCCGGGGCGCGGGCCACCGCGCCCTCGCAGACGATCACGTCGAAACCACCCTCGGGAACCTGGCCCAGGTCGTCGTCGACCCGGACCACCTCCACCCTCAGGGTCTCCACCACGGCCGCGGCATAGGGGGCGGCGATGGCCAGGGCGCGCTCGCCGGGCATCGGCTTCAGCGCCTGCAACAGCTTGCCCAGGTCGCGCGGCTTCAGCAGGAACCGGCCCGGCGCGTATTCAACCTCAATGTCGGCATAGGCCAGGTAGGCCCGGCCCTGCGGCACGAACTGCTCGCGCGCCAGGATGCGCATGGCGTCGTGCAGGCGCACGTCGGTGACGTCGGCGGTGCGCACCTGGCTTTCCACCATGTTCAGGCGGGCGGCGGCGAGGTCGGCCATCGAATCTCCTTGGGCGCGCGGGCGCATCGGGCGTGCCGCCGGGCTTATAGGTCCCGCACCCTTGGCAAGGCAATCGCCGCCGCCGACAGGCGTTGCCCAGGACCGGCCGTTCTGTTAGCCAACGCCGCTCCGGCGGCCTGATGGCGGAGTGGTGACGTAGCGGACTGCAAATCCGCGCACCCGGGTTCGATTCCCGGTCAGGCCTCCAAACTTTTCGAAGCGAGCTCAACAGCTTATTCTGCTGTCGCGGCGCGTCGAGCGCAGGACATTTCGCGTCCATGTCGCAAGAGTTCGCAAGCATTTCCAATGGGCGCAATTTGATCGCGGCGGCTCTGTGCGAGATGCAATGCGACATGGAGCCGAGAAGAGCATTTGCGCTTGCGATCAGATGGCGAAGTGTTCCAGTCCGAAAACTGATTTGGGTGTAAGCCCACCGTGGGCTCGAATCGCCCTCTCACCGCCACCCTGTCCTTGGTCAGCAAGCGGAGCGGTATTGGGTGGGTGAACGAATGCGGGCACCATCACCGCATGTATGTCCACATCTCGCCTTATGAGACCTGCGCCGCTCAGGCGCAGCGATGCGCCGAACATGTGGAGGCAGCGGCGAGCGACCCTCAGCGGCTTCTAGACGCGCTCCGATGCGCGCACCTTGCGCTCATGGCGGCCATGGTTGAGGCCCTTAGCGGAACTGCCGGCGTCGGTGCGTTTTCCGACAAGCTCGCGGCGCAGCATCTGGAATTTATGCGCGGGACGCGGTCTCAGATGCCGGGCGAGCGCACCCTCACTTACTCCGAACTGTTCAGTCGCGTTCAAGAGCCTGGGCGCCTCGACTTCTCCGATCCCCTGGTTTTCAGCGAACACGAGAAGCGGGTCGTGGCCGAGATTGACCGGTTCAGGATGCTGATCGATCACCCGAAGCCGACGATGTGGGGCATCGAAGTAGTCGAGTTGGTTCAGCTATTGGTGCGGCTCCCGGACCTCTTGGAAAGATGCGTTGCGGCCGCCGGCCACCGCTATCTAGATGGACCCGATGAGAAGGTTCGGGACGGCCTGCACCGGATCAAGACTGCGCTGCCGGGGGTCCCCACCAAGTGAGCAGAAGCGAGCCATCTGACGCAGTGAAG
>NZ_JBKJTG010000121.1:0-9229 GCF_046590535.1 Phenylobacterium sp. | reverse complement strand
TCACCGCCCTGCGCCAGCGGGCCAAGGCGCCCGCCTAGGAGATTGATGCCGACATCGGAGTCCGTTGAACGCCCGCTTGCTGGCGCGACCTCTATTTCGGCTTCCG
This sequence comes from Phenylobacterium sp., assembly GCF_046590535.1. Taxonomy (GTDB): domain Bacteria; phylum Pseudomonadota; class Alphaproteobacteria; order Caulobacterales; family Caulobacteraceae; genus Phenylobacterium. The sequence continues at coordinate 9,123 of NZ_JBKJTG010000121.1, read as the reverse complement.
ACCCGCGGCGGACGGCAGGAGGTCCGCTTCTCGAGCAGCGCCTGCACTTGCGCGCGCTCGGTGGGCGTCAGATCTATGCCCGCCGCGGACGAAGAGACGCTCTTCCGATCGCTACCCCACTTCTGGACCGCGATCGAGGCTTGGCGGTGCGACTAAAACGAGGCGAAGCTCGGCTGGCTGCCGCCCAGGGACCATGCCTGAGTCTCGGCGTCATCCTCGATCAGCAACACGGGCATCACGCGATACTGGTCCGGGCCGGCCGGGGATAGCGGTAGGCCAGAACCAGCGCCGGCAACAACAGCAGACTCATCAAGGTGGAGGTGATCAGCCCGCCAAGGATGACCGCCGCCATCGGCCCCTGCACCTCGCGGCCCGCCTGGCCGGCCTCGAGCGCCAGGGGGGCCAGACCCAGGCCGGTGACCAGCGCGGTCATCAGGATGGGCGTCACCCGCTCCCGTGTCGCGCGCAGGACGGTCTCGAGGCCCCAAAGCTCGCCCTCCAGCTCGACCAGATGATCGACGTGGGAGATCAGCAGGATGGCGTTGCGCGCCGCGATCCCGAACAGGGTGACGAACCCGACCAGGGCGCCGAGCGACAGGATTCCACCGGTCAGGGCCACCGCCGCCACACCGCCCGCCAGGGCGAAGGGTGTCCCTGCGATGATCAGTCCCGCCGGACGCCCGCCCCCGAAGGCCAGCACCAGCAGGGCCACGATGCCGATCGATGCGGCGGCGACATTGATCAGGATCTGGCGAGCTGCCGCCGCCTGGCCCTCGGCGACGCCGGACCAGGCCAGCGAGACCCCCGGCGGCAGGACGACGTCCCGGCCGATCCGCGCCTTGGCGTCGCTTACGAAGCCGGAAACATCGGGCCGGGTCGGATTGGCGGTGACGACCTGTCGGCGTTGGCCGCCTTCGCGATTGATCGCTGTTCGGGCATCGGCCAGGCGGATGCTGGAGATGTCCGAAAGCGGCGTCGTCGCGCCGTCGCTTGATCGCACCAGGACCGCGCCCAGGCTCTCGGGATCGGTCTGCAGGTCCGGCGGCAAGGTGATGGCGACCTCGGTGATCCGGTCGGCGTCGGTGACCTCGGCCACCGTCCGGCCCTGGAAGGCGATCTCGATCGCATCATAGGCGTCGGTCGGAGACACGCCGCGCAGGGCCATGCGGTCGGCATCCAGCGCGATACGCAGGGTGGGCGCGCCCGGCTGGGACTTGATCCGCACCTCGGCCGCGCCGGGCACGGCTTGGAGAGAGGCGGCGATTCGGCCGGCGACCTGGTCCAGCACGTCCAGGTCGGGACCATAGACCGCGATCGCCACCGGGGCGGTCTCGCCCGACAGGGATTCGCCGATCCGGTCGCCGAGCGACGTCAGGATCTCGCTGGTGATCCCCGGCGTGTGATCCAGGATGATCCGCATCTGCGTCAGCACGGCCGCGTCGCTGGCGCCCTCGCGCAGTTCGACATGCATCTCGCTGAGGTTGGGCGGGAAGGTGTCCTCGCCCTGTTCGGCCCGACCGATCTGTTGCTCGACCGTGGCCACGCCCGGCAGGGCCAGTATCTCGCGGGAAATCCCCGTACCGACCTGACGCATCCAGCCGACCGAAGCGCCGGGCGGCCCGTTGATCTTCAGCACATAGTGCCCCTCGCGAAAGGCGGGCAGAAGCTCCGAGCCAAAGGCAAGAAACGCCATCAGGGCCAGGACGCCAGCCAACGCCGTGGCCCCCACGACCGCCCGGGGGCGTCGGCAGATCGGTTCGAGCAGGCGTGCGTGCGCAGACTTCAGGGCGGTGATGTAGCCCGGCTCGTCATGCAGCCGAACGCGCCTCAGCAGGATCAGCGACAGGGCCGGCGTGACCGTGACGGCCACCACCAGCGAAGCCAGGGTGGCGAGGAGGAAGGCGAAGGCGAGCGGTCCGAAGAACGATCCCTGCAGTCCCGTCAGGAACAGGATCGGCGCGATGGTCAGCGCCAGCACATAGGTCGCATAGACGACCGGGGCGCGCACCTCGACCGAGGCGGCTTCGATCACCGCACGGCGATCGGCATCGACCGGCGCATCGCGCAGGCGGCGCACTATGTTCTCCACCCCGACGATGGCGTCGTCGATGACCACGCCAAGGGCGACGGCGAGCCCGCCCAGGGTCATGGTGTTGATGGTCTGGCCCAGCCGGTCCAGAACGATCAGGGCCGCCAGCAGCGACAGGGGGATGGAGACGAAGGCGATGAAGGCGACGCGGAGGTCGCGCAGGAAGGCCAGCAGGATCAGTCCGATCAGCGCCGCCCCAATCAGAAGGTCGGTACGGATGCCGCCCAGCGCCGATTCGATGAAGTTCGCCGGGCGGTGCAGCCGCGCATAGACGTGGATGCCTTGCGCCTCCAGCCCCGGCTTGAGGTCTGCGATGGTGGCCTCGACCGCATGGGTCGCATCCAGGGTGTTGGCGCCGTACTGGCTGGATAGCGAGACCAGCACGCCGGAGCGGCCCATGACCAGGGCGTCGCCGAACCGGGGCTGGGCCGCCGCCGTCACTGTGGCCACGTCACCCAGCCGCACAGGCAGGCCTCCCGCCACCGTCAGAACCGACCGACTGAGGCTGGCGGCCGTCACCGCGCCGGATGTAGGCTCGATCAGGACGCGTTGGTTCGGGGTCTCGGAAAAGCCCCCGCCCCGGATCTCCGTCGCCGCTGCGACACCCGTCGCGATGTCGGACACGGAAAGGCCGCGTGCGATCAGCGCCTTGGGATCGACCTGGACCTCGAGCCGCCGGAGGTCGCCGCCAAACACGCTGGCCCGGGCCACGCCGGGCGTCGCCAGGAGGCGGGGCCGAACCGTCCACTGGACGATGTCGCGCAGCGCCATCGGCGTGAGCCGGTCGCTGGTGAACCCTATCTTGAGCAGGTCCATGGTGGACGACGTCAGCGGGCTGAGCTTGGGCGCGGAGACGCCGCCGGGCAGGCGACCCGAGGCCTCGTTCAGCGACTCGGCCAGGACCTGGCGGGCCCGGAACGGCTCGCTGCCCTCCACGAAGATCACCGTGATCACTGACAGGCCCTGGATCGATTCCGAGCGTACCGAGGCGACGCCGTTCGAGCCGTTGATCGCCGTCTCCAGCGGCCGCGTCACCAGCGCCTCGACCTGTTCCGGGGTCAGCCCCACCGCCTCGGTCTGGACCGTGGCCTGGGCGGGCACGAACTCGGGAAACACATCGTAGCGGGCCGATCCCACGGTCACGGCTCCGAACGCCAGGAGCAGAACGCCGGCCAGGCTCACCATGAGCGGATGCCGCAGGCAGAGCCTGACGATCAGCGACAGCATGGCTCAGTCTTCCTCGTCGGCGGGCGCGACGCCGCGTTCGATCGCCAGCAGGGTCCCGGACCCCGCTGTAACCACCCGGTCACCGTTCGAGAACCCGTTCGCCGTGAACCAGCCGTCGGCCACGGGCCGTCCATCGACTTCGGTCCTCACAAAAGTGGTCGGCGCGATCTGGCGATAGGCCCAAACCCCGCCGCGCCAGCGGACCAGGGCTTCACGGGGGAGGATCACCCCGCCGACCCCCGACGCCGTCTCCTGCGTCGCCTGTAGTACGCGACCGGTTGCCGCCGACCGGGCCATAGGACCACGCAGGACAGCAAGGAGACCGGCGCTCTGCAGCCGAGGATCGGCCCCAGCGGCCGGACCCAGCACGCGGATTTCGCTGCTCAGGTCGCCCTCAACCACTCGGATCCGGCCCCCGTTCTGAACGGCGCCCGGCATGTCGATGCGGATCAGGGCGGCCCGGCCGCGGCCGATCTCGGAGACCAGCGCCCGTCGCGACCGGGTGTCCAGACGCGTCAATCCCGGCCCGAATTCCAGGCCCACGCGCCGCGATGCCAGGTCCAGCCGCGCGCGGTCTGCGGCGGCCACGCTGCGGGCCGCCTCCACCGCGCGCTGCGAGGCGCTCTGATCCTGGGCCGCGAGCGCCGTCAATCGCGCCAGCTCGGCGCCGGATGCACCGGACGCCGCACGGGCCGTTTCGATCTCGGCGTCGATGCCCGCGAGCGCGCCGACGTCGATGGCGCGCGCGAAGCCCTGGCGGAGCTCGGGGGCCGACCCCGATCGCAGCGCCACGATCCTCAGCCCCGCGCGGGCTTGGTCTGCGGCGTCCATGCGGATTTTGCCGTCGGCGGCGGCGGTGGCCTCAGCTTCCCTCTTGGTTCCGACCGGCGCGGTATCCGCCCTCGGCAGCACGATGGCCAGTACGACCGATGCCGAGACGACGGCGCCCAACGTGGCCCAGCCGATGGCGGCGATGCGGGTCATGGGGCGGTCCTCGAATTTGATGGGGCGACGACAGTCTCGGGGCCTTCCAAGGGGCGGCGCAGCGCGCCCTCGAGCGCCGCATCGGCAGCATGGACCCGCGCCAGGGCATCCAGCTCGGTAGTTCGGACTTGGCGGGCGCCCACGACTGCCGCCGCCCATTCCGCCCGATCGATGGCGCCGCGGCCGAGTTCCCGCTCGGCCTGGTCTGCCAGCCTCGCGGCGGCCGGCAGGTCGGTGCGACGAATGCGATCGAGCGCGATCCGGGCAGCCGCCGTCTCGATCAGGGCAGCGTCGATCTCGGCCTCGACCCCCGCGACCGCCGCCTCCAGCCGACGCCCGGCCTCGGCCCGGTGAGCCTGGGCGGTGGCGATGGCGGCGCGATTCAGGTCCAGCGGCGGCAGCACCAGCCCAACGGAGAGCGGGAGTTTCACGAGGCCGCGCTCCCACGTGTAGCCAGGACCGACGCTCAACACCGGATACTGCCGCGCCGTCTCCAGTTTCAGATCGGCCTCGGCCTGATCATAGGCCGCGACCGCTCTCAGCACGTCGCTGCGTGACAACACGGCCGCAAGCCGCTGTTCTCGCGTCACGTCCGCGCCAGGGTCCGAGACGGGCGTATCGAAGCCCACCCAGGACGGCGCTATGGACCCGAACGCGACCGGCGCGAGGCCCACTGCGGCCGCAAGAGCGCCGGACGCCGCCCTGGCCTGCGCGCCCGCGTCCAGCAACAGCCGTACCGCGTCGGCTCCGTCGGCCCGAACCCGTTCGAGTTCCGCACGTGACACTTCGCCCGCCGCGAGCCTGCGCTCCATCGCCGCCTGCTGGCGCACCCGAAGATCCGCGAGGTCCTGGAAGGCGACCATGCGCCGCTCCGCGATCAGCCGCTCGGCGACCGCCCTGCGCACGCCCATGCGCGCCCGCCATAGCGCATCTGCATAGTCGTAGCGCGCCAGCGCGATCGCCAGGTCCGCGCTGGTCAGCCTCGCTTGGCGCCGGGCGCCCCGGTCGACCGGAATGTCGAGCGCCGCACCGAATAGCCAGGGTGAGCTTTCCGTCGCAGCGACGGCGTATTCCGAGGTCAGGGTCAGAGTTGCGGCTGGAGCGACGCGCGCCGCGCGCGCTGCGGCGACGGCCGTCTCGACGGCCAACCGCGCTGCGGCGACATCGGGGCTGTAGCGGCGCGCCGCCGCGAACAGCACGAGCCGGTCCCAGGCATTGCCGCCCCATTCCACGCCGGGCGCGATCTCGGCGAGGCTGGCCCGGACGTGAGCAGGCTCAAGGGTTTCGATCGAGCGGGCCGCCACGAGGGCCGCCCCATCCATAGGGGCCAGCACATAGGTGGCGCATCCCGCGAGACCGAAGACAAGGCCGATCAAGGACAAGATACGTCGCAATGTGTCGCCTCTCGATGAACGGAATCGCTCATGGTCGCTTATGGCAAGTGTACGGTGGGTCGCACATTGTCGATTCACAATGCCGGGCGCAGATCGGCGACGGAGCCAAGCGCTTCCAATACGCAAACACTGTCTCCGTCCGTAAAGAGTCAGGTGCCGCCGTTGAGTGGGCTGGAGGCGAACGTCCGCTAGCCACCCTTCCGCCGAAGTGGCCGCCGGTTCGGCGTCAGAAGGCGCGACAAGGCAAATTCTGGAGCGCCGCTCCGAGTCTATCGGAGCGAACAGCGCTAGGGCGCGCTCGCCAGATAAGCGTTGGGGTCGGCCAGGAAGTCGCCGAAGGTTGCCAGGCAGCCCTGCCAGGCGCCCAGGTGGCCGCGCATCGCCTCGCGGCTGTCCTGCGGCTGCACCAGGGCGGAATACATCACGTGCGGCTTGCCCTGCCGGTCCTGCCACACCCGGCAGGTGATCGAGCTCTGGTTGAAGCCGTTGAGCTGCGCCAGCGTCGCCGTGCGGCTTGTGGACAGCGTCGAGAAGGCGACGGCCTTGCACTTGCGCCCCTGGGCGTCGCAGCCGGCGTACTGGGCGCCGAAGGCGTAGGCCGGTGTGGTGACCTTGAGGTTCACCGCATCCTCGGCCTTACCGGAGATGGTCGCCTGGGCGTCCAGGCTGGCCAGCAACGCGATCAGGCTCATCGGGTCCTGGGCGTCGAAGGGACCCGCGGAGGCTGCAGGCCTGACCGGCGGCGCGGCCTTGGCGGCCGGCTTGGGCGCCTGCGCCAGGCCCATGCTGAGGCCGGCGACGAGAATCAGGGATGCGGCGGTGCGGATCATCTGGATGGCTGACTGGCGACGGAGTTTGGCGCGAGCATGGCGCCGTGGCCATCACCCGGCTAGGCTTGCGCTTCGGCGGGCCCGCAGCCGCCAGTTCCGGAGTTGATGATGCGCGCCTTCGCCCTGGCTTTCGGCCTCGCCCTGATCTGCCTGCCGGTCTCCGCCGCCGAACCCGCCCCGGCGGACGGCGCCTGCGCCGGGCGACCGCGAACTGCGTCCGGCCCCTGCGCCTCCCTGCGGGCTAAGGACCAGGCGGACAAGCTCGCCCCGAAGCGCGGCGGAGAGACCAGCTTCGTTGGCGACCGGCGCTCACCCGCCGGCAAGATGGGCGAAAAGCGCGAGTGGGAAAGCGCCCGCGACCGGATCGACGCGGCCCTGGGCCAGGGCCAGTGCGACGAGGCGCGCAAGATCGCCGTGGACGAGGGGCTGCATGACCTGGCCGCCCAGATCCGCCGCGCCTGCCGAGGTCGCAGCTGAGGCGGCGGCGCCTCCGCGCGCGAAGCTGGGGTAACTCGCAACCACTCGAACGCCCCTAACCCATTGGAACGGGTCATAGTTTGGCCGGCATTGCGCCCCATCTTGACCCTGGGACGATCGCAGCGCTTATGTGCGCTCAGGGAAACATCCAGGAGATACCGACGAGATGAGGCCTACAGCATTTGGGCTCGTGGCGGCGTTTATGGCTGCGTTGCTGGTTCCGGCAGCCGCCATGTCGCAGGCCAAGAAGCCGACCGCCGCCGCCGTCACCGAAGCCGCCCGCAAGATCGGCATGGCCGAGGCGCCGGCGCTGGTCGCCACGGTGGGCCTGCCCTGCCAGGTGTCCGACGCCCGCTTGGTCGGCAAGACCGAGGACAAGAAGGCCAAGACCTCCACGTCCTACTACGAAGTGGCCTGCGCCACCGGCGGCATGGGCTATGTCCTGCAGGCGCCCCTGGGCGGCACGGCGACCGCCTTTACCTGCATCGAGGCCAACACCGCGCCGGAACCGGGCAAGCCCTCGGCTCTGCCCTGCACTCTGCCCGGGAACGCCGACCCGAAGTCGGCCCTCACCCCCATGCTGGCCAAGGCCGGCGTGCAGTGCGTGCCCGAGAACGTCCGCGGCATCGGCCAGTCCAAGATCAACACCTATGTCGAAGTCGCCTGCCAGGGCGGCACGGGCTACGTGATCGTGGCCAGCGCGCCCTTCGACGCCTCCAAGGAGATCCAGGCGCAGAACTGCCTGAACTTCGACGACGGCGCCGGCAACATCAAATGCGCGCTCACCGACAAGGCCTCGCGCATGGCGGTGGTCGATAGCTACGCCACCCAGGCCAAGAACGGCTGCGTGGTGAAGGACCGCCGCTTCGTCGGCGCGGCCAAGGACGGCGCCAACTTCTTCGAGTCCTCCTGCCAGGACGGCAAGGGCTACATCTACAAGATCGACGGTCGGGGTGCGCTGGCCCAGACCTGGGACTGCGCCAAGGCGCAGGGCATCCTGGGCGGCTGCGAGCTGACCAACGCCCGTGAGGCGGAGACGGCGCAGGCCGAGCTCTACACGCGCCTGGCCAAGGCTGCCGGCTCCACCTGCGCGGTGGACAAGTACGCCATCTTCCCGGCCCAAGGGTCCGACGACGTGGTCGAGCTGGTCTGCAAGGACGGAACCGGCGGCGTCGGCGTGTTCAAGGCCGGCGGCAAGGGCAATGTCCTGAACTGCGGCCATGCCCTGGCGGCCGGCTACAAGTGCGGGCTCAACAAGGCCGGTTCCGGCAACGCCGAGCTCACCGCTGACCTGCGCAAGTTCGACCAGAAGACCTGCACCGTCTCAGGCTCGCGCCTAGCGGCCAAGACCGTCAAGGGCACGATCCTGGTGGAAGTGGCCTGCTCAGACGGCTTCAAGGGCTATATGATCGAGTACAACACCCAGCCCACCGTCAGCGCCGTCGGCGCCATCGGCTGCGCCTTCGCCGGCAACTGCAAGCTGCCCGGCAACACCTGATCGGTCCAAGACTGCTGAACGACCAAGGCCCGCGGGTTCGCCCCGCGGGCCTTTTTCGTGGGCGCTAGATTGCGGCTTCGATGAACATCGGGCCGCGCTGGCCCATGGCGCCGGCGAAGGCCCTGTCGAATTCCTCGGCGGTGGTGCAGCGCACGGCGGGCAGGCCCAGGCCCTTGGCCAGCGACACCCAGTCGATGGCCGGGTCGCCCAGTTCCAGCAGCTTGGCCGCCGACGGCCCCGCCTTGCCCGCGCCGGTGCGCATCAGCTCGATGTTGAGGATGCGGTAGGCGTGGTTGGCGAACACCACCACGGTCACGTCCAGGTTCTCCCGGGCCAGGCTCCATAGGGCCTGGACGGTGTACATGGCCGCTCCGTCGCCGTTCAACGACAGCACCTTGCGCTCGGGCGCAGCCACCGCAGCACCCACGGCCAGCGGCAGGCCGATGCCGATCGCCCCGCCGGTCAGCGCCAGCACCTCGTGCGGCCGCGCGGTCATCGCCGGCACGGCGACGCCGCCGCCGGAGGTGACGCTGTCGTCGCAGACGATGGTTCCCTCGCGCATGTGCCGGGCGATGGCGATCCCAGCCGCCTGCGGCGTGAGTTGGCCGGTGGCGGCGGCTTCGG
>NZ_JBKJTG010000086.1:0-4330 GCF_046590535.1 Phenylobacterium sp. | reverse complement strand
AGAGACGGTTCACCGCCTCACAACAGGCCGGACAGATGGCAGCATCCGACTACGTGTCAGAAACTCTGGAATTCACCCTTGCGCTGAAGGGGGCGTCCACAGATGGATAGCGGACATACTGCGGATGCAAAAACTGAGTCGATGGCAAGCCACCTCAACAGCCTCGACATCCACCAAGACTGCGGAAGCGACGCGGGGGCCCCTAGTGTATCAGGCCGCCACAACATTGTTCTTTGACTTAGATGCCGGGTTAATATTGAAATGAGTTTTTGGGGGTAAAAGCGCATGATGCGAGACTCCGGATGGCTTGCGGCGGCCTTGATAGGCGTCGGCTTGGCCGGCCCGGCAGCCGCCCTCACTGCGACCACCATTTGCGAGACCACCGGGCCGTCGTCGGCCTATACCGTGAAGGTCACCGATATCGGCCCGACGGTCACCTATCCCCAGACCATCGTGGTCCCGGCCTACCAGATCAGGAACGGCATCTGCCTGATGCCCCTGTCCCCGGCCGACCGCGCCGGCGTCGGCGGTGCCCGATAGCGGGCCGTCCCATCAACGATCGAACGGCCAAGGAGGCCAACAGATGATACCTATGTCAGAAGACCCAGCCCCTGCCGTCTCCCCGCGTCAAGGCATGGATTTCGTCGGCCTGGCCGCCGCCCTTGCCTTCATTGCCGTCTGCCCCTCCGCCGCCGGCGCCACTGAAAGAAGCGCCGATCAGTTCCGCCAAGACGCCTTTTCAGCCGCGGCGAGCCTGACTTCGCCGTCCTTCGAGGCCGTAGCCCGGAACGCCGGGAGCTTCCACCTGGCCCAAAGCACCGAGGGCGAAGACAACGGGGAGTGTGACGAATACGCCGGGGAGGATTGCAACTCCGACGATGAAGACCAGTTTGGCCCCTTCCACTTCGATTACCTGCCGTCCGACCCAACTTTCCTGGAGTCCTGGTACGATTTCCAAAATGAAGTCGATGTGGACAACACATTCAATCATTGGGGCCCTCCGTGGGCTCACCCGGGTAGGAGAAGTATGTATGGACCCGGGGGCCTGGGCGTCAGGTGCCTGGTCGGTGGCGGTGCGATCACGTTCATTGTCAGGACCCGCAGGATGGGCTGCTGGCGCCCTGCCAAGGCACCGCCGGTTCGGGGCGTGAGAGTCCTCTCCCTCGGCCCGGCCGCCCAGCGCGTGCTGACCAGATGCAGGCTCAGGACCGGTAGCGTCATCTTACGCAACGGCGCCTTCGCCTGTATAGCCACGCCCTGGGTTGTGGTCCGCAGGGCGGCCAATGGCCCGGTCCGCCCATTACGGGGGTGACGGACGGCGGCAAGCGAGCCCGCCAGGTGACCCCTGGGCCGCCGTCAGGGTGCCGTCGCCAGCCCCTCGGCGGCCCGGATCTGTCGCAACAGCAACTGGTCGTAGTAGCGCTTCAATGACGTGAGGTCCGGCACCCGGTCAGCATGGCCCCGGACCGATGTGTCCGCCGCCCCCAGCGGCCCGTTGCACTGCGCCGGGTCAGCCAACATCTGGTCCAGCACGGTCCCAGTTTGGGGCAGAAGGACGCCGAGCTTCAGACATAGGCAGCCATAGGCGAAGGCGAAGGCCGTGCGCCCATTGCCGTCGCGGAAGGGGTGGATCCAGGTGATGCGCCACAGGGCATAGGCCGCGACATCCAGGGCGTCGCCCTCGGTCCAGATCCGCTCCAGCTCGACGAAGAACGCCCCCATCAGCCCCGGAACCGAGTTCCAGGGCGGCGGCCGGAGCAGGGCTCCCCCCTCCTGCCGCAGCTTCACATTCGACTGGCGATAGGTGCCCGGCCGCTCCAGCAGGAACACCGTCGCGGCGCGATGCAGGGCGCACAGCGCCTCCTCGTCGGGCATGGGAGGCAGGGAGTCGCCGTCGGCCTTGCGCCCTAGGGACGAGACGATGAGGGCGACCATCAAGCTCCTCAGCCCGATCAGGTTCAGCGCCTCGATCCTTCGGGCCAGCTCGCCGTCCGCCAGTTCCCAGTTGCTGAATTTACCCAACGGACTACCGCGCCCTTCCACGCCATCGCACCAGCGCCGAATGGTAGTGCAGTCCTGCCCCTTTGCAACGCAGCCGCCCGGCGGTGATCATCCTCGAACCGTCAACTCAAAGGTGCTGAAGAGTTGAGTCGGTCCGGTCGGAAAGCCCACTCCCCAACCGCTGGATCAGGCGGCGACGGTCGCGGCCTCCCATGACGGGACTGTCAGGTTGAGTGGTCCAAGCCGCACCAGCCCCCGGCCCCACAGTGCGATCAGGCCGCGGCGGTCGCAGCAGCCCACGTCCGATGGGCCTCGGCCCGGAACAGGCGAAGGGGTCGATCCGCGGATCAGGTGAGGCTGGAGATTGAAGACGTTGCAGGCGGCAGTGACGTAAGGCGAAGGCCTGCTTCGGGGGGTTAGCGGACCTTGTCCAAAATAGCTTCGGACGGCTCTGACAGGATAGCTTCGCCGAGGCCGAAATCGCCCACCCTGCCTAGTCCAGGCGACCGCAGCCGTCCAGACGGACGCTATCAGCGGGTTTCCAAGTCCGCGAGCGCGTAGGAAAGGTCGCTAAGGCCACTCTCGACGTAGAGGCGAAGCCACGGCGAATAAACTAACGGGGTTCTGGCGACACCGTTTGCCAGAGAACTGAGGCTCATCCAGCGCAGGCTGGTTACTTCGGCCGGATCAGGTGCGGGCGCTCCGGCAAGACGGCCGAACATCATGTGGACGAGCTCGTTTTCGATGAGGCCGTTGTCGAGGTCTGCCCGGTAACGAAAGCGGTAGCTCTCATGAAGTTCCGCGGCCACACCGAGCTCCTCGCGCGTACGCCGCACTGCCGCCTCAAGGGTGGGCTCTTCGGGCCGAGGATGTCCGCAGCAGCTGTTGGCCCACAGCCCACCCGAATGATACTTGGTAGGCGCCCGCCTCTGCAGCAGAAGCCGGTTCTGGTCGTCGAAAAGAAAGACGGAGAAGGCGCGGTGCAGCAGGCCCCGTTCATGGGCATCAAGCTTTCCCGCCTCGCCAATCGGGTTGTCGGCCTCATCCACGCAGATGACGCGTTCGGCCGCATCGTTTTGAGCGTCCCGGCCCGGATCCGTCATGGGTTTTGCCCCGCACAAGTGACGGGGAGAGCCCATCGACAAGCAGCATATGCGGCAGGCTCAGGGCGGCCAGTCCGATGAGCAGAACCTGCAGGCCGGCGGCATCCGGGTGCCAACCGGCAGCAGCAGTCAGCCTTCCCGAGGCGGCCGTTCCACCGACTACCGGGATCCAGATGCATTACTGTACCGGGGCGACTGGCATTGCCCTTCTCGTGCGGGGGTCGATGGGCACGCATACGCCGCCGACGCGGTGATGAGGCCGAATGACTATGTTCTGACCATAGACCCCCACGGGGGTGGAGTTGGGTAGCCTGTAGGTCAAACTATAACTTCCCGATGGTACGACAAACCGACGGGTGTGGCTGGTGGATGTAGGGTTGACGATCCCGGCAAAGACGTAGATGGGGCCGTTAGGAAGGCGTTGAAAAGTGTATTCAAAGGTGTTGATCGACATGCTGACCACCTCCACAGTGTGTGGCGCGTCACAGCTGTTTCTAACGGCCGTAATATCGGCACTAGCTGGGCCCGCGACCGCCACTAATGCGATCATCAGGCCGAAAACTTTCGGCGTTTTCATCCTCTATCTCTCCTATACTAAGCGCGAGCGCGGTGGATGCTGGCGTACTGTCTCCCAAACCGATGGGAAAACTCGCGAGACGCCTTTAGGCTAGAGGTCAGTATCGGAGGTAGGCACGTCAGTCCGCCTTCAGCACGTCCCCCCGTATCGGCGGTTCGCCCTCGACCACGGAAGCGATGGAGAGGCGGTCGCGCACGCTCTCGACTCGGACCTGGCCGATGCGAGCCATCTCCACGTCAAGCACCTCGCCAGTTCTTGGATCTGTTAGGGTGCGACCGGGCCGCCAAACGCTGAGAGTCAAACCGGCCTGCACGTTCCGGTCTGCCCCCGCGTTCAAATAGACGCCGGTTTCCGACGCATCGACAACCACTGCCGACCAAGGCACCTCGCGCATGCCCGCGGCGATCTGATCAACCGCCCTCATGATGGCGTCTTCCCCGGCTTGGCCGATTGGGGTAGCCCGAAACACTTCGCCGCCGACGGTCGCCCCCGACCAGGTATTGACCAGTCCGGCGTCCGAGGTGCGCGACGAGGCGCTGCCTTGTGCGCTGGAAGTCGAGACGACTTGCCCGGTGGAGGTATTCACCAGCCGCAGCGATATTTCCATGACCGCCCGCTGACTGCGGGTTCCCGCCCGACCGCCCAGCAT
>NZ_JBKJTG010000191.1:0-9136 GCF_046590535.1 Phenylobacterium sp. | reverse complement strand
GGCGCCCATCGCCACCCCCACGTCGGCGGCGGCCAGGGCGGGGGCGTCGTTGACCCCGTCGCCGGCCATCGCCACCACGCGGCCCTCGGCGCGCAGCTTCTGCACCACCGCGGCCTTGTCCTGCGGCAGGACCTCCGCCTCCACCTCGTCGATGCCGAGTGTGCGGGCGACAGCCAGCGCGGTCGTCCGGTTGTCGCCGGTCATCATCACCAGGCGCACGCCCTCGGCCTGCAGCGCCCGCACCGCGTCCGGCGTGGTCGCCTTGATGGGATCGGCGATCGCCAGCACCGCCGCGGCCCGGCCGTCGATCGCCATGAAGATCGCGGTCGCCCCGCCGCCGCGCAGCGTCTCGGCCCCGGCGTCGAGGGCCGCGGTGTCGACGCCCTGCTCGGCCATGAACCTGCCCGAGCCCAGCGCCAGCCGGTGGCCGTCCACCAGACCCAGCACGCCCCGGCCGACCGGCGAGTCGAACTGCGCGGGCTCGGAAAGTGGCAGGCCCCGCTCGGTGGCCGCGCGGACGATCGCGTCGGCCAGCGGATGCTCGCTGCCGCGCTCGAGGCTGGCCGCCAGACGCAGGAGTTCGGCCTCGTCGAACCCCGGTGCGGGGTGGATCGCGGTCACCGCGGGCCGGCCCTAGGTCAGGGTGCCGGTCTTGTCCACGATCAGCGTGTCGACCTTCTCCAAGCGTTCCAGGGCCTCAGCGTTCTTGATCAGCACGCCGGCCTGAGCGCCCCGGCCGACCCCGACCATGATCGAGATCGGCGTCGCCAGCCCAAGCGCGCAGGGACAGGCGATGATCAGCACCGAGACGGCGGCCACCAAGGCGTAGGCGAAGCGCGGCTCGGGACCGACCAGACCCCAGACGGCCGCCGCTATGAGCGCAACGGCAATGACCGCCGGCACGAACCAGCCGGAGACCTGGTCGGCCAGCCGCTGGATCGGCGCCCGGCTGCGCTGGGCCTGCGCCACCATCTGCACGATCTGCGAGAGCAGGGTGTCGGCCCCGACCTTCTCGGCGCGCATGACGAAGGAGCCGGTCTTGTTGATCGAACCGGCGATCACCGGGTCGCCCGCTTCCTTGGTCACCGGCATGGACTCGCCGGTGACCAGTGACTCGTCGATGGAGACCCGGCCGTCGAGGATCACCCCGTCGACGGGAATCTTCTCCCCCGGCCGCACGCGCAGCCGGTCGCCGACATGCACCTGGTCAAGGGTGACCTCTTCGTCGGTCCCGTCGTCGCGCACCCGCCGCGCGGTCTTCGGCGCCAGATTGAGCAAGGCCTTGATCGCACCGGACGTCTGCTCACGCGCTCGCAGCTCAAGCACCTGGCCCAACAGGACCAGGACGGTGATGACCGCGGCCGCCTCGAAGTAGACCGGGGGCAGTCCAGCCTCGCCCCGAAGCGCGGCCGGGAAGAGTCCCGGCGCGAGCATGGCCACAACGCTGTAGGCGTAGGCGACCCCGACCCCCATGGCGATGAGGGTGAACATATTGAGGTTGCGCGTCCTGAGCGAGGCCCAGCCGCGTTGGAAGAACGGCCAGCCCGCCCAGAGCACCACAGGCGTCGCCAGCGCGAACTGGGCCCAGGCGGAGGTTGCGGGCGAGACCATGAGGGCATGGCCGAGCAGGTGTCCGGCCATCTCCAGCCCAAACACCGGCAAGGTGAGCACCAGCCCGATCCAGAACCGGCGGCGCATGTCCGCATACTCGGGGTTTGGCCCGCTATCGGCCGTGATCGTCTCCGGCTCCAGCGCCATGCCGCAGATCGGGCAGGAGCCCGGTCCCTCCTGCCGGATCTGCGGGTGCATGGGACAGGTGTAGATCGTGCCCTCCGGCGCCGGCGCCACGGTCTGGGGGTGCAGGTAGCGGTCGGGATCGGCCGTGAACTTGGTCCGACAGCCGGCCGAGCAGAAGTGATAGGCCGTGCCCGCGTGTTCGGCGTGATGAGCGGTCTTGGCGGGATCGACGGTCATTCCACACACCGGATCGATCACCGTCATGCCGGTCCCAACCTTACCAGGCTGCTGGCCGTGGTCTCGAGGGTCAGGATGAAAGTGCTGGCCGGCTGCATAGCTCATCGGTGGGCCTCCAGGGCCGGTATAGACTGGCCGCGCCCGGGCGACACGGTGAGGCGCGGGTAGGGCTGGCTGCCATAGCTACCCGGATCGAAGAGCCGCACCCTAAAGGCGCCTTGGCCCGCAATTGGTTGCGGCGTCGAACTTCGCTGTCTGAGCCAACGTGAGCGCGCTTGAAAGGGGACTCGGGGCCGACTTTACCTTCCTGACGGCGTCCAGCTGGGCGGTGAGCATCGATTGGTGGGGATCGAGGCGCTCTAGAAGGGAGCCCGCCTGTCCCATCATTGCACCGTGGTCTGAGCGCGGCATCGGCATGCCCCTTTGCGTCGCGGTTCCGGAATACATTGGCATGTCTTCCGCTATCTCCGAACCCTGCATCATGCCCATGCCTTTCCCCATAGCTTGGGTTGCATCCGCGAAAGCGTTCCACCGGGGGAGTTGCGCAGGCGCGAGGACGAGATCGTCCTGCAAGGCGGTCAGTCTTTCAGCTGGCATAGCCGCACACGACATCGCGTCCACGTGCATCAACCGATGGCGCCGCCATCCTTAACGGTGACGCCGATGCCGGCGGCGGTCAGGCTCGGTTGAAATTCGAGTTCGACTTCGATGTCCGAGCGAAGGGCGAGGTCATTGGACATGATGGTTCCAGCGTTTGGCGCTCAACCGCGCCAAGCCAGAGTCCCAGAAGCCCCGCACCGGGGCTTTGATCTGGCGCATACGCCGGTCGGGAGGCTCAGATACGGAAGGCGACGCCGAAAACCGAACCGATGCCGGCCGTCGTCGCCATGGCCAAGGCCCCCCAAACAGTAACCCGCACCATGGCTCTGCCCATCGTCGCTCCGCCCGCCTTCGCGCCCAGCGCGCCCAGTGCCGCCAGCAACAGCAGGCACGACCCTGCTACCGTCGCGGACAACACGCTCCTCGGCGACACGACTACCATCAGCAGCGGAAGGACCGCCCCAACGAAGAAAGACGCGGCGGACGCGAGCGCCGCCTGCAGCGGGCGCGCCTTCGTTGCGTCGGAAATCCCGAGTTCCTCCTTGGCGTGGGCCGCCAGGGCATCCTTGGCCATCAGTTGTTCGGCTACCTGGCTCGCGAGCTCAACGGAGACGCCGCGCGCGACATATAACGCGGCGAGTTCAGCGCGCTCGGCCGCTTCATTGCCAGCAAGCTCGCGCTTCTCTCTTGCGAGGTCTGCCGCTTCCGTGTCGGATTGTGAGCTCACCGAGACGTACTCGCCCGCCGCCATGGCCATCGCCCCGGCGACCAACCCCGCGACTCCTGAGAGCAAGATGCTGCTCTGACTCGTAGACGCAGCCGCCACCCCGAGGATCAAGCTTCCTGTGGAGAGCACCCCATCGTTCGCGCCCAGCACTGCCGCTCTGAGCCAGCCTATTCGGGCAATCAGGTGCTTCTCGGTGTGGGGTTGCGCTCGCTTCAAGTCACCCTCCGCTCGAGCTGGTTCCCGCAGTGCAGGTCTCCGGCCCGTTGATCTGGAGATCAGGACCGGGGCGGCGCCGATTGCCCGGCGCTATTGGGTCAGTAGCGAGAGCGCCTGACGGTTCTTGACTTGGAGGCTGCGCAACCCAGCGAACTCGACGACCGCATTCAGCTGCAGCTGGGTTAACATCCGCGACACCGTCTCGATCGTCAGTCCAAGGTAGTCCGCCATGTCTTGCCGACCCATGGGCAACTCCACGCACTCATAGTGCGAGCGATCGGCGATGTTCATCAGCAGGCTCGCCACCTTTTCGCAGGCCGTCTTTCGGCCGAGCATAAGCACATGCTCGTGCGCGCGCTCAAGTTCGCGACGCGCAGCGCCGCCTAAGAGTTGTTCCAGCATGCCGCCGCTTGCCTCGTGCCCGACCGAGCGCTTCACGACCAGCACGACCGTGTCGGCTAGGGCCTCGGCGGAGAATACATGCTCCCGGCCCGGCTCCATGCCGAACACCTCGCCTTGGTAGTAGAAGTCACCGACCTGGCGCCGGCCGTCGTTCATTAGTCGGCTCGTTCGCACCGCCCCGCTGACCACCTGATAGATTAGGTCCGCGACCTCCTCCTGGCCGTAGATCTCGTCATCTCGCGCGAAGGAAATGCGCGTCCCGATCCGCGCCATGAGGTCTTGTTCCTCACGCTGGCGGACGTCCGAGGGCGGCCGCGGCCTGCCGCAGCGGGCACGTATCGGCGTCGCGGGCATTGGGCGTTCCTTGAGGATTGCGGAGCATTCCGGTCGGATGTCTCCGCGAATGCGGGCGACACGCTCCTAACGCGCGGGACGCCTCTAGGTGACCGAATTCGTTGTGAGAGCGGTTGATCCAAGTCAATGCTGCCTGATGATCGGATTCTAGGTTGCCCTTGGGCGGTCAAATCGACGGACCACCCGATCGGTTTGCAGCGGGCCCTCAGCCGGCGCATCCGCGGAGCGCCAAGATGACCTACAAGACCCTTCTTGTTCACGTAGAACCAACCGGGGATTCAGACCTGCGGCTTCGAATCGCCGTCGATCTGGCGCGCCAGATCGACGCGACGCTGATCGGCGTTGGAGGTAGTGAGCCGCTCCATCTCGACAATCCCATGCTGAGCACCGATTACATCGACGCAACGCTCGCGCAGATTCTCGCGGACCTGGAGACGGAAAATCTGGCAGCAGCTGAGGCGCGCTTTCGGGACGCCACGAAGTCCATGGGAGCCAAGGCCACCTGGTGCTCCGTGCGGGACTATCCTGACCGGGCCCTGCAGCACCTTGCCGCGGGCGCGGACCTCATCGTGGCCAGCGCCCGCCGGGGCCTGAAGGCTTCCACGGCCGCCGCCGCCGATCTCGTCCTGCGCGCTGGAATCCCGATCCTCACCATTCCGCCGGATTTGCCTGCCATCCGCACCAAAAGCATCGTCGTTGCCTGGAAGAACACGCGGGAGGCGCGTCGCGCCGTATCCGATGCTCTACCCTTTCTGATCGCTGCTGACGAGGTCACCGTCGTCCACGTGTGCCCTGCCGATCAGATGGGCGAAGTGCACAGTGGTCTGTCGGATGTCGTCAGCCGGCTGGAGCGGCATGGTGTAAAGGCGAGGCCAAAGACCTTAGAAGGCCGGGCCGACGAGGGCTTCCCCGTTCTCACGACCTTTGCCGAGGCGCAGCGAGCAGACCTGATCGTTGCTGGGGCCTACGGGCATTCGCGGCTAGGGGAATGGTTGCTCGGCGGTGTCACGCACAACCTTTTGGAACATTCACTACGGCCAGTGCTCTTCAGCCATTGACGGCCGAACCGACGGCAACCTGGGCGGCCTCTTCGCGGTCTCTCCATGGACGCGGGCGCCTAGCGACACGCAGCCTGGACGTTAGCGGTGACGCGGCCGAACAACGACAGAAGACCGAAGAGCTGATCGAGGTCTTGCATCGCGCCAACCGCTAGCGACCCCTGCGGTCAAACCGAGTTACGATCGATCTGAGAGGCTGAACCTCGCCAAGTCGCGCCCCCAGCTCGTCGCTCGGCTCACCAAGCCCGTCGCTGCCTGAATCAATCGGTTCGTAGGGGCTTGCTGCGCACTGCCGGGCTTAACGTGTCACGTCCGCTGCGGACGCCAAGATGACGCTGGCGTCATCTATTTGACAAGCCGCCGTTTGAGAGGGATATCCCGAGGCCACGGTCGAGGTTTCCGCCGTCCCCACATCCGGAAGAGAGTTCGACAATGCGCCGCGCAACGACCGTCACCGCGCTTGGGCTCACGCTGGCAGCCTCGCTCGGCCTCGTCGCGGCCGCCAAGGCTCCGACGCCATCCGTGGCCGCGGCGACCGCCCCGAACCAGGTCGACAACTTCCGCCTGGTGACTGCGACCGGCCACTCCGAAGACCTGTATCGCTATCATGACGCCAAGGCCGTGGTGCTGGTGATGCACGCGGTAGGCAGCCCAGAAATCCGTCGCATCGCCCCGGCCCTGCAATCCTTGATGACCGCCTCTTCGTCCAAGGGTGTGCCGGTAATGCTGATCAATTCCAGCGGCACGGACAGCCGCCAGGCGGTGTTGGTTGAGGCGAAGACGCTGGGCCTGACCTTGCCGGTGCTGATGGACGACAACCTGCTGGTCGGCGAGCAGCTCGGCGCGATGCGGGTCTCCGAGGTCTTCGTGATCGATCCCAGGTCCTGGAAAGTAGCCTATCGCGGCCCGTTGAACGACAGCGCCAATCGCCCGCTGGCGGCCGACGCCGTGGACGCGCTGATCGCCGGCAAGCCGGTGGCCGTGGCGTCCGGCATCGCCACCGGCGCGGTGATCAACTTCCCCCACCGCGGCGCGGCTGCGAAGGCGGCCGCCGGGAAGATCTCCTACGCCAAGGCCATCGTGCCAATCCTGGAGCAGAAGTGCGTGGCCTGTCACCAGGAGGGCGGCATCGCGCCGTTCGCCATGAACGGCTACGCCATGGTCAAGGGGTTCGCCCCGATGATCCGCGAGGCCATCCGCACCGATCGCATGCCGCCATGGGACGTCGACCCGAAGGTGGGCCACTTCAAGAACGACAAGAGCCTGACGCCGAACGAGATCAAGACCCTGGTCCACTGGATCGAGGCTGGCGCGCCGCGTGGCGACGGGCCCGACCGCCTGGCCACCACGAAGCGCGTGGCTCCGGAATGGCCGCTCGGCAAGCCGGACCTGGTCGTCGAGATTCCCGCCTACAAGGTCCCGGCCAGCGGGATCGTCGACTACCAGTATCCGGTGATGGCCAACCCGCTGACGCAGGGCCGCTGGCTGAAGGCCTCGACCGCGCGGGTGAACCAGCGCCAGGCCGTGCACCACATCCTGTCGGGCTATATTCCGCCCGGAAAGGACCAACTGGGCGGCATGGCCAACTGGGGCGGCAGCGTCGGCGGCTATACCGTGGGTATGGAAAGCATCGTCCAGCCCAAGGGCATCGGGTCCTACGTCCCCGGCGGCGGTTCGATTGGCTACCAGATGCACTACACGCCGTTCGGCAAGGAAGTGCTCTCGACCCAGCAGATCGGACTGTACTTCTACAAGCCTGGCGAGACGCCGAAATTGATGATGCGCGAAAACACTATCGTGGACATGTTCATCAAGATCCCGCCCAACGCCGAGGCGCACGAGGAGGTCTCCTACCTGGACTTCCCGCACGCCGCCTTGCTGTATTCGGCCGTGGTTCACGCCCACTACCGCGGCACCTACTCGGACCTGAAGATCCGCTATCCGAACGGCGCCGAGAAGCAATTGCTCAACGTGCCGCGCTACGACTTCAACTGGCAGCGGATGTACGAGTTCGCCGAACCCATCAAGGTGCCGGCGGGGTCGAAACTGATCGCCACCTACATCTATGACAACTCCAAGCGGAACCCGGCGAACCCGGATCCGAGCAAGGAAGTCGTGTGGGGCGACCAGTCATTCGAGGAGATGTTCTTCACCCAGCTCCGCTATCGCTGGGTCGACGAGACCGCCGCCAAGCAGACCACCTACGACGACCAGATGATGAAGACCCGGCTGATCGGGATGATGGACTCCAATTTCGACAGCAAGCTCCAGGTCACCGAACTGAAGGGCGATCTGGGCAACGCCATCCGGCCCCGGTTCGGCCTCGCCGACGCCAACAAGGACGGCGGGATCGACGCCAAGGAATTCGAGCCGATCATGAAGATGATGGGCGGCGGGATGCGCCGCGCCAGGCCGCCGGCCGAGAAGGTCGCCTCGAACTAGGCGTCGGTCAGCGCCGGGGTTGGCGCTTCGACCAGATTGCCAGCTCTTCTCCGAATATGCTCGTTTGGGGCAGCCGGAGGGATGGTGACCTCCGGCGACGAGCGAACCAGCGAACGGATCGTAGGTCCCTCTCTGACCGGCCATCTCGCCGCCTAAAGCCTAGTCCTTACCGACCGGTGCGTTTGAGCTGACAGATGCCTCATCGATCGTGCCCGGCTCGTCCGCCTCGGCGCAGGCTTCCTGCATCAGCAGCACGTGCCCCTCGGCGCAGTTCTCGGCGCCCGAATGGGGCTGATCGTCGGCCAGAAGCTCAGTCTCGATAACTGCACTCTCGGTCAGGGTGCGGTGCACCGGGCAGCGATCCGCGATCCCCAGTAGCCGGACGCGCTGCGTCTCATCGAGTTGGCCCTGGAAGGCGATCTTGCGCACGAACCGGTCCGGCACCTTCGCCGTCTTGGCCGTATGACCGACCTCGACCACCACCCGCTCCAGCGGCCATGACTTGCGCTCGGCGTAGAGTCGGCAGGTCATGGCCGTGCAGGCCCCCAGACCGGCGCTCAGCAGATCATAGGGGGTCGGGCCCGAGTTCAGACCGCCGACGTCGACCGGCTCGTCGGCGAGGAAGGTGACCGCGGGGGTGACCACCCGCACCTGGAATTTCCCGACCCCGGTCTCCTCGACCCGGATGCCCTGCACCGGCGCCTCGACCGGCGTCGCCGCCGGTTCGATGGCGACATCAATATACCGGCTGGCCCAGGCTGCGACGACCGTCGCCGCATAGTTGGAATCGGCCTTGCGGGTCAGTAGATGGTTGGCATGGTCCAGCGAGACGAAGCTCTTGGGGTGTCGCGCCGTCTGGAAGATGCCTGCCGCATTGTCGATCGAAACGACCTCGTCGACCGGCGAATGCAGCACCAGCAGGGCGCGGCCCAGATCGGCGATCCGCGTCTTCTGGTTCTGGCCACAGATGTCGCGCACGAAGTCGGCCCCCAGTTCGAAGTCGCGGCCGCCGATTGAGACTGGCAGGCGCTGGCCGGCGGGCGCGTTTTTCAGCGCCGGGTCGATGTGGGTCAGCACATGTTCGGCGTCAAACGGCGCCCCGATCACGGCCACGGCCTTGACCATTGCCAGATCGCCGGCCGCCGCCAGCACGGCGGCTCCACCGAAGCTGTGCCCGACCAGGAGTTGCGGCGGCATCCCCTGGTCCGACATGGCCCGGGCAGCGCAAATCACATCCTGGATGTCGCCCGACAGGCCTTTGCCGAACGCGCCCTCGCTCTCGCCAAGGCCAGTGAAGTCGAAGCGCAGCACGCCCACGCCCAGATCGGCCAGCGCCCGGCTGAGACGGATGGCCGCCAGCGAG
>NZ_JBKJTG010000149.1:0-8970 GCF_046590535.1 Phenylobacterium sp. | reverse complement strand
CGGGATAGTCCCTCTGCCCCTTGAGAGCGGCCGCCAGGGTGGGTTCGTCCAGGCCGCGATAGACGGCCTCCTTGGAGGCGCGGATCGACATGGGCGACAGCTCGATGATCTGGCCGGCCCAGCGTCTGGCCGCCGCCATCAGTTCGGCGGCCGGGACCACCTCGTTGACGAAGCCCAGGTCCAGGCCCTCGGCGGCGGAGACCCGGCGGCCGGTGAGGATCATGCCCAGCGCCCGCTTGGTCCCGATCTGCCGGGGCAGCCGGTGCAGGCCCCCGGCCAGCGCCGCCAGGCCCACCCGCGGCTCCGGCAGGGCGAAAGTGGCGGTGTCGGCGGCGATAATCAGGTCGCAGGCCAGAGCGATCTCGAAGCCGCCGCCCATGGCCACGCCGTTGACCGCGGCGATCAGCGGTTTGGTCAGGTCGAACCGCGAGGTCAGGCCCGCGAAGCCCGACGGCGGGCTGCCCATCTTGCCGCCGCCCGCTTGGTGCTTGAGGTCGTTGCCAGCCGAGAACGCCCGCTCGCCGGCCCCGGTGACGATCGCGACCCACTGTTCCGGGTCGGCTGCGAAGGCGTCGAACGCCTCGCCCAGCTCGAAGTGCGCCGGCGAATGCAGGGCGTTCATCACCTCCGGCCGGTTCAGGGTGAAGATGGTGAGCGGTCCCTCGCGGTCCACCTTGATGAACTCATAGGCCATCGGTTGTCCTCCCGTTGTGCGCCCAGGCTGGCGCGGGCGCCGCAGGGTCCGTCAAGCCGTCGCCTGGAGTTCGCGGCGATAGCGCTTCCAGTTTTCGACGTAGTGCAGCGCGCCGCCGATGATCACCTGGGCCTGGGCCGGCGAGACCGCGCGCACCACCTTGCCCGGCGCGCCCATCACCAGGGAGTTGTCCGGGATTTCCTTGCCCTCGGTGATCAGGCAGTTGGCGCCGATCAGGCAGTTCTTCCCGATCTTCGCGCCGTTGAGGATGATCGAGCCGATGCCGACCAGGGAATTGTCGCCGATCGAACACCCGTGCAGCATCACCAGGTGCCCCACCGTGACGTTGTCGCCAAGGATCAGCGGCGAGCCGGTGTCGGTGTGCAGCACGCTGCCGTCCTGCACGTTGGAGTTCTCCCCCAGGATGATCGGATCGTTGTCGCCGCGCAGGGTGGCGCCGAACCACACCGAGGCGTTCTTCTTGAGAATCACTCGGCCCATGACCGATGCGCTGGGCGCAATCCAGTATTCGTCATCATTTGGTAATTCAGGTGTCACATTGCCCAAGTTGTAGACACTCATCAACACACCCCGTTTCTTGCGACAATCCGTCTGTTTAACACTTCATAAACCAAGTTAGGATCAATCTAGTGATGCGATTCGAGGGGGCGATAGCCCCTGCGGATGCCGCCGCGGGGCCGCTTCGGCCTCGCGTCTCGCGCTGGGCGGAGTTGATGGCGCTGAGCATGTTGTTCTTACGGGCTTTCCCGCCCGGACCAGCATTCGATAGCGGCCCCCCGGGCTGCGGACGCCTCCGCTGCTGTGCTTACCTATCGACCCCAAAGGGCGCTCCTCAACCAGGACGCCCTTTTTTCATGTCCCTGTGGAGGCCTTGATGACCAAGCGAGCCCTGAAGCGACAGCTGCGCGAAGGCGCCTTCGGCGTCGGCCAGTTCGAGGGCGACGATAAGATCCGCAGGCTGCCGCTCGATCGGGGCTGGTCGCCGCTGGCGCATCACAACAACAACAATGAGGACCGCGACCAGGGTTACCTGAAGACCATCAAGGCCAAGTCGCCGGGCCAGGAACAGCTCATCAAGGCCATCGACGACAAGAACCTGGTCATGGCCCTGGGCCCGGCCGGCACCGGCAAGACCTATCTGGCCATCGCCAAGGCCGTGGAAGCCCTGGAAAGCGGCAGCGTCGGCCGCATCGTCCTGTCGCGCCCGGCGGTGGAGGCCGGCGAATCCATCGGCTACCTACCCGGCGACGCCGAGGACAAGCTCGCCCCCTACCTGCGTCCGCTCTACGACGCGCTCTCCGACCGTCTCTCCATGAAGCGGGTCCGCGCCCTGATGGCCGAGGGCGCCATCGAGATCGCCCCCGTGGGCTTCATGCGCGGACGCACCCTCAACAACGCCTTCGTGGTCATCGACGAGGCCCAGAACTGCACCTACGGCCAGCTCAAGATGCTGCTCACCCGCCTGGGCTGGCACTCGACCATGGTGGTCACCGGCGACCCCAACCAGTCGGACCTGATCCCGGAGCTTTCGGGCCTGGGTCCCGTCGCCACCAAGCTGGAAGCCGTCCCCAACATCGCCGTGGTCCGCCTCCAGGATGTGGACATCGTGCGCCACCCGCTGGTCGCCGAGATGCTGGGCGTGCTCTAGACAGAAACAGCCGGGCTCCCGGGCGGCGGCTGGCCGCTCGGGCGCCTAGGCCGTGTACTCGTAAAGTTCCACGGTGCGGGCGGGGTCGCGGAGGCCGACGGCCGAGATGGGTGGATTCCGTACACGGCCGGTTGCCGTTTGACTGACACCGCCCCTGCAACCGTTGCTGACCTCGCGGGGGCGCCGGGACCGCACTTCGCCGGGGCAACCTGAGGTCGGTTGCATTCGGGTCGCCACTCCCTAGCAATCATCGGCGGGGCCATACTGGGGGTGGGAATGACGACGATCGTGGCGACGCGGGCGAGCTTTCCCGCGGTCTCGGAGAGCAGCCGACTTCGGCTGTGGATCATCTTCCTGCTCTATATCGCCCAGGGCCTGCCGCTCGGGCTGTTCTACCTGGCGATCCCCGCCTGGATGGCGACCAATGGCGCCACGGCGCTGGAGGTGGGCGCGTTCCTCTCGGCGACGTCGCTGCCCTGGACCCTGAAGTTCGCCAACGGCTTCATAATGGAGCGCTTCACCTACCTGCCCATGGGGCGACGGCGGGCATGGCTCATTGGTTCGCAGATGCTGATCGTGGCTGGGCTGGTGGCGATCGCCGTTTTCGACCCCGGGCCCCGGGACATCGCCCTTCTGTCGGCGCTGAGCTTCGGGATCAACATCGCCACCACCTTCCAGGACGTAGCGGTGGACGGGATGGCGGTGGACCTGGTGCCGGTCGCCGAGCGGCCGCGCGCCAACAGCCTGATGTTCGGCGGACAGGCCCTGGGGATGGCCGGCGCCGGGGCGGCGGCGGGGGCCGGCATCGGGGTGTTCGGCCTGGCCGGCGTCGTGGCGATTGCGGCGCTGGCGGTCACCCTGCTCGTTGTGCTTCTGCTGGTCTGCCGCGAACGGCCCGGCGAACGGTTGCTGCCCTGGACCGCAGGCTGCGCGTCGGCGGAGTGCGAGGCGGTGCAGATGCGCGCCTGGGCGCCGATCTTTCGCGAGATCGGAAGGGCGATGACCCGGGGGCCAAGCCTGCTGCTCCTGCCGGCCCTGCTGATGGGCGGGGCTGGCTCCGGGCTCTACTCCGGTATCGCTCCCCTGATCGGCGCCAAGGTGGCGGGTTGGAGCGCACCGCAGGTCTCCGGCCTGATGGCCACGGGCAGCCTGATCGCCGGCGGACTGGCGGTGCTGGCGTTCGGCTGGCTGATCGGACGGGTTGGCGAACGGCGGACCGCGATGTTCGCCTTCGCAGGGGTGCTGGGGCTTGGGATCGCGGTGGTGGCCCTGCAGCCCTGGTGGACTCAGGGCTGGCCGCTCAGCCTGTTGATCCTCCCCACCGATGCGCTCTGTTTCTTGATCACCATATGCCTGTCCACCATCGCCATGCGCCACTGCGCGCCCGCCGTCGCCGCCACCCAGTTCGGGCTGTATATGGCGACCGCGAACCTGGGACGAACCTTGAGTTCAGCGCTGATCGGCCCGCTGGACGCACTGGGCGGCAATCCGGCGCTGCTTTTCGGCTTCGCTGCGACGGGACTTCTCGGCGTCGCGATCCTGGCGCGGAACCGCGACTGACTTGACCAACCGTCGCCGCCTGCCCGCAAGGGTTCAGCGGCACGAAAGTCCGCAAGGGGGTCGGGAGCGGTCATTTACGTAGCGGAAGGAAGCGGGCCCCCGCCAGGCCTTATGAGGCCACGCCCTAGTCGCAGGGCGCCGTCTCGCCGGTCTCCAGATCGACGCGGAAGCACTGCCGCTCGCCGGTCTCGCAATCTTCCACCAACAGGCTGATCTCGTCGTCCGCGTTGGCCGCCGGATGATGGTCCTCGATGAAGTGCAGGGCGGCGTCCTCGAAGCTGAGGCCCTCGATCAGGTGCGAGCGCTCGGGCGCCTCGGCGACGCCGTGGACCGAGAAGCGTCGCTGGAGCGTGGTCTCGCTGGCGGGCATGCGGGCTCTCCTGTCGCCAGCCAAACGCCTGGCGCGCCGAAAGGATTCAACCGGGCCTGCGGATACCCACCGTGATGCGCCGTCAGGCCGCGTAGACCTGCGGCCGCAGCGGCTTGATCCGCACCGCCAGCCCCGGCGCCACGCCGGGGGGCATGGTGTGGCCGTGGGTTTGCAGCTCCATCACCTGGCCTTCGATCAGGCACTCGATGCGCACGTCGGGGCCCCGCGAGGACACCGCCCGCACCTGCGCCGCCAAGCCCGCGCCGTCGCCGGGCGCAAAAGCCACCTCGTCGGGCCGGAAGAACACCTGCACCCGCCCGGTCGGCGCGGTCTTGGGCGCCTTGGTCTCCCAATCGGCCACCAGCAGCCGGCCCTCGGCCACCACGCCGGGCAACCGGCAGGCCGCGCCCAGGAAGTCGAATACGAAGGGGGTCGCCGGGTTCTCGTAGACCTCGTTGGGCGTGCCCAGCTGGATCAGCTCGCCGTCCTTGAGGATCGCCACCCGGTCGGCCAGGTCCAGCGCCTCCTCCTGGTCGTGGGTCACGAACACTGTGGTGACGCCAGCCCGGTCGTGCAGTTCGCGCAGCCAGCGGCGCAGCTCGCGCCGCACCTGGGCGTCCAGGGCGCCGAACGGCTCGTCCAGCAACAGCATCCTGGGCTCGATGGCCAGGGCCCGGGCCAGCGCCACCCGCTGCCGCTGGCCGCCGGAGAGCTGGGCCGGAAAGCGTCTCTCCAGGCCTTCGAGCTGGACCAGCGCCAGCAGTTCCCTCACCCGCTCCTGGATCGCCGCCTTGGCGGGCCGCTCCGCGCGCGGCCGTACCGTCAGCCCGAAGGCGATGTTCTGGGCCACCGTCATGTGGCGGAAGAGCGCGTAGTGCTGGAAGACCATGCCCACGCGACGCCGCCGCACCGGGAGCGACAGGAAATCCTCGCCATCGAACCGCACCTCTCCGGCGTCGGGGCTCTCCAGCCCCGCCAGCACCCGCAGCAGGGTGGTCTTGCCGGAGCCCGAGGGCCCCAGCAGCGCCAGGAACTCCTTGTCGTGGGCCTGCAGGGACACGTCCTTCAGCGCCGGAAAGCGCCCGAACGACTTGGAGATCCCGCTGATCTCCAGCGACAGGGGTGACTTAGTGCTTGCGTGTGGCAGCGAGTTCACCGGCGTATCGCCATTCGAGGACGGTCTTGAGGACCAGGGTGACGAGCCCGAGGGAGGCAAGGAGAGAGGCCGCCGCGAAGGCGCCGACGAAGTCATAGTCATTGTAGAGCACCTCGACGTGGAGCGGCAGCGTGGTGGTCAGACCGCGCACGCTGCCGGAGACGACGGACACCGCGCCGAATTCGCCCATGGCACGGGCGTTGCAGAGCAGGACGCCGTAGAGCAGCGCCCACTTGATGTTGGGCAGGGTCACCCGCCAGAAGGTGGTGAAGCCATTGGCCCCCAGGGTCAGGGCCGCGGCCTCCTCGTCCGAGCCCTGGTCGGCCATCAGCGGGATCAGCTCGCGGGCCACGAACGGCAGGGTCACCAGCACCGTCGCCAGCACCAGGCCGGAGGTGGCGAAGATCACCTTGATGTTGTGGTCCATCAGCCAGGGTCCGAACCAGCCCTGGGCGCCGAACAGCAGCACCCACACCAGGCCCGAGACCACCGGCGACATGGAGAACGGCAGGTCGATCAGGGTCAGCAGGAAGCTCTTGCCGCGGAACTCGAACTTGGCGATCGCCCAGGCGGCCGCCACGCCGAAGACCGCGTTCAGCGGCACCGAGATGGCGGCAACCGTCAGGGTCAGGCGGATGGCCGCCAGGGCGTCGGGCTGGCGCAGGGGCTCCAGGTAGGGGCCGATACCCTTGGACAGCGCCTGCTGGAACACCACCCCCAGGGGGAAGACGATCAGCACGCCGACCACCGACAGGGTGATCAGCAGCATCAGCGGCGCCAGGCCCGGCAGGCGGATCGCGGGCGTCATGCCCTGCCCCGCCGCGACATCACCACCTGCAGGGCGTTCACCGCCAGCAGCGCGCCGAACGCGATGGCGATCATCGCCAGGCCCACGGTGGCGGCGCCGGCGTAGTCGTACTGTTCCAGCTTGATGACGATCAGCAGGGGCGCGATCTCCGAGACCATCGGCATGTTTCCGGCGATGAAGATCACCGAGCCGTACTCCCCGACCGCGCGGGCGAAGGCCAGGCTCACCCCGCTCATCAGCGCCGGGGCGATCGCCGGCATGATCACGAACACCAGCCGCTGGAAATCAGTGGCGCCCAGGGTCTGGGCGGCCTCCTCCACCTCGCGGTCCACGTCCTGCAGCACTGGCTGCACGGAGCGCACCACGAACGGCAGGCCGATGAACAGCAGCGCGATGAACACCCCTGTGGGCGAATAGGCCGTCTTGATCCCCACCTGGGCGAACAGGGCGCCCAGCGGGCCGGTGGGCGCATAGATGGCGGTGAGCGCAATCCCCGCCACGGCGGTCGGCAGGGCGAACGGCAGGTCCACCAAGGCGTCCACCAGCCGGCGGCCGGGGAAATCATAGCGGGTCAGGGTCCAGGCCACGATCAGGCCCAGGGGGGCGTTGACCAGCGCCGCCAGCAGCGAGACGCCGAACGAGAGGCGCAGGGCCGCCAGCACCCGCGGCTCGGTCAGCGTCGCCCAGATGCCGCTAAGGCCAACCTCCCACGGCCGCAGCACCAGGGCGGTGAGCGGCAGCAGGACGATCAGCCCCAGCCAGGTCAGCGTCCAGCCGAGCGCCAGTGGGAAGCCCGGCAGGATCGACGGCTCGCGCCATCGTCGGCGCGCGCGCGGCGCTAAGGTCTGGGCGGGGGCGGCCATCCTAGCTCCGGTAGATCCGGTCGAAGACGCCACCGTCGGCGAAGTGGATGGCGTGGGCCTTCTTCCAGCCGCCGAACTGGCTGTCGATGGTGACCAGGGGAATGGTCCTGAACTTGCCGGCGTACTTCCTCGCGGCGTCGGGATTGCGCGGCCGGAAGTGGTGCTTGCCGACCAGATCCTGGGCCAACGGGCTGTAGAGGAAGTTGAGGTAGCCCTGCGCCTGGACGCGGGTCTTCTTGCGGTTGACGTTCCTGTCCACCAGCGCCACGGCAGGCTCCGCCAGGATCGACAGGCTCGGATAGACGATGTCGAACTTGGGCCCGAACTCGTCCAGCGACAGATAGGCCTCGTTCTCCCAGGCCAGCAGCACGTCGCCGATGCCGCGTTCGGCGAAGGTGGTGGTCGACCCCCGCGCGCCGGTGTCCAGCACCGGGACCTGGCGGAACAGCCGGCCGAGGTAGGCCTGCGCCGTGGCCGGCGTGGCGCCGGGTTGCCTCAGCGCCCAGGCATAGGCCGCCAGGTAGTTCCAGCGCGCACCGCCCGAGGTCTTCGGATTGGGGGTGATCACCCCGATCCCCGGCTTCACCAGGTCGCCCCAGTCGCGGACTTTCCAGGGGTTTCCCTTGCGCACCAGGAACACGATGATCGAGGTGTAGGGGGCCGAGTTGTTGGGCAGCCGGCTCTGCCAGTTGGCCGGCAGCAGCCGGGCCCGCTGGGCGATCTCGTCGATGTCGTGAGCCAGCGCCAGGGTCACCACGTCGGCGTCCAGCCCGTCGATCACCGAGCGCGCCTGGCGCCCGGAACCGCCGTGGCTCTGGTTGATGTTCAGCGTCTGGCCGGTCCGCCCCTTCCAGTAGCTGGCGAAGGCGGCGTTGACGTCCTTGTAGAGCTCGCGCGTCGGGTCGTAGCTGACGTTGAGCAGGGTGATGGCCTTGGCCTGCGCCTCGGCGTCATCGCCCATCAGGGCGCCCGCACCCAGGCCCGCGGTGGCCGCGGCTCCGGCTGCGATCGCCCCCCGGCGGGTGATCAGGGTCTTGGTCATGGCTGTCTCGTCTGTCCGCGGGAAAATCAGAAGGCGTACTGGGTGCGCAGCGACCAGATGTTCAGCGTCTGACCGATCTGGGCGCCGGCGGGCGGGGTCGGCTCGCCTGCGCCCAAGGCGGTCCCGCCGGGCGACAGCCGGTCGACATCCACATGCTGATAGTCTGCCTGGAAGCGAACCGCTGCATTCGGGTACCAGTTGAGGCCCAGCGTCACGATCTTTTGCTCGCCGCCGCGGATCGCCGAGGCGGCTGCCGCGGAACCGGGCGCTCCGGCCCGGTAGTCCAGGTCCAGCGCCGAATAGCGCGCCGCCAGCTCCCAAACGCCCCAGTCGCCGCTACCCCGGCTGAACGGCCTGTCGCCACGCGGCGCGTCGAAGGTGGCGGTGGCGATGGAATAGCGCCGCGGCTGACCGGTGAGGGTCCAGGCGCCCTGCACGTACCAGCCGCCGAAACTCGGGTCGGACAGGGCGCTCGCCCGGCGCTGCACATCGATGCGGTAGTATTCGGCCTGCACGTGCAGCGCCTTGCGCTGGGCGGCGAACTCCAGGCCTACGGCGGTCGCGCCCTCGGCGTCGATGTTGCCGGTGTCCACCAGCCGCGTGCCGTCGACCCTGAGCTCCGGGCGCTCGCGCAGGCGGATGTTGGCGGCGGCGCCGGGCGCCACGTCCGGACCCGACGCCGCCGGGTCGATAACCACCACCGTGTTGGCGCCCAGGTGGATCAGGCTGTCGTCGGTCTTGTAGGGCACGTAGGCGACCCGGCCCACAAAGGCGGTCTGCTCGTCGAAGGTCTGGGTCCCGATCACAT
>NZ_JBKJTG010000122.1:0-10280 GCF_046590535.1 Phenylobacterium sp. | reverse complement strand
CTGGGATAAGCGGGAGTACAAGAACCTCGACGACAGCGTCGAGCTGGGCACCCGCAACATCAAGGTGGCCCTGCGTCGCCTACGCAAGTGGGTGCGGGACGGGCATCCCGACGAACTCGACATGAAAGGCACCATCAAGGGCACCGCCGAGAAGGGTTACCTGGACATCCAGATGCGCCCGGAGCGCCGCAACAAGATCAGCGTGCTGATTTTCTTCGACATCGGCGGTTCGATGGACAGCCACATCAAGGTCTGTGAGGAGCTGTTCTCCGCAGCCCGCTCCGAGTTCAAGAACATGGAGTTCTACTACTTCCACAACTGCCTCTACGAGACCGTCTGGAAGGACAACCGCCGGCGCCACGCCGAGAAGCTGTCCACCTGGGACGTGCTCCACAAGTTCCCGCACGACTACAAGGTGATCTTCGTGGGCGACGCCACCATGAGCCCCTACGAGATCACCTATCCCGGCGGCTCGGTGGAACACTGGAACGAGGAGGCCGGCGCAGTCTGGATGGACCGGGTGGCGCAGATCTACGAGCACACCATCTGGCTCAACCCGACCGCCGAGCGCCACTGGGACTACACCCCTTCGGTCGGCGTCATGAAGCAGCTGGTCAACGACCGGATGTACCCGCTGACCCTGACCGGCCTCGACAAGGCGATGAAGGAACTGGCCCGGTAGAACCGCGACGTTTGCGGACAGTCCCGGAGCGCCTAGTGTCGCCGCAGTGATAAGGGATTCGCATGACCGATCCCCGGCTGACCGACCCGCCTGAGACCGAAGAGGCGCAGGCCGCGACCAAGGCCGCCGTGTTCAACGCGGCCGAGCGCCTGTTCGCCCTGCACGGCTTCCAGAACGTCTCGGTGCGCGACATCACCGCCGACGCCGGCGTCAACCTCGCCTCGGTGAACTATCACTTCGGGTCAAAGGACGCCCTGCTGTTCGAGATCTTCCGCCGGCGCACGGCGGAGCTGAACCGCGAGCGGGCCCGCATGCTGCACGAGGCCAACGACCGCCACGGCGGCGCGCCGCCCGTGCGCGACATCCTGGAGGCCTATTTCGCCCCCCCGCTGCGCTGGGCGGCCCCCGACCACGAACGCGGCATCTCGGTGCAGTTCATCATCCGCGCCCGCTCGGAGGGCACCGCCCAGATGCGCGAGGTGCTGCAGAACGACGTCTCCCACCTGGCGCGCTTCGCCGAGGCGCTGATCGCCGCTAGGCCCGAACTACCCCGCGAGGAGGTCTACTGGCGGCTGCACTTCGTGCTGGGCATGGTGCACAACAACCGCTTCGCGGAGTTCGACCGGCTGCACCACCTGTCGGGCGGCGCGACCCGTGAGGGCGACGTCCAGGGCCTGCTCAAGCGCATGCTCGATTTCGCCGAGGCCGGCTTCGTCGCCTAGTCGCCCCATGCGCGGGCTGGTTCTGAAGGCCTGCGCATTCCGCTTCCTCGACACCTTCCTGCTGATCGTCCCGTTCTACACGGTGATGTTCGCCGAGCGCGGACTGAACCCGGCGCAGATTGGCGTGGCGCTGGCGGCCTGGTCGGTGACCGGCCTGGTGCTGGAGATCCCTTCCGGCGTGCTAGCCGACCGCGTCTCGCGACGCTGGCTGTTGTTCGCCGCCCAACTGGTCCGCGCGGTGGGGTTCGTGCTGTGGATCGCGTTTCCGTCCTTCTGGGGTTTCCTGCTGGGCCTGGTTCTGTGGGGCGTGAAGAGCGCCGCCGTCTCGGGGACATTCGAGGCGCTGGTCTACGACGAACTTGCCGCCGCAGGCCGTGAAGACGACTACGCCCGGATGATCGGCCGCACCCAGGCGGCGCGCTTCAGCGGCGTAGTGGCCGCCTCCCTGGCCGCGGCGGCCGTGTCAGCCTGGGTGGGCTATCCGGCATTGGTGGCGGCCAGCCTTGCCGCGGGGATCGCCGCCGCTGGCATGGCCCTGACCCTGCCCAGCGCTCCCAAGGCGGCGGTGACCCGGCGCAGCAGCTATCTCGCCCATCTTCGCCGCGGCGCGGCCGACGCCGTGCGCCTGCCCGGCGTACTGCCTCTGATGGTCTTCATCTCCGGCATCCAAGCCATCACCCTGGCTTGCGCCGACTACTGGCAGCTGTTTGCCCGCGAAGTCGGGCTGCCGCTTCCGGCCGTCGCCCTGTTCATCGCCGCCCTGGCCGCGGCCGGGGCGGTCGCCGCCATGCTGGCGCACCGGATGCACGCCGCCGCCGCGCCCGTGCTGTATGGCCTGATCGCGGTCGCGGGTCTCAGCCTCGCAGTGGCCGCGGCCACCTTCACCTTATGGTCGATCGTCCTGCCGGTCATTTTTGTCGGTCTCTACTGGGTGGTGGACGTCAACGCCGACGCCCGCTTCCAGCACGCCCTGGTGGGCGAGACCCGGGCCACCGTGGCCTCGGTGAAGGGGTTCGTGACCCAGTGCGCCACCACGGTGCTGATCTTGGGCTTTGGCTTGGTGGCCCAGGCCGGCTCGTACCGCGTCGCCTTTTTGGTCTATGGGATCGCGATGATGGCGCTGGGGGCCGCCTACGGGATCGGGGCCTGG
This sequence comes from Phenylobacterium sp., assembly GCF_046590535.1. GTDB lineage: Bacteria > Pseudomonadota > Alphaproteobacteria > Caulobacterales > Caulobacteraceae > Phenylobacterium. The sequence goes on along the minus strand of NZ_JBKJTG010000122.1, from coordinate 7,726 downwards.
GTTCGCCGGGTCAAGGCGCCGGCGGCCTGACCGCACCCAGGGCCACCATGGCCAACCGGCAGTCCTCCGCCTCGCGGGCGGTCCAGGCGGCGCTGTTGCCCGTGTCGCGGGCGTCGGCATAGGCGATGCGCACCAGCTTGGCCTTGACGCACATGTCCAAGAGGTCGCCGCCTTTGCGGGCGGTCTCATAGCCGCTGACGGCGTCCTGGAGGCGCAGGTTGTCCACCCGCTTGACCTGGCCCTCCATCAGCGGCCCGCAGGCGCCGGCGAGGCTGGCCAGGGCGAGAATCCAGAGGCTTCGCATGGGGCGCTCCCGGTGATGAACCCCAGCCTAGCACGACCGCGGTGACGGTGGCTCAGGCCGCCAGCCCCCAGGCAAACCTCAGGTCCTCCACGAACAGCGCATAGGCCCTGGCCTTCGCCGCCGGATCGGGCAGGCGCAGCAGGTAGGACGGGTGATAGGTGACCACGCCCTGGGCTTGGTCGGAGAGCTGCAGGGACTGCTGGCGGAACTGGCCGATGGGGGTGGGCCTGCCGAACACCGCCAGCCCCGCGGTGGCGCCCAGGGCCACGATCACCCGGGGCCGCACGATCCTGCGCTCGGCGTCCAGCCACCAGCGGCAGGCGGTGACCTCGCCGGTGCCAGGGGTCTTGTGCAGCCGCCGCTTGCCGCGCAGCTCGTGCTTGAAGTGCTTCACCGCATTGGTGACGAAGGTCTGCGCCCGCGGCACGCCGGCCTCCGCCAGCGCCCGGTCGAACATCTGTCCCGCGGGTCCCACGAAGGGCCGCCCGGCCAAGTCTTCCTGGTCCCCCGGCTGCTCGCCCACGAACATCAGGCGGGCGCGGGCTGGCCCTTCGCCCGGCACGCCCTGGGTCGCGTCGCGCCACAGGTCGCAGCGGCGGCAGACCTGCACCCCAGCGGCCACCTCCTCCAGGGTGGTTGGCGCCTGGCCGTCGAACGGGGCGTCGCGGCTGGCGCGCAAGGCGGAGCGGACCACGCGGCGGGTGGGTTCTGAGGCGGCTTGGCCAACCATCTCCTGGGTGCGGGCCTCGGCGCGGGCGATCAACTCGGGGATCAGCCCGGCTTCCGGCAGGTTGCGCCAATAGCGCTTGGGCATCTCCTTCTGCATGGCTGCGACCTTCAGCCGGGCCGGGTTGAAGATCGAGGCGTAGTAGGTGCGCCAATAGTCCTCCAGGGTGTCCTCCCGGGGCGCGTCCGCCGGGTCGGCGCCCGGGGTGAAGGTCAGTCCCTTGGTGTCCCAGTGGGCGCAGGCGTCGGGGGTCAGGATCGAGAACCGCACATTGGCGAAGCGGCGGGCGAAGAAGGGCGCGGTGGCCTCGGTCACCCGGTGGGCCGGCTCAAACCAGGCCACATAGGTTTCCGGTTCCGCCGGGTCGATCACCAGCCGAAACCGGACGAAGGCCTTCATCTTATGCGCCGCGCGGCTGACGTTCTTGGCTAGGTCGCGGGCCTTGACCACGTCCGGATCGGAGAGGATACGCAACAGGTTCGGCTCACCCTGCAGGCGCCACAGCAGCCGGTAGAGCAACGCGAACCGCTCATCGGAACGGTGCAGGATCACCCGGTCGGCCAGTTCCACGAACCCCTTGGGCACGGTGAAGGCTGGCGCGGCTGCGGGCGCTGCGGGCATGGCCTCGGCGAACAGGTCGCCCGCCCCATCGATGGTCCACAGCGCGGTCTCCGGCGCCACGCCGCCGGTGCGCAGCCGCCGCGCCGCCTCGCGCCAGCCGTCGAAGTCGGTCTCGTGGGCCAGCCGTACCACCTGCATCAGAATAGGCTCAGCTGTTCAGCGGGCTGCGTCAGCAGGGCGCGCAGGTCGGCCTTGTCGGTGAGCGCGCCGGGGCTCCAGTCGGCGGTGACCAGGAAGGGCTTCAGCTTCTCCACCCCGCGGGTCAGCCGGCGCACGTCCTCCAGGGTCATGGCCTTGTAGCGCCGCACCCCCAGGATGCGGTTGACCGCCTTGACACCCAGGCCCGGCACCCGCAGCAGCCGCTCGCGATCGGCGGTGTTCACGTCCACGGGGAACTCGCCGCGGTTCCTCAGCGCCCAGGCGAGCTTGGGATCCACGGCCAGGTCCAGGTCGTCGGCCTCACCGATGATCTCCTCGCGGGCGAAGCCGTAGAACCGCATCAGCCAGTCGGCCTGATAGAGCCGGTGTTCGCGGATCAACGGCGGCCTGGCCAGCGGCAGCCGGCTGCTGGAATCCGGGATCGGCGAGAAGGCGGAATAATAGACCCGCCGCAGCCGGTAGGCGCCGTAGAGGCTTTCGCTGCGCTTGAGAATCTCTCCGTCGCTGGCTGCGTCCGCGCCGACGATCAGCTGGGTGGACTGTCCGGCCGGAGCGAACTTGGGCGGCTTCGTCTTGCGGCCCTTCTCCTTGCCCGCGTCGACCCCCAGGCGCACCGCGCCCATGGCCTTCTTGATGCTGGCCACGTTCTTTTCGGGAGCCAGGCTGGCTAGGCTGGCGTCGCGGGGCAGTTCGATGTTGATCGACACGCGGTCGGCGTATAGCGCGGCTTCGTTCACCAAAGCCGGCGAGGCCTCGGGGATCACCTTCAGGTGGATGTAGCCGCGAAAGTCGTGGTCCAGGCGCAGCGCCTTCGCCACCCGGACCATCTCCTCCATGGTGTAATCCGCGTTGCGGATGATGCCGGACGAGAGGAACAGCCCCTCGATGTAGTTGCGCTTGTAGAAGCCTAGCGTCAGGTCAACCACCTCCGCCGCGGTGAACCGTGCGCGCGGTGTGTTCGAGGACACCCGGTTCACGCAATAGGCGCAGTCGTAGACGCAGAAATTGGTCAGCAGGATCTTGAGCAGGCTGATGCAGCGCCCATCCGGCGCATAGGCGTGGCAGATGCCCGATCCCTCGGTAGAGCCGACGCCCCTGCCGCCCCGGGAGTCCCGCCTCGAGGTGCCCGACGAGGCGCAGGAGGCGTCGTACTTCGCGGCGTCCGAAAGGATCGCCAGTTTCCGCTTCAGATCGAGTTGGGCCATAAGATGGTTCTAGTGTTCTTGATTTGTTCTGTCGAGGGCGGCGAAAGCGGAACCGTGCCGCCGTCAGACGGTTCCGGGTGCCATGGCCCGGCTCATCATCCGCCACGAGACCCGTTACACCTACGAGCGGCCGGTGGGCTTCGCGCCGCATCGCCTTCTCGTGCGGCCCCGGGATAGCCACGCCATCCGTATCGTGCGGGCGGCCCTCACCCTGTCCCCGCCGGGCGCCACCCGCTGGCTCTACGACGCCCTGGGCAACTCGGTGTGCTGGTTCACCCCGCGGGGCGAGGCTTCCAGCCTGTCGATCGTCAGCGAACTCACCATCGAGCGCTATCCCGCGCCGCTTTCGCCGGTGCCCGTGCGCGACCCGCAGACCGCCACCCCGATCGTCTACGACCACACCGACCGCGCCGTGCTGTCTCCCTTCATCGAGCCGGTGAGCGAGGACCGCGACGGGGTGCTGCTGCAATGGCTGCGGGGCCAGGTCGGCCGTCCCGATGAGCCGGCGCTGGATTTCCTGCTGCGCCTCAACACCGCCATCCACGACGGCTTCGACTACCAGAGCCGCGACTTGGGCGCCGCCCAGGATCCGTCCCACACCGTGGCGCTGGGCAGCGGCACCTGCCGCGACTTCGCCTGGCTGATGGTCGAGGCGCTTCGCCGGGTGGGCTACGCGGCCCGCTTCGTCACTGGCTACCTCTATTGCCCCGAGCACAGCGGCATCCGCGGCGCCGGCGCCACCCACGCCTGGTGCGAGGTGTTCCTGCCCGACCTGGGCTGGACCGAGTTCGACCCCACCAACGCCATCGCCGAGAGTTCCGATCTGATCCCGGTGGCGGTCACCCGCACCCCCGCCGAGGCCGCCCCGGTCACCGGCGCGATCTATGGCGACGGCGGCGAAAGCCGGCTCACCGTTCACGTAGACGTGCGCCCCGCCGAGTCGATCCCCGCCGCCGCCTGAGTCATGAACGCAAATCCTCCTCGCGCCCTGCGTGTCGGGGGAGAGGAGGCTGGCCTTGCGTCCAACGCTGGATTGTTCTCGTAACCGCAGGGTCTGACACAAGCCCGGTTCACCCATGCTGCAAGCCTTTGCCCTCTCCCGCCGCGCCGTGATCGCCGGCGGCCTGCTCCTGCCCATGATTTCGGGCGTCGCCCTGGCCGCGCCGCGGAGCCTGACGTTCGCGGTGTTCCGCAACGGCGCGAAGGTCGGCGAGCACCGGATGAGCTTTTCTGGGGACGGCGACGACATCACCGCCACCACCCAGGTCGCCATGACCGTGAAGCTTGGGCCGGTGCCGGTCTATCGCTACCGGCACAACGCCACCGAGCGGTGGGCCGCGGGCCGGTTCGCCAGCCTGGAGACCACCACCGACGGCAACGGCAAGAAGCAGCGGGTCAGCGCCCGGGCGGGCGCCGGCGGCGTCGCCATCGACGCCTCGGCCGGCAAGCTCACCGCGCCCGCCGGGGCCGCACCGCTCACCCACTGGAACCCCAAGGTGTTCGCAGGGCCGCTGTTCAACCCCCAGGACGGCAAGCTGCTGAAGGTCCGCGCCAGCAAGGTGGGGGCGAACCAGTGGGCGATCCGCGGCGACACCGAGATCGACAACGTCTACGACGACGCCGGCCAGTGGCTATCGCTGAAGGGCAAGCTCGAGGACGGCTCGCGGATCGAGTACCGCCGCCTCTAGGCCCGACCCCCGTTCTGTGGCCAAGCTGGCGGCATGTCCGATACCGCCAACGCCGACCAGATCGCCTACTGGAACGACAAGGCCGGCCAGACCTGGGCTTCCTTGCAGGCCGAGCTCGACCGGCAGCTTGAGGGCCTGGGCGAGACAGTGATGGAGTTCCTCGCGCCCGCCGCCGGCGAGCGTCTCCTCGACATCGGCTGCGGCTCCGGCCAGACGACGCTCGCCCTGGCCCGGCGGGTCGGCGCCGAGGGCTTGGTGCTTGGCGTGGATATCTCGCGCGCCCTGCTGGCGGCGGCCCAGCGCCGCGCCGCCGAGGCGGGCGCCGCCCGCGCGCGCTTCCTGGAGGCCGACGCCCAGGCCCACCCCTTCGACCCCGCGGCCTTCGACGCCGCCTTCTCGCGCTTCGGCGTGATGTTCTTCGCCGATCCCCCCGCCGCCTTCGCCAACATCCGCCGCGCGCTGAAGCCGGGCGGTCGCTTGGCCTTCGTCTGCTGGCGCACGATGATGGAGAACCCGTGGATGACCGTGCCCCTGGCCGCCGGCCTGGCGCACCTGCCGCCGCCGGAGCCGCCCACTCCCGGAGCGCCCGGTCCCTTCGCCTTCGCCGACGCCGGGCGCGTGCGCGGCATCCTGGAGGCCGCCGGCTTCTCGCAGATCGAGATCCGCCCGCACGACGCCATGGTCGGCGGCAACGACCTGGAGAGCGCCGTACGCACCGCGCTGCGCGTGGGTCCCCTGGGCATGCTCATGCGCGACAACCCCCAGGCGCGCGACGCTGTGGAGGCTTCGGTGCGCGAGGCCATCGCCGCGAACATGAAGGACGGCCAACTCCAGCTCGCCAGCGCCACTTGGATCGTCACCGCGCGGAACGGTTGAGCCCGCGGCGCGGACTCTGTTAGACCCGTCGGTATTGCATCGATCCGTATTCAGCAGGGAGCCGCCTCCCCGGCCGATGGCCGACGCAGCGCGGCGATTTGAGATTTGGACGCCAAGAACGACGGCCCCGACGCCGCGCCTGACGGCGACGACCTCCCGGCGCGGGAAGCGGCCTACGAGAAGTTCGTCTGGGATAACCTGAGGCGCAACTACCTCGGCAATTACCTGCACGGCATGCTGGGAATGACCGGCTTCCGCCTGGTCAATGCGCCCACTTTCCTGCCGGCCTACCTGCACATGATCTCCGGCTCCAACCTGATCGTGGGCCTGGGGCTGGCGCTGCAGCAGATCGGCGGGGTGATCTCGCCCATTTTCGGCGCCACCAAGATCGAACACCGCACCAAGGTGATGCCGGCGGCCCTGTGGATGGGCGGCCTGGCCCGGCTGGCGATCCTCGGCATGGCCATCTCCGGCTGGCTCCTGAAGGACCAGTCGCTGGTGGTGGCGCTGCTGTTCTTCATGTTCATGTTCGGCCTCTTCATGGGCGCCCAGCGGGTGGTCTTCAGCATGCTGATGGCCAAGGTGATCCCGATTAGCCGGCGGGGCCGCCTGCAGGCCTGGCGCAACGCCACCGGCGGAGTGATCGCCGCGGCCTTGGCCTATTTCGCCGGCAAGTACCTGATCGGCCCGAACCTGTTCGGAAACGGCTATTCGGCGACCTTCGTGCTGGCCTTCGTGCTCACCAGTCTGGGGCTGTGGGCCCTGCAGGGGCTGCTGAAGGAGCCGGAGCCGCCCACCACCCGGGCCCAGGGCCGGTTCCGCGACCGCCTGCGCGACTTCCCCCGCCTGATCGCTCAGGACCGCCACTACGGCTTCTTCCTGGTGGTGCAGATGCTGGCCACCTCGGCCAGGATCGCCACGCCGTTCTACATTCTCTACGTCTCGGCCAATATCGAGATGACCGGGGCGACGCTGGGCCTGCTCACCCTGGCCTTCCTGGGCGCCGACACGCTGGCCAACCTGGTCTGGGGCTACCTGGGCGACAAGGCTGGCTTTCGGCTGGTGTTGCTGCTGTCCCTGGTCGCCTGGATTGGGGCCACGGTGGCCCTGATGAACGTCCATGACATCACTGCGGTGTTCGTGGCCTTCGCCGCGCTGGGCGCCTCGCTCTCCGGCTACATGATGGCCGCCCAGACCATGGTTCTGGAATTCGGCTCCCGCGACGAACTGCCGATGCGAATTGCCGTCTCCGCCACGGCCGAGAGCATCACCGCGACCGCTGGCCCGCTGATCGGCGGAGTGATGGCCGAGGCCCTGGGCTACCAGGTGGTGTTCGGCTGTTCGATCGGCTTCCTGGTCGCCGCGGCGCTGATCCTGCTGGTGCTGGTCAAGGAGCCGCGCACCGCCCGGCTGGCGGCGAACTAGGCGTCCGGAAATACGGCGCGCGCCGATGGGTGGCCCTAGGCGGCCCTCTTCTCCGCCGCGCCGGCGATGCGGGCGCTGGCCAGTTGGTTGGCCACCTCGTGGGTGGGGCGGCTCTCCTGGTGGGAGCGGTCAAGCACCTCTTCCAGGGTCACCATCAGTCGGGCGAGCCTGGCCTCCACCCAGGCCGGGTCGAAGGCCTCGCCGCGGTCCAGCGCGCGGATCTCGCCAGCCACATTGATGATGCCGCCGCCGTTGATCACATAGTCCGGCGCGTAGAGGACGCCCCGGTCGAACAGCGCCTTGCCGATCTCCCTCGAGGCCAGCTGGTTATTGGCGCCGCCGGCGACGATGCGGGCCGACAGTCGGGGCAGGGTCTCGGCGTTGAGCGCGCCGCCCAGGGCGCAAGGCGCGAACACCTCGGCGGGCACGTCGAAAATCTCGCTGGGCGACACCACCATCGCCCCCGTGCGGTCCGCCACGGCCTTCAGGGCCTCGGCGTTGACGTCGGTGATGTAGAGCCGGGCCCCGGCCGCATGCAGCTTGTCGGCTAGGAAGGCGCCCACATGGCCCACCCCCTGGATGGCGACAGTGACCCCGTCCAGCTCCCGGTTCAGCGCCCGCCGCACGCACAGCCGCACGCCGCGGAACACGCTCTCGGCCGTCACCGAACTGGGGTCGCCCGAGGCGGCGGCGTGGCCGTCCAGTCCGGCGACGAAGCGGG
>NZ_JBKJTG010000033.1:0-17155 GCF_046590535.1 Phenylobacterium sp. | reverse complement strand
ACCACATAGGTGGCGGGCTTGCCGAAGCCGGCCAGGGGGACCAGCGCCACGGCGACGCCCACCACCAGGCCGGCGATCCCGAGCATGATCAGCAGCCGGCTGCGCTTGCGGGCGCCGGCCTCCACCAGGCCCAGCAGCTGGTCGGCGATCATCGCCAGGCCCGCCGAGGCCGCGCAACCGAACAGCACGAACACCCAGTTCTCGGTCTGCAGGCCGGCGAAGATGTAATTGCCCAGGCTCGTCTGGCCGACCGGGGTCGACAAGGTCGCGGCGCCGATGGTCCAGACCGCGGCGGTGCGCACGCCGGCCATGATCACCGGCGCGGCCAGGGGCAGCTCCACCTGGAACAGCCGCTGGCGGGCGGTCATGCCGACCCCGTCCGCAGCCTCGCGCACCGCCGAATCCACACCGAGAATTCCGGCGGCGGCGTTCCTGAGCACCGGCAGCATTGAGTAGAGGGTCAGAGCCAGCAGCGACGGCAGGAAGCCCAGCGCCGAAAAGCCGCGGCCGAAGCTCGCCAGGCTGAGCGCCGAGAGCGCCAGCAATAGCGGATAGAACAGCGCCAGCAGGGCTAGGCTGGGGATCGTCTGGATCAGGCTGGCGAAGGCCAGCACGGGCCAGCGCAGGCGCGCGCTGCGGCTGGCGGCCACCGCCAGCGGCAGGCTGATGGCCACGCCCAGCACCAGGGCGCTGGCGCTCAGCAGCACGTGCCAGCCCAGGTATTCCGGAAGGAGCGCGAAAGCCGCCGCCACCCGCTCGTTCACGCCGGCGCCTCCGACAGCCGGGCGCGCAACCGTTCGGCCTGGCGGCGCGGCGCCTCCAGCAACGCGCGCACGTCGGGATCGGTGGTCTGGGCCAGGAGCTCGGCGGGGCGGCCGTCGGCGAGCACCTGGCCGTCCTTCAGCACCACCACCCGATCGGCCAACAGCACGGCTTCGGCCATGTCATGGGTGACCATGACCGTGGTGAGCCCCAGGCGCTCGTGCAGGGCGCGATAGTCGGAGCCTAGGGCGTCTCTGGTCAGGGGGTCCAGCGCCCCGAACGGCTCGTCCATCAGGACGATGGCCGGCTCCGCCGCCAGGGCGCGGGCCACGCCCACCCGCTGTCGCTGGCCGCCGGAGAGCGCGGCGGGCGCCCGCGCGCCCATCTCGGATGGCAGGGCCACCAGGTCGAGCAGGGTCGCCACGCTAGCGGCGATCCGCGTGCGGTCCCAGCCCAGCAGCTTGGGGGTGATGGCGATGTTCTCGGCCACGCTCAGGTGAGGGAAAAGGCCGATCTCCTGGAACACGTAGCCGATCCGCCGGCGCAGCCGGAACGGCTGGACTGTCGCCAAGTCCTCGCCCTGCACCATGACCGCGCCAGCGTCGGGGCGGACCAAGCCGTTGATGGTCTTGAGCAGCGTGGTCTTGCCGGAGCCGGAGCCGCCCACCAGGGCCACGAACTCGCTCCTGGCGACCGTGAGGCTCACGCCTGCAAGCGCGGTGGCGCCGCCATAGCGCTTCTCCACACCCGCCAGTTCGATGACCGCCTCGCCCATGCGAAAGGCGTAACACGGCTTTGGCGAAACCTCGCAAGCCGACCGGCCGTTCTTGTTATGATGGGGCGGGGCCCGCAGTGGAGATATCCGAATGATCAAGCTTCTGGCCGTGGCCGCGACCACCGCCCTCCTGCTTGGGGTCGCCGCCCAGGCGCAGGACAGGCCCAAGGCGAGCATCGCCATCCTCAAGGACAGCGTTGGCAAGGAGGTTGGCGGAGTGATGCTCGTCGATGCCCCCAAGGGCGTAGTGCTGCGGATATCGGCCAAGGGCCTGACGCCGGGCTGGCACGGCTTGCACTTCCACGAGAAGGGCGACTGTTCGAAAGCCGACTTCACCAGCGCGGGCGCTCACACCCACGGCGCCGCCAAGGCCGTGCATGGGCTGCTGAATCCCGCCGCCAACGAGACCGGCGACCTGCCGAACCTCTACATCGGCGCGGACGGCGCCGGGATGGGCGAGTTCTACTCCGGCCTCACCTCGGTCGGTGCGCTGAAGGATGCGGACGGGTCGGCGGTGGTGATCCACGCCGGCGCCGATGACCACATGAGCCAGCCGATCGGCGGGTCGGGAGCGCGGGTGGCGTGTGCGGTGATCCGGTAGGCGGGCCTAAATCGGCATCCGCATGATTTCCTGATAGGCGCTGATCACTTGGTCGCGGACCGCCATCACGGTCTCCAGGCTGGCTTCGGCGGCGGAGATGGCGGTGACCACGTCCACCAGCTCGGCCTTGCCCTGCACTTGGGCGGCCATCTGCGTTTCGGCGCCTTTGGACGCCTTCATGGCGTCGGTCATCACCGACTTCAGCAGGTCGCCGAACCCGCCGCCGGGAGCGATGTCCGCGCCGCCCATGCCGGGATCGGCCCCCATGGTCTTCTGGGCGGTGGCGTAGGCATTGGCGGCGGCGAGCGGAGTGATCATGGCCTGGGCCCTACTTCTTCAAGAGGTCAAGGGTGCGCATTTCCATGGCGCGCGCGGTCTCGATGACATTGAGGTTGGCCTCGTAGGCTCGCTGGGCGTCGCGCATGTCCATGGACTCTACCAGCGTGCTGACGTTGGGCATCTTCACGTAGCCCTTGGCGTCCGCGGAGGGATGGCCGGGCTCGTACTCGGACTTGAACTCCGAGGTGTCGGGCTCGACGCGGGTCATCTTCACCCCCTGGCCGCCGGCCACCCGGGTGGGCTCGAACACCGGGGCCTGGCGGCGATACGGATCGCCCCCCGGGGTGCGCGAAGTGGAATTCGCATTGGCCATGTTCTCCGCGATGATCCGCATGCGCTGCTGCTGGGCGCGCAAGGCTGACGCCGCGATCGCCTGGGCGACCCCTGCGATGGAATTGGAACCGGCCATCTAGCGCTCCTCGACGATCATCAGCGGCCCGGCGGCTTGGTGGCCAGCCGCAGCATGTTCAGCGACTTCTGGTAGAACCCGATGGCCGCGTCGTAATTCATCCGCGCGTCGGTCATCTTCAACATCTCATCCTCCAGGACGACGGAGTTTCCGTCGAGCGTGGTCTCGGAGCTCTGCGCCTTGGTGGGCTTGTATCCGGCGCCCAGGCCGGTGCGGCGCGCGTTCGGCGACAGCATGTGGCCGGGCTGGGTGACCATCTGCACCGCCGCGCCGGCCGCCTGCACCTTGGCTTCGAAGCCGAAGGGTTTGAGGTCCTGCGCGCCGTAGCCCGGGGTGTCGGCGTTGGCGACGTTCTGGGCGATCACCCGCTGGCGTTCGGACAGGTAGCCCAGCCGGCCGCGGAGCATCGCAAACAGCGGGATTGCGGCCAGGTTCATCCCCGCATGGTGAATAAACAGGGTTAATCGCTGCTTAAGGGACTCAAGGGCTTGGTGGGGCCTAAACCCTTTGCCGCAGAAGCGCCGCCCATGGATATCGCCGACTTCGCCCGTGCCGTCTTCGCGCTCGCCCTGACCCTGGGTCTGGTGGGCCTGGCCGGCGTCGCCCTGCGCAGGTTCGGCCCCGACGCCATGGCGCGGCTGTCCAGCGCCAAGGCCGAGCGCCGCCTGAAGGTGGTGGAGACCCTGGTCCTCGATCCCGCCCGCCGGTTGATCATCGTCTCCTGCGACGGCAAGGAACGCTTGGTCCTCTTGGGCGAAGGGCGGGTGGTGGCCGACATCGCCGCCCCCAAGGGCAAGGCCTGATGCGCGACCTCGCCCGCACCCTTGGCGCCCTTCCCTCTCAGGACTGGCGCCGCGCCGCGATCCTGGCGGCGCTGGCCACCCTGGCCAGCCTGGTGTTCCCCGCGGTCGCGGCCGCCCAGGCGCTGAACATCGACCTGGGCACCGGCGCCGGCCTCACGGAGCGCGTCGTCCAACTGATCGGCCTGATGACGGTGCTGTCCCTGGCGCCGTCGATCGTCATCATGACCACCTCCTTCGTGCGGATCGTGGTGGTGCTCTCCCTGCTGCGCACTGCGCTGGGCCTGCAGCAGAGCCCACCCAACGCGGTGATCATCTCGCTCTCCCTGTTCCTCACCGCCATCGTCATGGGCCCGACCCTGCAGCGGTCCTACGACGAGGGCATCCGTCCCCTGCTCGACCAGCAGATGGAGCTGCCGGCCGCTTTCGACGCCGCCGGCGGGCCGGTGAAGCAATTCATGCTGCAGCAGGTCGACCGCGAGGACCTGGGCCTGTTCATCCGCCTGTCGAAGATCCCCCGCCCCGCGACCCTGGCCGAAACCCCGCTTAGGGTAGTGACCCCGGCCTTCATGATCTCGGAGCTGAAGCGGGCCTTCGAGATCGGTTTCCTGCTGTTCGTGCCCTTCCTGGTGATCGACCTGGTGGTGGCCAGCGTCCTGATGAGCATGGGCATGATGATGCTGCCGCCGGTGGTGGTGTCCCTGCCCTTCAAGCTGATCTTCTTCGTCCTGGTGGATGGCTGGCGGCTGGTCTGCGGCTCCCTCGTCGAAAGCTTCCAGCGCGGCGCCGGAGGCGGCTAGCGGCCGTGTCCGGCCTCGAAATGCTGGCGGTAGCGGACCTTGGCCAGGGCCCAGCTAGCCTTTCGCTGCTGTCGCCTGCGCCGCGGCCTGCCTCGCCGGGCCGATCGGCTTGCCGACCGAGGCGGGCTTGGCCTTGAAGCGGACCTTCATCTTGGTCACCCAGCCGGCGAAAGCTTCGTTGTCGGCGCTGATGCGGCCGAAATCGGACACGCCCAGGCGGCCTGTGGGAGCGCCGGACAGCGCCACGCGCAGGGCCTCGGGGTTGTTGGCCTTGCCGTAGAAGCCCTGGTACTGGCCCTGCAGGCGGGCCAGCGCCGCATCGTCGCCGGCCAGGCTGTAGGCGACGCCGGCGCGCAGGAGCTTGGCCTCCTCGTCGCTGGTCAGCGGCGCGGGGTTCTTGAACCGGTCGCCCAGCGCCTTCTCGAACAGCGGGCCTGAGGCGGCCCAGTTCTTCTGCTTCCAGGTGATCTCCGAGCGCAGGTCGCGGGCCTCGCCTGACGGGTCGCGCTCGATGATCTCCAGCGCACTTTCGTGCCGCCCGATGCCAGCCCAGGCGCGGGCCTCGATCAGCCGGCGCTCGGCATTCAGCGCGGTGGGCAGGATGGTGGTGCGTGAGGAATTGATCGCCTGGATCGCGGCTTCCGGCTTGCGGTCCATCAGGTAGATTACGGCGAGGTCCGTCGCCACCTGGGCGCGGGGCACGCCGTCGAGGCGGTTCTCCACCTGGTACTTGAGGAGCTGGGCGGCCTGGCCCAGGAGGTCCACATCCACCAGCCGGCGGACCAGCTTGCGGACCATCAGGTCGCCGTCGGCGCCGATGGGGGTGAGTTCCTTGAAATCGTAGAACAGCGCCAGCGCCTGGATCGGCTCCAGCCCGTCGGCCGTGCCGTCCAGGAAGAGGGCGCGGAAGGCGGCGGCGAGGTCGGACTGCAGCTGCAGCGCCTCGGGCAGGTCGGGCAGACGCATGCCGGCCGAGCGCAGCGCCTCCAGCGCCTCGCGGTAACGGCCCTGCCCCAGGTAGAGCTGGCCGAGCGCGCGGATGGTCTCCAGTTCGGTGGCGTCGCCGCGCCAGCGGTAACGCAGGCCGTCGAACACGGCGGCGGCCTGCACCGGCGTGACCTTGCCGGTCTCCAGGCGGATCTGGGTGGCGCGCATCAGCGCCGGGGCCGAGATGGCCTCGGTGGGCGCCGTGGCGATGGCGGCGTACATCCGAAGCGCCCGGTCCTTGTGGCCCTGCAGCTCGATGATCCGGGCCTGGACGAGCCGGGTGGCGAGTTCTTCCAGTGGATCGGTCTTGTCCATCAGGGCCAGGCGGATGCGCGCCTCCGCGCCCGGCAGGTCACCCTGCGCCAGGGCCGCCTGGGCGTCGGCGCGGGCGAAGCGCGCCCTCCAGACCGGCGAGAACAGGGCGAAGGACTCCGCGCCCTTGGCGAACTGGGCGCGGGCTTCCGGCCACTGGGCCTGCTGCACGGCCACGTACGACCGCCAGAGCGCGCTCGACGGATCGTCGGCCAGCACCGGCGAGGAAAAGTCGGCCTCGGCCTCCTTGTAGCGGCGGGCCAGCACCCTGGCGACGCCGCGCAGGCCGCGGAACTCGGGGTCGTCCATCGTCTCGGGATGGGCGCGGGCCAGGTCGTTAAGCACGCCGATGGCCTCGAAGGAAAGCTCTGAACCCACCAGGAAGCGGGCCAGCGCCATGCGCGCGGCCACCGGGGCGGCCCGGGCCTTGTCGCCGCCCTCCACTGTGGCGGCGGAAAGCAGGGCGTTGTAGCGCGCCAGGAAACCCTTGGGGCCAGTCTTCGACCAGTTGGTGTGGTCCACCAGGGCTGGCATGGCGGCCGGCATCGGCGCGCCCAATTGGGCCTGCGCCTTGTCCTGTGTGGCCCAGGTCGGGGACAGGGCCAGCCCCTTGGGCCGGCCGAAGCGGACAATGTCGCCCTCGCGCTCGACGGCGAGGTCCTCCACGTAGGCTTCAGCCGCCAGGCCTTGCACCGAGGGCAGCAGCGCCATCTGCACATAGTCGCGGCGGGACGGCAGGCCCTTGGAGGGGCCCAGGGCGGTGACCACGCTCAGGGTGTCGCCGACCACCGGATCGGTCACCCGCACTACCCGCGTGGCCCCGGCCACCGGCGCCTTCAGCACCGCCGCAGCGCCCGCACCCTCTCGGGCGAGGCGCACGAGGGTCGGCTGGCTCTGGGCGCCGGGGCCCAGGGCGATGGTCCAGGTGTTGCCGGTGCTGGTGGCGAACACCGGCACGTCGCGGGCGGCCTCGATGCGGATCGCCGCGTAGTCGGCGCCCTTGAACGCTTGCAGGCTGGAGAACTGGCGCAGGCCCCTGGGCGCCTGGGCCACATCCAGGGTGGCGGTGGCGTCGAACACTACCCACACCGCGTCGCCGCGCCGGAACACCGCGACGCCGGCCGGATTGGCCCAGGTGAAGGCGAGCAGGGCCTGGCCGTTGGCCACGGTGGCGGCCATCCGAACGACCCCGCCGGCCGGGATCGGGTTCGGCCGGTCAGGCTCGGCCTCGACGGCGGCGGTTTCCAGGGCCTTGAGCGCCGCCGGATCGGGAGCAGGCTTTTCGAAAAAGTTGACGTAGGTGGCGCCGTCGGCGGAACCCACCTTTGCCTCAGCGTCGTCGGCGAGGGTGACCACCACCTGCAACCGGCCGGCCGCATGGCGCTTCTCGGCGGTCTTCACCCAGCGCGGCGGCGAGGTGCGTAGGCGCGAGATGTCTGGGTCGGCGTCGCGGTTGAAGCTGAAGGTCAGGGTCTGGCCATCGCGCCGGGTGGTCGCGCTCACGGCGCCCTTCCAGTGGAATTCGATGCGCGAGAAGGCTTTGGCCTGGGCCACGCGCACATCCAGCGGGCCCTGGGCCGGGACGCCGGCGGTGGGCGCGGCGAACCCGATCGGCGCCGCGGTGCTGGCGATGCAGATCGCGGCGACGCCGGAGTGCAGGGCCTGGCGCAGGCGCATTGGCTAGCCGGCCTTGGCCGGCGGCGCGACGGCCGGTGTCGGCGCAGCGGCCGGCGGGACGCTGGGCGCCATAGGCGGCGCGGTTTTGGCCGCCGCGGTCTGGGCCGCTGGCGCCTTCTTGCGGGGGGCAGGCTTCGCGGCCGCGCGTTTCGGCGGGGCCGGCGTCGGGGCGGCGGCCTGGGCTGGCGGAGCGGAGGTCTGGTTGGCGAGGATTTTCGTGGCGTTGGCGGCGGCGGCCTGGGCGTCGGTGAAGCGCTTGGCCAGCGCCTCTGTGAGCTTCTTGGCCTCGTTGGCCGGCATCTGGGCGATGACAGCGGAGAGCGCGCGCTCCTTCATCTTGGCGGCGATTGGCAGGCGCACGCTGTCGTCCAGAACGGTCATCCGCGGCGCGGCGTCCTTGGCCTTCATGCCTTCGAAGACCCGCACCAGCCGGTCGATCTCGGCGGCTTCCTTGCTGTTGGCCTGGACGAGCAGGCTGTTGATGTCGCCTTTCAGGCCGTTCAACGCCTTGACCTTGGCGTCGAGCTTGGCCTCCGCGGCGGCCAACAGGGCGAGCTGCATGTCGAGCTGGCCCTCGCGCTGGTCGAGCTGGCCGCGTCGCTCGCCAAGACTCTGCAGCACCTGCAGCTCGGCGGGCGAGAGGCCGGCCTCCTTGGCCAGTTCCGCCGCGGTGGGCGCGCAGACCGCCTTGGGCTTCAGGCTGGGCGGCGGCAGCAGGGCGGCGACCGCGTCCTTGGCCTCGCCGGTCTTCGCCTTATCATCTGCCTTGGCGGCGGATTCGCCCTTGGCGGGCTTGGCGCCCTTGCCGGCTTCCTCGGCGAAGGCCTGGGCGCCGGTGAGCAGGCTCGGCAGGTCCCGGGCGCCAGCCAGGGCGTTCACCGCCAGGACACCCCCGATGGCGACCCCAACCAGCGGCAGGATGCGCGGAATGTTCCTCACCGGCGCGCTCCACGGTGACCGTCCAGGGTGAGCGGCGCGTCCTCAAAGAGGTCATCCTCGGGATCGATGGTGGCGTGCAGGGCCAGCGGTGCGCGCGGCGCCAGGCGGTCGGGTTGGCCGCGGCCCTCACGGGCGGCGGCGAGCAAGGCGCCCAGCCGGCGCTCCGCGGCGGGGTCGGCCTCGGGTTGCGCCACGGGCCGCGCCGTCGAGCGGCCCGTCTGGATCAGGCCGTCCAGCCGCGCGGCCAGCGCGCGGCCTTTCTCGATGCGGTCGCCCAGTACGTCGGTGGCCTCGTCGGTGGCGGCGCGCAGGTCGGCGAGGCCCTGTTCGGCCCGCTCGGCGGCGGTGTTGAGTTCGCGCACCGCGATGGCGAAGCCGTCATGGCTGTCGCGCAACGCCTGCAGGCGCCGGTTCAGTCGCCAGCCCATGCCCAGCGCCGCCATCAGTAGCGTGGCCAGGAGCACGTTCAGGACGATGCCGATGATGCTCATGAGAACCTCTGCACGGCTTGCCGGGCGCTGGGCGTCAGGGGCGCCTCCACGCGGACGGCGATGTGGGAATTGCGGCGGCCCATGCGGCCCCGCGTCAGGGGTATGGTCCCGGCGCGCAGCTCGATCAGGCTGTCGGGGGTGGCGTTGAGCATGATGGTGTCGCCCACCTTCATCTCCAGCACCTGCCGAAGGCCTACCTGCTGCTCGTCGAGCACGGCACGGACCTCCATGTTCGTGGTCCACAGCTCGGTGGCCAAGTGGCCTTCCCAGATGTTGTCGCGGCCGAACTTCTCGCCCATGAACTGCTGCAGCAGCATCTTCCGGATGGGCTCCAGGGTGGCGTAGGGCAGCAAGAGCTCGATGCGCCCGCCGCGGTCTTCCATGTCGATGCGCAGCTTCACCAGGATGGCGGCGTTGGCCGGCCGGGCGATGGCGGCGAAGCGGGGGTTGGTCTCCAGCCGGTCCAGGGTGAATGTCACCGGGGTCAGCGGCTCGAAGGCCTCGCGGGCGTCGGCCAGCACGACCTCGACCATGCGCTGCACCAGGACGCGCTCGATGGTGGTGTAGGGCCGGCCCTCGATGCGCATGGCCGCGGTGCCGCGCCGCCCGCCCAGAAGGACGTCGACGATGGAGTAGATCAGGTTGGAATCGACCGTCAGCAGGCCGTAGTTGTTCAGCTCCTCGGCCCGGAACACCGACAGGATCGCGGGCAGCGGGATCGAGTTCAGATAGTCACCGAAGCGGATCGACGAGATGTTGTCCAGGCTCACCTCGACATTGTCGGAGGTGAAATTGCGCAGGCTCGTCGTCATCAGCCGGACCAGCCGGTCGAAGACGATCTCCAGCATCGGCAGGCGCTCATAGGAGACCAGGGCCGAGTTGATGATCGCCCGGATGCCGGTGCGCTCGGAGGCCTCCTCATCGGAGAGGTCGAAGCCCAGCAGGCTGTCGATCTCGTCCTGGTTGAGGATCCGCTCCGACCCGATAAGGCCCGCAGGCGCCGGCGCGGCCTCGCCCGCCCACGCCGGGGCGTCGGCCTCAGGGGCTGTGGTCGTCTCGGCTTGAGGTTCGGGTTCGTCGGCCATGCGCTCGCTACGCAACAGCGCCCTCGGCTGAGGGCGGCTAGTTGATCAGCATCTCCTCGATCAGGACGGCGTTCGCCTTGGTAGGCGAGATCACCAGGTTGACCCGGCGCAGGATCTCCATGCGCAGCTGATAGGAGCCCTGGCTGCCGGAAAGATCCTCCGGACGCAGCTCTCGCAGGAAGGTCTGGAACATGTCCTGGAGCCTGGGCATGTTCGGGTCGAGCGTCTCGATCGCGTGGCTGTCAGGAAGCTCCAGGGTGAGCTTCAGCTTCAGGAACGTCGGCCGGCCGTCGGCGGTCTGCATGTTCACCACCACGTCGGGCATGGTGTAGAAGACGACGCCATCGGGGCCATCGCGCACCTGCGCGGCTCCGGGCTCGCCGCCCTTCTCGCCGTGGCCGCCCTTCTCGTCCTTGCCCTTCTTCTTTTCCTTCTTGGCGCCCTTCTCGGCGTGCGCTTCATCGGGCTTGGGCTTGAGGAAGACGAAGGCCGCCCCCCCGCCGCCGCCCAGCACCACGAAGGCGCCGGCGCCGGCGATGAGCATCATCTTCATCGACAGCTTTTTCTTGGGCTTGGCGGCCTCGCCGTCTTCGCCCTCGACGGCCTCCTCTTCGGGGGCCTCCTTGACCTTGTCTTCGGCCACGCGCGCGTTCCTTAGAATCCTAGCCCGCCCACGCATGGCCCGAGTTTGGTTAAGAAGCCGTTCTTAACGGAAATGAACGGCGACCAAGCCTGCCCGGCAGTTTCCGCCCATGGGCGCCCGTTAACTTTGTTGTCTGTTGATTTTGCTGCCGTTTCCGGTTGGCCCGAAGTTTGCAGACGAGAGGGTGGGAAAACCGTTCCGCCAAGGCCTGCGTTTCATGGACAACACACTCTACGTCGGATTGTCGCACCAGATGGTGCTTCGGCGCGAGATGGACATCGTCGCCAACAACATCGCCAACAGCGACACCACCGGCTTCAAGGTCGAGTCGCTGATGCAGAAGACCGACCCCAGGTCCCCGCCCTTCGCCCTGGGCGGGTCCAGCCCAGTGAAGTTCGTCACTGCCGACGGCGTGGCCCGCGACTTCGGCCAGGGAGCCCTGCGCCGCACCGACGCGCCGCTGGACCTGGCGATCGAGGGCCAGGGCTTCTTCAAGGTTACCGCCGAGGGTGGCGAGCGCTTCACCCGCGACGGCCGGCTGCGCACGGACGAGATCGGCCGGCTGGTCACCCAGGGCGGGGCGGCGGTGCTGGACGACGGCGGCGGCGAGATCACGCTGAATCCTGAGAAGGGCCAGGTCTCCATCGCCGCTGATGGCACGGTCAGCCAGGGCGATGAGCGGGTCGGCAAGGTCGGGGTCTTCACCTTCGAGAGCCTGAGCGCGCTGGAGAAGACCGGCGACAACCTCTTCCAGAACACCTCGAACCTGCAGGCCCAGCCGGCCGCCGAGGCGCGGGTGCGCCAGGGCATGCTGGAGGGCTCCAATGTGCAGCCCATCCTGGAGATCACCCGGATGATCGAGGTCTCCCGGGCCTACGAGCGGACCTCGCGAATGATGGATTCAGAGTCCGAGCTTGCACGCCGCACCGTCGAGCGCATGGGCCGGGCGCAGTAAGGGAAATCTGACCGATGCAAGCGCTTCGTACGGCCGCCACGGGCATGGCCGCCCAGCAGATGAACGTCGAGGTCATCTCGAACAACATCGCCAACATGAACACCGTGGCGTTCAAGCGCCAGCGGGCCGAGTTCCAGGACCTGCTCTACCAGACCATCCAGCAGGCCGGCGCCCAGTCGTCGGACCAGGGCACCATCGTCCCCACCGGCGTGCAGGTGGGCGCGGGCGTCAAGGCGGGCTCGGTCTACCGCATCTCCACGCAAGGGTCGCTGACCCGCACCGACAACCAGTTCGACATGGCCATTGATGGCCGCGGCTACTTCCAGGTGCTGCTGCCCTCAGGTGAGAACGGCTACACCCGCGCCGGCAACCTGGCGCTCAACGACCAGGGCCAGTTGGTGACGCCGGACGGCTATCAGATCCAGCCGGCCATCTCGATCCCGGCGGACGCCACCGCCGTCTCCATCTCCAAGTCCGGCCAGGTGCAGGTCAGCCAGGCGGGCCAGACCGCGCCCTCCATCGTGGGCCAGATCGAACTGGCCACCTTCGTGAACGAGGGCGGCCTCTCGGCCCAGGGCTCCAACCTCTTCAAGGAAACCGCCGCCTCCGGCCCGGCCACGACAGGCACCCCTGGCGCCAACGGGGTGGGGACCCTGCTGCAGGGCTACACCGAGGCCTCCAACGTCGACGCGGTGTCCGAGATCACCGCCCTGATCGTCGCCCAGCGGGCTTACGAGATGAATTCCAAGGTGATCTCCACCGCCGACAACATGCTGGCCACCGCCAACCAGGTGAAGTCCTAAGCCATGCGCACGCTCGCCACTCTGATCTGCGCTTTGGCCCTCGCCGACCCGGCCCTGGCCGGCCAGCCGGTGGCGCTGAAGGCCGACCCCATCGACGCCGATGGCCTGGTCACCCTGGGCGACCTGTTCGAGGGCGCAGGCGCCGCCGCCAGAATCCCGGTCGCATCACGTCCGGGGGCCAGCCTGATGCTCGACGCCGCCGCGGTGCAACTCGCCGCCCGCCGGGCCGGCCTCGACTGGGCCAACGCCGAGGGCCTGCGCAAGATCGTGGTCCGCGGCGGTGCGACTGCCGCCGGCGCCACGGCGGCGCGCGGCAATGTCGACGTGCTCACCTGGGCCCGCAACCTCGCCGCCGGCGAGCTGGTGCAGCCGCAGGACGTGATCTGGGCAAAAGCTGCGGCTGCGCCCACCGACGCCCCCGCCGACCCCGACGCCGTGATCGGCCTGGCCGCTAAGCGCGCCTTGCGGGCCGGGGCCTCGGTGGCCGGCCGTGACGTGGCCGCCGCCCAGGTGATCAAGCAGGGCGAGATCGTCACCATCACCTATCAGGACGGCGGCATCTCGCTGTCGCTGCAGGGCAAGGCGATGACCGCCGCGGGCGTGGGCGAGATGGTTAACGTCCAGAACACCACCTCGAAAAAGGTCGTCCAGGCGCTGGTCACCGGTCCGGGCCAGGCCGTGGTGGGTCCCGCCGCCGACCAGATCAAGCTGACCCGTTCGTCCCGTTACGCGCTCCGTTGAAGGAAGCTGTCGTCATGCGTCTGCGTACCCTGGCCCTAGCCGCCCTCGCGCCGCTCACCGCCTGCTCCACCGTCGTGGAGGCGGTGAAGGGCCCTGAGCTCGCCCCCGTCGGTTATCCTGCCGCCCTGGTGCCGCGCGAGCAGTCGCTGATGATGCTGGCCTCGGTGCGCGAACCCCTGCCGCAGGCCGCCAGCGCCAATTCCCTGTGGCGCTCCGGCGCCCGGGCCTTCTTCGTCGACCAGCGCGCCGGTCGGGTGGGCGATATCCTCACCGTGCAGATCGATATCGACGACAGCGCCAAGACCATCAATTCCTCGACCAGCTCGCGCTCCTCGGGCGTCACCGCCGGCGTGCCGCATTTCTTCGGGCTGGAATCCACCCTGGGCAAGATCCTGCCGGGCGGGTTCGACCCGGCCAACGCCATCGAGACGGCGTCGAAGTCGGCCAACACCGGGGCCGGCGCCGTCAACCGGGCCGAGAAGATCACACTCACCATCGCCGCGGTGGTCACCGGCATGCTGCCCAATGGCAACATGATGATCCAGGGCACCCAGGAGGTGCGCACCAACGCAGAGCTTCGCCAGCTCACCGTCTCCGGGATCGTCCGGCCGGAGGACATTTCGTCCTCGAACACCATCCGCCACACCCAGATCGCCGAGGCTCGCATCAGCTATGGCGGCCGCGGCGACATTAGCCGCGTGCAGAAGACGCCGGCCGGCCAGTCCCTGGTGGAGCGCTTCTCGCCCTTCTAGAGCGCTTCCCGCCGAAGTGGCCGCCGGTTCGGCGTCGGAAAGCGCTCTAGGAACCGAAGCGCGCCCTGGCGGCTTTCCTTCAGCGGAGGGTCGTCATGCGCCGCAATGCAATCCTGGGCCTGATCGCGTCCTGCACGCTGGCCGCCTGCGCCCACCAGACCGCGCCGCAGGCCATGGCAGGCATGGCCTGGTTCCTCGACGCCACGGAGAGTGAGGGCGTCAAGCTCGCCTTCGGCGCGCCGGCCAGTGACAACGTCGTCTTGATGATGACCTGCCAGCCGCGGTCCGGCGCGGTGCAGGTCTCCTTGATGGGCTTCGAAGCTGGCCGCGCACAGACCCTGCAGCTTGCGTCCGGCGGCGCGGTCGCTCGCTTGGCAGCCCAGTCCGCGCCTGGCCTGCACGCCCCGATCCTGGAAGCCAGCGCCCGCGCTTCGGATCCGGTGCTGGCCAGCTTCGCCCGCACCGGCCAGCTGGCCGTGGGCGCCGGCGCCCGGCCCACAGCCCTGCCCGCCGCCGACCGTGCCCAGAGCCGCCGCTTCGTGGAAAGCTGCCGCACCGCCTGACCCGTGCTAGGGGCGGCTATGACGAGCCCCGTGTCCGCGCGTTTCGCCGAGGCCTTCGACCTGCAGCAGGCGCGCCGCTACGCCGAGGCGGCGCGGATTTATGCGGCCCTCGCCAAGACCCACCTCACCGTCAACCTCGCCCAGAACCTCGCCATGTGCCTGGAAGCCACCGGTGACTATGCGGGGGCGGAGCACTGGCTCGCCATGGCCGCCGGACACCGGCCTGACGATCCCGTCGTCAAGCGCCTCATGGGCTCGTTGCTCGCCGCCCAGGGCCGCTTGGACGAGGCCGAGCAGGCGTTCCGCGTCGCCCTGGCGCTGCGGCCCGGGGATCCCGGCGCCACCCTTGCCCTGGCCGCGCTGTTGCTCTCGGTCGGCCGATTCGCGGAGGGCTGGCCCCTGATGGAGGCGAGGCTGGAGGTCCAGGAGGGCGCCGTACCCCAGGTCGCTCTGCCGTACCCGGAGTGGCGCGGCGAGCCGCTGGCCGGCCGCTCGGTGCTGGTTGCCGTCGAACAGGCCCTGGGCGACCAGATCCAGATGGCCCGGTTCGCGCAGACGCTGAAGGCGCGCGGCGCCGGGCTTGTCACCCTGGCCTGCCGCCCGCCCCTGGTTTCCGTGCTGGAAACGGCGCCGGGCGTGGACGCCGTGGTCGGAATCGCCGCCGGCGAAGCGGCGTCCGTCCCGCGTCACGATTGCTGGACCCGCTACTTCAGCCTGCCGGCCCGGTTGGGGATCACCCTGGAGACCCTGCCTGCCGCACCCTACCTCTTCGCCCGGCCTGAGCGGCGGGCGCGCTGGCGCGGCTTTTCTGGCGTCGGTCTCGCCTGGCAGGCCAGCGCCGCGGGCTTTAACGGCGCCGAGAAAAGCCTATCGCGCGAGCTGGCGGACGAACTCCTGGACCTGGGCTGCGTCAGCCTGCGGCCCGAGGACACCAGCGCCCAGGATCTGGCCGACACCGCCGCAGTTATCGACCAGCTCGACTTGGTGATCTCCGTGGACACCGCCGCCGCCCACCTGGCCGGGGCCATGGGCAAGCCGTGCTGGACGTTGCTGCCGGCGCTGCGCACCGACTGGCGCTGGATGCGTGATCGCAGCGACAGCCCCTGGTACCCGACCATGCGGCTCTTCCGGCAGCGGACGCCCGGCGACTGGCGCCCGATCGTCGAGGAGGTGAAGGCCGCGCTGGCGGCCCGCTAGGCCCTGCGGCCGGCGGCCGAGGCGGCGCCGACCCCCAGCGCCGCCAGGGCGCCGCGGACGATGCCCTCGGCGTCGAGGCCGGCCTGGGCGTACATGGCGTCCGGCTTGTCGTGGTCCTGGAAGATGTCCGGTAGGGTGAGCGTGCGGACCTTCAGCCCGCGGTCCAGGGCGCCGTGCTCGGCGAGGGCCTGCAGGACGAACGCCCCGAACCCACCCATGGCGCCTTCCTCCACGGTTATCAGCGCCTCGTGCTCGCGGGCCAGGCGCAGCACCAGATCCACGTCCAGGGGCTTGGCGAAGCGGGCGTCGGCGACTGTGACGGAGAACCCTCGCGCCGCCAACAGGTCGGCGGCCTTCAGGCACTCGGCCAAGCGCGTACCGAACGACAGGATGGCCAGCGCCGCGCCCTCGCGCACGATCCGGCCGCGGCCGATCTCCAGCGGCTCGGCTACGTCGGGGATCTCCACCCCCACGCCCTCGCCGCGTGGATAGCGGAACGCCGAGGGGCGGTCGTCGATGGCCGCGGCGGTGGCCACCATGCGGGCCAGCTCGGCCTCGTCGGCGGCGGCCATCAGCACCATGCCGGGCAGCGCCCCCATGAAGCCGATGTCGAAGGAGCCGGCGTGGGTCGGGCCATCGGCGCCGACCAGGCCCGCTCGGTCCATGGCGAAGCGCACCGGCAGGCGCTGGATGGCCACGTCGTGAACCACCTGGTCGTAGCCGCGCTGCAGGAAGGTCGAATAGATCGCCGCGAACGGCTTCATTCCCTCGGCGGCGAGGCCGGCGGCGAAGGTCACCGCGTGCTGCTCGGCGATGCCGACGTCGAAGGTCCGCTCCGGGAAGCGCTGGGCGAACAGGTCCAGGCCGGTGCCGGAGGGCATGGCCGCGGTGATCGCCACGATCTTCTCGTCGCGCTCCGCCTGCTTGATCAGCTCAAGCGCGAACACCTTGGTGTAGCTGGGGGCGATGGCCTGGGCGGGCTTGGCCTGCTGGCCGGTAACCACGTCGAACTTGACCACCGCGTGGTGCTTGTCGGCGGCGGCCTCGGCGGGGGCGTAGCCCTTGCCCTTGTGGGTGACCACATGCACCAGCACCGGCTTGTCGGCGATGGCGCGGGCGTTCTGCAGCACATGGACCAGGGCGTCCATGTTGTGTCCGTCGATGGGGCCCACGTAGTAGAAGCCGAGCTCCTCGAAGAAGGTGCCGCCGGTGACCATGCCGCGGGCGTACTCCTCGGCCTTGCGGGCGGCTTCCTGGATCGGCTTGGGAAAGGCCTTGGAGACCGCCTTGCCGAGGCTGCGGATCGAGCGGTAGCCGCCGCCGGAGACCAGGCGGGCCATATAGGCGCTCATCCCGCCCACGGGGGGCGCGATCGACATGTCGTTGTCGTTGAGGATCACCGTCAGCTGGCCGGTGGTCTCGCAGGCGTTGTTCATGGCCTCATAGGCCATGCCTGCGGACATCGAGCCGTCGCCGATCACGGCCACGACCTTGTTCTTCTCGCCCTTCTGATCGCGCGCGGCG
>NZ_JBKJTG010000025.1:0-7631 GCF_046590535.1 Phenylobacterium sp. | reverse complement strand
CGAAGGCATCATCCTGATCGCCGCCACCAACCGGCCGGACGTGCTGGACCCGGCCCTGCTGCGGCCCGGCCGCTTCGACCGCCAGGTGGTGGTGCCCAATCCCGACGTCAACGGCCGCGAGCGGATCCTGCGCGTGCACATGAAGAACGTGCCCCTGGCCGCCGACGTCGACGTCAAGGTGATCGCCCGCGGCACCCCCGGCTTCTCCGGCGCCGACCTCGCCAACCTCGTCAACGAAGCGGCGCTGCTCGCGGCGCGGCGCAACAAGCGCCTGGTCGCGATGCAGGAGTTCGAAGACGCCAAGGACAAGGTCATGATGGGCGCCGAACGCCGCTCCATGGTCATGACCGAGGACGAGAAGAAGCTCACTGCCTACCACGAGGGCGGCCACGCCCTGGTGGCGCTCAGCGTCCCGGCCACCGATCCGGTGCACAAGGCCACCATCATCCCGCGCGGCCGCGCGCTGGGCATGGTCATGCAGCTGCCCGAGGCCGACCGCTATTCGATCAACTTCCAGCAGATGACCTCCAAGCTCACCATCATGATGGGCGGGCGGGTCGCCGAGGAGCTGATCTTCGGCAAGGACAAGATCACCTCCGGCGCCTCCAGCGACATTCAGGCGGCCACCAGCCTGGCCCGCAACATGGTCACCCGCTGGGGCTATTCCGATGAGCTGGGCCTGGTCTCCTACGGCGACAATCAGGAGGAGGTCTTCCTCGGCCATTCGGTGGCGCGCACCCAGAACGTGTCGGAGGCCACCGCCAACATCATTGACGCCGAGGTCAAGCGGCTGGTGCAGGCCGGCTACGACGAGGCCAAGCGCATCCTCACCGAGAAGCTGGACGAGCTGCACACCCTCGCCAAGGCGCTGCTGGAATACGAGACGCTGTCCGGCGACGAGATCATCAACGCCCTGAAGGGCGTCGCCCCCAAGCGCGACGAACTGGACTCCAGGCGCCCCAACGGCCCCGCCGTCGCCGTGCCGATCTCGCCCCGGCCGGCCAGCCCCGAACCGGCTTAGAGGCGCGATCTCCCCTCGCGTCCCTGCCGAACACGCTGTCGCCGTGCGCCACATGCCTGACCGCCCCGCCACCGCCGCTCGGCCCCTCGTCATGGGCGTGGTCAACGTCACCCCTGACAGCTTCTCCGAGGGGGGCCGGTTCGCCGCGCCGGCCGCCGCCCTGGCCCACGCCCGGGCGCTGATCGCCGACGGCGCCGATCTGCTGGATATCGGCGGGGAGTCCACCCGCCCGGGTGCCGACCCGGTGAGCCCGGCGGACGAGATCGCCCGGGTGGTCCCGCTGATCGCCGCGATCCGCGCCGAGAGCGCCCTGCCGATCTCCGTCGACACCATGAAGCCCGCCGTGGCCCGCGCCGCCATGGCCGCCGGCGCCACAATGTGGAACGACGTCACCGCGCTTCGCCACGTCCCCGACAGCCTCGCCACGGCGGCCGAGCTGGGCTGCGAGGTGGTGCTCATGCACCTGCAGGGCGAGCCCCGCACCATGCAGGCCGAGCCGCGCTATGACGACGTGGTCGCCGAGGTGGCGGCGTTCCTGACCGCCCGCGCCGAGGCGGCGATCGCTGCGGGTGTCGCCCGCGACCGCATCTGGCTCGATCCGGGGATCGGCTTCGGCAAGCACATGACCCGCCACAACCTGCCGCTGCTGGGCGGCCTCGACCGGATCGTCGCCCTGGGCTTCCCGGTCCTGCTGGGGGTTAGCCGCAAGCGGTTCATCGCCGCCCTGGACCCAGCGGGCGGCGCGCCGGACGGCCGCCTCGGCGGTTCCCTGGCCGCGGCCCTGGCCGGTGTGGCGGCGGGGGTAGCCGCGGTGCGGGTCCACGACGTGCGCGAGACCGCTCAGGCGCTCATCGTCTGGCGGGCCATCGCCGCCGCGAAATCCTGATGCATCGCCGGCCCGGGCGCGCTATCGCCCGCCCATGCAGTCCCTGGGCCGAGTCCTGATCATCGCTGGTTCCGATTCCAGCGGCGGCGCGGGCGTCCAGGCGGACATCAAGACGGTCACCGCGCTGGGCGGTTACGCCGCCACCGCCATCACCGCTATCACCGTGCAGAACACCCTGGGCGTCACCGGCGTCCATCCTATCCCCATCGAGGTGATCGAGGCTCAGGCCCGCGCCGTGCTGGATGACATCGGCGCCGACGCGATCAAGACCGGCATGCTGGGCGATGTGGCCACGGTGGAGCTGGTCGCCCGCCTGCTGGACGCAGCGCCTGGGGTCACCGCCGTGATCGACCCGGTGATGACCGCCAAGGGCGGCGTCGCCCTGCTGGCCGCCGACGCCGCCCAGGCGGTGAAGCGGCTTCTGGTACCCCGCGCGGCTCTGCTGACCCCCAATGCGCCGGAGGCCGAGGCGCTGACCGGCCTGACCGTCTCCGACACCGACGGCCTGCGCCGGGCCGGCGAGGCCCTGCTGGCCGCCGGCGCCCGGGCCGTCCTGATGAAGGGCGGCCATTTGCCGGGGGACCGCGTCATCGACCTCCTGATGACGCCCGCCGGCGAGACCGTCTTCGAGGGCGAGCGCATCGACACCCGCCACACCCACGGCACCGGCTGCACCCTGGCCTCGGCCTGCGCCACCGGCCTGGCTCAGGGGCTGCCTCTGGCCGCCGCGGTGGCGCGGGCCTGGGACTATGTGCACGAGGCCATGCTGCACGCGCCGGGGTTCGGCGCAGGCCATGGCCCGCTCGACCACGGCTGGCCGCTGCGGGGGCGCGCGTGAGCGGCGATCTCACCGAAGAGCTTGCGGCCGTCCTGCGGCGCTCCGAGCCGCTGATGCGGGTGCTGCGCACGGCCCGCGACCTGGCCCTGCCAGACTGGCTGCTGTTCTCCGGCGCGGTCTATCAGCGCGTGCTGAACGACCGGACGGGGCGCGACCTCGACTACGGGATCAAGGACTACGACCTGGGCTACTTCGACCCTGACACCTCCTACGAGGCGGAGGACGCGGTGATCCGGCGGGTGGCGGCCGCCTGCCAGCCGCCGCTCCGCGAGATGGTGGAGGTGCGCAACCAGGCGCGGGTGCACCTGTGGTTCGAGGACAAGTTCGCTGAGGCCTACGCCCCGCTCGCCCATAGCGCGGAGGCGCTGGAGCGGTTCGTCAGCCCGCTGTTCGCCGTGGGCGTGCGGCTGGAGCCCGATGACACCCTCACCGTCGTGGCCCCCTTCGGGCTGGAGGACCTGTTCGCCCTGCGGATGCGGCCCAATCCGCGACGGCCGACCGAGGGATTCGACCGCACCGCCGCCTCGGCGCTGGCCCGCTGGCCGGAGATCCACGTGGTCCGGGACTAGGGCCGCCGCCTACCAACTGGACCTTGCCGTCCGCCCGTCCGGCGTCGACATGGGGTCTTCAGGAGACTTCCCATGCGCCAGTGGACCGTCGACGCCTTCGCCGCCGCCCCGTTCCGCGGCAATCCCGCCTGCGTGGTCGAGCCTTTCGCGGCCTGGCCCGACGCGGCCTGGATGCAAGCCCTGGCGGCGGAGAACAACCAGGCCGAGACCGCCTTCCTGCTTCGCACAACCGATCCCGCCCGCTTCGGCCTGCGCTGGTTCACCCCGGCCCTGGAGGTCCCACTCTGCGGCCACGCCACCCTGGCCGCCGGCCATGTATTGCTGGAGGAACTGGCGGGCGCCCCGCCGGTGACCTTCGACACCGCGTCGGGTCCGCTGACGGTGGCCCGGAACGGCGACCTCTACGAGATGGACTTCCCCGCTCAGCCGCCTACGCGGATCGAAACCCCGCCGGGGCTCGCTGAGGCCCTGGGCGTCGAACCCACCGAGGTCTGGGCCTCGGCCTATCTGGTGGCCCTGCTGGCTGACGAGGCCCAGGTGCGGGCCCTGTCACCCGACTTTGCGGCCCTCAACCGGGTCTCCAGCTGCGCCACCGGCGGGCGCGGCAATGTCGGCGTCGCTGCGCTTGCGGATTCTGGACGGCCCTACGATGTGGTCAGCCGGTTCTTCGCTCCCGGGTCCGGCATCGCCGAGGATCCCGCCACCGGCTCGCTCCACTGCATTTTGGCGCCGCTGTTCGCTGACAAGCTGGGGCGTGCGCGGGTGGTCTTCCACCAGGCCTACCCCGGACGTGGCGGCGACCTGGAGTGTGAGGCCCGGGGCGCGAGGGTGCTGCTCCTCGGCCGCGCCGTCACTGTGCTGGACGGGACCCTGCGGGTGGCGCCCGCATAGCAAGACGCCCCCAGATTTCTCCGGAGGCGCTGCTGCCAGGTCCTGCACCCGGCGAGCTTAGTCGCGGTCGCGGCGCGCGTAGCGGCGATCGTCGTCGTCCCGGCGGCCGTAATCCCGGCGGTTGTCACCGTCGCGACGCTCGAAGCGAACCATCGCCTCCAGCCGGTCGAAACGGCGATCCAGGTCCGCGCGCTCCCAGCTGTTCAAGCCGTTCACCCGGTAGCGGGCTTCCAGGTGGGCGACCTCGCGAGCCTGCATGTGCAGCCGGCGCGCTTCGTTGCGGGTCAGGTCGCCGCGCATCACGCCCCGTTCGAGCCGGCGCTCAAGGCGTTCCTGGCGCTGGTTGATCGACACATGGTCGCGGCCGTAGGGCTGCTCGTAGCGGCGGTCGGACTGGTCATAGGATTGGGCGGACGCGGGCGCGGCCACGGCGGTCAGCGCGGCGGCAGCGGCCATCGAGAGCAAAAACGTCTTCATCTTGAGGTCCTCCTGAACTTTTCGCAAAGCCGGGACGCCGGCTTCGTGAGCTGCAGAGGACCATTTTGCGGGTGAAGCCCGTCTGAGCCGCGGGGTTGTGCGCCGTTCAGCTTGATGAGCGCCGGGTCAGGCGGCCCGGCGGCGCTTGCGGGCGGTCGGCGCGCCGGTGGCCGCGGCGGTCAGCGCGTTGCTGATCGCCTCGTAGAGCTTGGCGATCTCGATGGGCTTGGCCACGTGGTCGTCCATGCCCGCGGCCAGGTATTCCTCGATCTGGTGGGTAAGGGCGTTGGCGGTCAGGGCGACGATCGGCGTGCGTTTGCGGCCATCCTTCTGCTCCACGGCGCGGATCTTGCGGGCCGCGGCGATGCCGTCCATCACCGGCATCTGGATGTCCATCAGGATCAGGTCGTAACCGCCGTCGCGCCAAGCCTCCACGGCCGCCTTGCCGTCGGCGACGATGTCGATGTCGATGCCTAGCGAGCCCATCACCGCGGCCAGCACCTGCTGGTTCGTCGCATTGTCTTCGGCGGCCAGCAGGCGAAGCGAGCCCTCGGTGACCGGCGCCACCGGGTCGGGCGCAACCTCGGTGACTGGTTCGCCGCGCTCCAGCGGCAGCTCCACGGTGAAGGTCGAGCCATGGCCTTCGCGGCTTTCCACGTCGATGGAACCGCCCATCATCTGGGTCAGCTCGCGGCAGATGGCCAGGCCCAGGCCAGTGCCGCCGAACCGGCGGGTGGCGGAATTGTCCGCCTGGGTGAACTTCTCGAACAGGGTCGGCAGTTTTTCCGGCGCGATGCCCACGCCCGTATCGCGCACCACGATCCGCAGGGCGCCGGAGGGGGCCACGTCGACAATCGCGCGCACCCCGCCCTCGGTAGTGAACTTCACGGCGTTGGAGACCAGGTTGCCCATGACCTGACGCAGGCGATCGGCGTCGCCGCGCCACCAACCTTTAGCCGCCTCGGTGACGTCCACCTGGAAGCTCAGGCCCTTGCTGCCGGCCACCACCGCGAAGTTCTCCCGCACCAGCGCCGTGGTTGGCTCCAGGTCGAAATCCTCAACCATCAGGGAAAGCTTGCCGGCCTCGATCTTCGAGAGGTCCAGCACGTCGTTCAGCACCGCCAGCAACAGGCCGCCGGACTGGCGGATCACGTCCAGCCGGTCGCGCTGCAGGTCCGCCAGATCGCCCATGGACATGACCTCGGCCATGGCCAGGACGCCGTTCAGCGGGGTGCGGATCTCGTGGCTCATGTTGGCCAGGAACTGGGTCTTCAGCACATTGGCCGCGTCGGCCTCGTCGCGGGCGACCTCCAGGTCGCGCATGGCGGCTCTCAGGTCTTCCTCGCGCTCGCCCAGCTTGCCCAGCAAGTGGTTGAAGCTATCGGTCAGGCTCTGGAAGAGCGCGTCATTGGCCTTCACGTCCACCGGGGCGAAGCCGCCGCCCGCGGCCACCTCGTTCATGGCCTCCGACAGCCGTTGCACCGGCGCGATCACCCGGTGGGCCAGGCTGCGGGCCAGGAACAGCGCCACGCCCACGCCGCCGAACAGCAGCACCAGGGTGAGCGCGATGAACTGCGGCAGCATCGGCGCCAGCATCGGCCGCTCAACCACCAGGTCGAGTTCGCCCAAGGTGGCGCTGTTCAGCGTCACCGGGGTCTCGATGGTCTCGGTTTCGCCTGTGGCAGGCGTGCTGCGACCATAGCCGCCGACGACGCGGCCCTCGGCGTCGGTCAGGGTGGCGGACACCACGCGCGGGCTGGCGGAGAGGGAGCTCAGCGCCATCTGAAGGTGGGGTTCCTCCTTCGACGCCATCATCGGCGCGACGCTGGCCGACGCGATCCGCCCGAGGCTCGTATAGACTTGGTGCGACTGGGTGCGCGATACCGCCCACTGCTGCAGCATGAAGGTCAGGCAGGCCGCCGCCAGCACCACCATGGTGGTGATCAGACCTACCCCCGCCACCCGCGCATGGAAGGTGGCCACGGGGGCGGATCGCCGGGGGGCCTGCGGCTCGGTCATGGCGCTAGTCTGGCGACGCATGCCTCCGTCTTACGGGTGTTTTCCTAACGCTTCGCTTCCTCGGCGAGCCGCGGGCGGTCTGGCGTTTCAGTCACCTGCGGAATTAACGAAGTGTGCTTCGGGCGCCACGCTGCAACCCTCAGGCGCAGAAAACGTGGTTAACAACTCTTGAATCGTTTGCGTGTAGCTTCACCATACGTTTACCTTAACGAGTGTCGCGTTAATGGAGAGGCAGTCCCATGGAAAAGGCGTTTGTGGCCCAACGGG
This sequence comes from Phenylobacterium sp., assembly GCF_046590535.1. Classification (GTDB taxonomy): domain Bacteria; phylum Pseudomonadota; class Alphaproteobacteria; order Caulobacterales; family Caulobacteraceae; genus Phenylobacterium. Next base: position 663 of record NZ_JBKJTG010000025.1, on the reverse strand, counting down.
TCGCCAAGAAGCTGTTTACGACCGAAGCCGCCGTCGATGGCGCTCTGGCGCAAGCCGCTGAATTGATGAGTGAAATGCTGCAGGCCCGCAAGGATGTGAACGCCTCCATGGTGTTCGCCGACGAAGCGGCCGCTCGGCTGGTCGACGCAATCAAGGCCCTGGGCGACGCCCGGACCTCGATGGTCGCCGTCCACAACGAACTTAACGAGGCCAAGCTTCGCCTCGGCATCCGCACCAAGATGGGCGTTATGGACAAGCCGGCCGGCGTGGACCTGACCACCCAGGTTTCGATGCGCGACGTCGGCTGAGCCTTCAGCCGATTGTTGCAATGATTTAACTGGTGCTGCGCCCCTAATGCAGATTAGGGGCGCAGCATCATGCCGACATCACTCCCAGCCCAGGCCTTGCTGGCCTTCGCCATCGCGACGTGCGCCCTTGCCTTGTGGAAGGGCGGCACGGCCGAGCGCGTCGCTGCGCTGCTGATCCTGGTCAACACCACCATCCTCATCGCCCAGCCGCTGTTGCCCGCGTCGCTGGGCGTGACCTTCCTGATGGCCGACGCCATCACCGCCTTCGGCATGCTGGCCCTGATCCTGCGCTACGGCAGCCTGTGGCTGGGAGGCGCCATGCTGCTCTATGCCGCCCAGTTCGCCCTGCACGCCT
>NZ_JBKJTG010000227.1:0-6663 GCF_046590535.1 Phenylobacterium sp. | reverse complement strand
CCACGCCATCGGCGCGAGACGCGTGCAAGGCCATCACGGTCAAGGCGCCGGCGGCAGCCACCGCTACCAGCCCGGTCAGCACCTTCAACGCGACCCCGGCCCGCTCGGAGGCGATTTGCCAGCCGCGATGTTTCAAGTCCGCCTGGATCAGGCGCCGTTGGTCGCTGAGCAAGTCGTGCGCCACGCCGCGCGGCGCGTGGCCGGAAGCTTCCGCCTCCATGGCGATCTCGATGGGATCGGGGGTGGTGGGCAACCCCGACCGACGAGTCCGTCCAGGCCTCGCGCCTGTGTCACCTTCAGCCATTCGCGCAGCCCCCCAACCGCAGCCAGAACCGTGTTCGACTAGCTGCGAGCCGTCAACGGCCAAGCTGCGGCGGCAGCTTGGAGCGGCAACGTCCGCTTGCCACCCGACTCAGTCATTCGGAATGTCCGCTCGTCGGCTGGAACTCGTCAGATTCTCACCCTAGGTCGTGATCCCGGCCTGCCGCATGGCGGCGGTGACGGTGTTCTGCAGCAGGACGGCGACGGTCATCAGGCCGACGCCGCCGGGCACGGGGGTGATCCAGCCGGCCACCTGACAAGCTTCCTTGAAGTGCACGTCACCCACGACCTTGGTGCGGCCCGCGGCGGCTTTGACCGGATCGTCGAACGGCACCCGGTTGATGCCCACGTCGATGACCGCGGCGCCCGGCTTGATCCAGTCGCCGCGGATCATCCGGGGCCGGCCCACGGCGGCGACCAGGATGTCGGCCTCGCGGCACACCGCCGGCAGGTCGACGGTGCGCGAGTGGGCGATGGTCACCGTGCAGTCGGCGGCCAGCAGGAGCTGCGCCACGGGCTTGCCCACCAACACCGATCTGCCCACCACCACGGCGCGCTTGCCGGTCAGGTCGCCCAGGGTCTCGCGCAGCAGGATCATCGCGCCCAGCGGCGTGCAGGGGACCAGCGCCGGCAGGCCGCTGACCAGCCGCCCGGCGTTGAGCACATGCAGGCCGTCCACGTCCTTGTCCGGGTTGATCGCCGCCAGCACCGCCTTCTCGTCGAGCCCCTTGGGAAGCGGAAGCTGCACCAGGATGCCGTGGATCGCCGGGTCGGCGTTGAGTTCGCCCACCAGCCGCATCAGGTCGTGCTGACTGGTCGTGTCGGGCAGCCGGTGGGTCACCGAGTGCATGCCCACCGCCAGGGAGTGCTCGCCCTTGGAGCGCACGTAGATCTGGCTGGCCGGATCGTCGCCCACCAGCACCACGGCCAGGCCGGGCTGCAGCCGGTAGTCGGCCTTCAGCCGCGCCACCTGGACGGCCACCTCGGCGCGCACCCGTTCGGCGTGGACCTTGCCGTCGATGATCTGCGCCTGCGCCATCAGTCGATGCCGTAGAGGTTGCGATAGGGGTTGGTCCGGCCGGCGACCACGTCGATCACCTGCACCGGCCGCCAGCCGACGCTGCGGGTGGCGCTGGCGCGCCAGGCCTCGACGATGATGTCGCGGAACTCCGAGGTCCCCGCTGCAAGCTGCCGGGTGGCGAAGGCCGTGCCGCGGGGGTCGCCCTGGGCCAGGCCGCCGGCTTTCTCCATCTCATAGAACGGCTCCACCAGGCGGTTGGTGGCCAGGAGATAGTCGACGGTGCGTTGCTCGGGCGCGCAGGCGCACAGCCTTAGCGGCGCCACCTGCGCGGCCACCGCCGCGGCCTTCACGGTCGCCAGCACCAGGTCGCCCTCGAAGGGCCCGTGCAGGCGCGCGGTGGAGTAGCCCTTGGGGTTCGGGTAGTCGCCCCAGCCATTGTAGTGCGTCGAGACGTGCAGCGGCTGGCTGCCGTCGCCGACGAAGTGGGACAGTTCCCCCAGGGTCTTCAGGATCAGCGCCTCGCGACGGATGCGGTCGGCGCTGAACCAGGCGCGGTTCTCCGCCCACGCCGGATTGGCTTCCGCCGCCGTCAGGACGCGCCAGTAGGCGAAGTCGCTGGCCAGTTGCTGCCAACGGTCGATGATCGAGTACTGCAGATAGCCGGCCTTCCAGCCGTCGAGGTTGTGGGCCCGCAGACCCGCCTCGTACTCCGCCCGGGTCGGCGGCAGCGGCAGGAAGTTCGGCCCGCCCAGCAGCTTGCCCGCCTCGTCCAGGTCCACGAAGTGGCCGGCGTCGCGGTCATGGTCGTGGATCTTTCCCGACCCCTTGGAGCGGTCCGGTTCGCGGGACAGCTCGCCGACCTCGAACGCGGCCTGTGGCGTGCGCAGGAAGGCCGGGACATCGTCCGGCAGAGCGCGGATGGCGGCCTCGCCGACGATCCGGTGGCCGGTGGCGCCCCAGGCCAAGGCGTGCTGCGGGGCGAGGATCAGAGAGGCCATCACGGCCAGTGACGCGAAGCGTTTCATGCGCCCGGTTTGCTGGCTGGCGCGCCCGAAGGCAAGCGCCTCAGGCGATGTTCAGGGCGGCTTCCACCCGCGCCACCCAGGCTTTCACCTGCGGATAGTCCTGGCCGGGCGGTAGGTGTCGGCGGGGATCCGGCCGGAGCCTTCCGCCAGGTGGAGGATGATGGCGTTGGACTGGGCCAGAGGGCGGCCGTCATCAAGGATCGCCAGCGGCGCCTGCCCGACCGGATGCATCGCCAGAAAGGCAGGCGTTGGGCTCGCATCCTCGAGGATGTCGATCTCGATCCACGCGCAGGCGTGGCCGAGATGGTCAGCGGTCCACTTGACCTTCAGGCAGTTGCCGGACTTGGAGTCCCCATAGATTTTCACGCGACCGCCCCCACTAAGGTCAAGCTTGAGGCGCCGTGGATCGTCTCGCGAAATCAAGCGAAGAAGCCTCGCAATGACTGTCAGGAAAACTCGCACGGCAATTCGCCACGCTCGCCCAGGGTTGTTGCAGGGCCGGACTCCGCGTAGAGAACGGGTCGTACCAGTTCAACGACGAAGGAGGACGCCGTCCATGCGACGCCGCCTCGCCGCCCTGGCAGCTCTCTCAGTTCTCATTGCGGCTACCAACTCGCACGCGGCGTCGAATGATCCCGTGGGCGACCTGATCATGTCGGTGATCACCGGCTCCATGCCGGGTGCGCCGGCCTGGGACGTGAAGGCCACGCTCTATCATGCCGGCGCCAAGGGCGTGGGGGCGCTGGACAGCCTCGGCTGCAAGGTCGTGGCCATGCGCACCGCCGCCGTGGACCGCAAGCTGATCCCGCGCCGCAGCGTGCTGTTCATCAAGGAAACCGTCGGCCTGCAGATGCCCGGCGGCAGCCTCCATGACGGCTACTGGTACGCCTCGGATGTGGGCGGCGCGATCAAGGGCCAGCGCATCGACCTCTATACGGGCTCGGGCTCGGGCTCGATGAAGCAGATCATGCCGCTGAACCTGAAGAAGCTCTCGGCCGTGAAGGTCGGTGACTTCAAGGGCTGCCCGCCGACCTAGGGCCGGCCGCCGCTGATGTGGTCCATGGGCGCGGCCCCGATGCTGGCTTGTCCGGGAATGCGCCGGCCGCAGACTGATCGTGGCCAGCGTCAGCCGAAGCTGAGATCATGGCGCCATGACCCACCATGCCCCCGAGACCATCGCCCGCTGGCACGCCTATATGCGGGCCGACGACCCGGCGCTGCTCGACGCCCTGCTGGCGGAGGATGTGGTCTTCGAGAGCCCGGTGGTGCACACGCCGCAGGTGGGCAAGGCCCTGACCACCGGCTACCTGCGCGCCGCCGCCCAGGTGCTGGGCAATCCCAGCTTCCGCTATCTCAACGAATGGTGCGCGGAGCGTTCCGCCATCCTGGAGTTCGCCTGCGAGATCGACGGGATCAGCATCAACGGCGTCGACATGATTTTCTGGGGCGAGGACGGGCGCATCACCCGCTTCAAGGTGATGGTGCGGCCGCTGAAGGCCATCAACCTGCTGCACCAGATGATGGGCGCGCAGCTGACGAAGGCGAGATAGCCCTCAGGTTTCCACGAAGGCCCGTTCGAGCACGAAGTCGCCAGGCTTGGCGAGCGAGCCTTCCTGATAGCCGCGGTCGAGCAGGAGCTGCTTCAGGTCCGCCAGCACCGAGGGCCCGCCGCACAGCATCAGCCGGTCCACGGCGGGGTCGAAGGGCGGCACGCCCAGATCCGCAAACAGCTTGCCCGAAGCGATCAGGTCGGTGATCCGACCCTCAGTCTTGAACGGCTCGCGGGTCACCGTCGGATAGTAGCGGAGCTTCGGCGCGATCAGTTCGCCCAGGATCTCGTCGGCGGCCAGCTCGGTTTCCAGCAGCTCGCGATAGTTCAGGTCGCCCACCTCGCGCACGGTGTGGGTGACGATCACCTCGTCGAAGCGCTCATAGACATCCGGGTCGCGGGCCAGGGACAGCCAAGGGGCCAGGCCCGTTCCGGTGCCCAGCATGTAGAGCCGCTTGCCGGGCTTCAGGCCGTCCAGCACCAGGGTGCCGGTGGGCTTGCGACCGATCAGCACCTGGTCGCCGACCTTGATATTCTGCAGGCGTGAGGTCAGCGGACCGTCCGGCACCTTGATGGAATAGAATTCCAGCTCCTCGTGCCAGGACGGCGAGGCGATGGAATAGGCGCGCACCAGGGGCTTACCCTCCGGCGTCATCAGGCCGACCATCACGAACTGGCCCGACGAAAAGCGCAGGGTCGGATCGCGGGTAGTACGGAACGAGAACAGGCTGGGCGTCCAGTGCTGGACCCAGGTCACCGTCTCGACGAAAAAGGCCCCGCTGGTCTTGAGGGCCGGCTGGGCCACGGAAACGTCGGTCATATCCACTCTCAGATGTCGCCGCCGACGTCGATGACGGTACCCGGCGCGCGGGCCGTGTGTATGCCGCATTCGGTCTTTTGCGAACCCGCCCAGCGGCCGGCGCGCACGTCCTCGCCCTCCTCCACCGCCTGGGTGCAAGGCCAGCATCCCACGGAGGGGAAGCCCTGGGCTACCAGGGGATGGCCCGGCAGTTCGTGCTCGGCCACATAGGCGTCGAGGTCGGCCTTGGTCCAGTTGGCCAGCGGGTTGAACTTGATCTGCTCGCCGGCCTGCTCGACCACCGGCAGGGCCAGGCGCGAGGCGCCGTGGAAGCGCTTGCGGCCGGTAATCCAGGCGTCGAAGTCGCCGAGGGCCCGGTCCAGCGGCAGCACCTTGCGGATGTGGCAGCAACCGTCGGTGTCGGTTTCCCACAGCTTGGCCTGCGGATCGGCGGTGGCCAGGTCGTTATAGGCGGGCCGCAGGTCGCGCACGTCGGTTAAGCCCAGCTGGGCGGCAAGCTGCTTGCGGTAGTCCAGGGTCTGGCCAAACAGCATGCCGGTGTCGAGGAAGAGGACCGCGATGTCCGGCTTCACCCTTGCAGCGATGTCCAGCATCACGGCGGACTCCGCGCCGAACGAGGAGACCAGCGCCAGCTTGTCGCCAAAGGTCTCCACCGCGGCCTCCACGATCGTGCGCGGATGTGCGTGGCGCAGTTCCGCGTCGAGCCGCGCGGCCAGGGTGGCGGGCCGCGCCAGGGTGTCGAAGGCCATACTCAAGCTCCCCGCACCTCAAAGGCCGGCGTGCGGCGGTCGGCGGCGCGTTGATAAACGTGACGGAAGCGGTGGGCCGCGGCGGTCCACGCCTGCGGGCTCGAACCGTCCGCGGGCTCGAAGGCGTCGAACCCGCAGCGCAGCATGAAGCCCGCCTGTTCGAGCAGCACGTCGCCCACCGCCCTCACCTCGCCTGCATAGGCGAAGCGTTCGCGCAGCAGGCGCGCATTGGTATAGGCCCGCCCGTCGCGGAACTTCGGGAAGTCGAGGGCGACCACGGAAATCCGGGGCAGGTCATAGGCCAGGGCCTCGACCTCCTCGTGGCTATCCAGGCGCACGCCGACCTTGCGGCCTTCGTACAGCAGCCGCTCGCCCTCCGCCTGGAAGCGGGTGAGCGAGAGGATCACGTCGCCGGAGGCCAGCTCCAACTCGTCCGCCACGTGGGTGAACGGGTCCTCCGCCAGCACGGCCTGGCCGTCCTGCCACCTAATGCGCGTCGGCATAGACAGCCTCCTTGAACGGGGCCACGCCGGTGCGGCGGAAGGTGTCGAGGAAGCGCTCGCCCTCGTGGCGTTCGCGCAGGTAGACGTCCACCAGGGTGTCCACGGCGTCGGCGACCCGCTCGTAGGGCAGCGCCGGACCCAGGGGCTGGCCCACGGCGGCGTCCTCCGCCCCTGAACCGCCCAGGGTGAGCTGGTAGAACTCCTCGCCCTTCTTATCGACGCCCAGGATGCCGATGTGGCCAACATGGTGGTGGCCGCAGGCGGTGATGCAGCCAGAAATCTTGATCTTCAGCTCGCCCACTCGCTCGGCCCGGTCGGGATCGCGGAACTTCTCGGCGATGTGCTGAGCCACCGGGATCGCCCGGGCGTTGGCCAGCGCGCAGTAGTCCAGCCCGGGGCAGGCAATGATGTCGGAGGCCAGGCTGATGTTGGGCGTCGCCAGTTCAGCCGCACTCAGCGCTGCCCAGACGTCCGGCAGGTCGCCCAGCCGGATGTGCGGCAGCACCAGGTTCTGCTCGTGGGTGACCCGAATGTCGTCCTGACCGAAGCGCTCGGCAAGGTTGGCCACCACCTCCATCTGCTCGGCGCTGGCGTCGCCCGGCGTGGCGCCGATGGCCTTGAGGCTGACCTCCACGATGGCGTAGCCGGGCTTCTTGTGCGGCTTGACGTTGTTGC
>NZ_JBKJTG010000099.1:0-21571 GCF_046590535.1 Phenylobacterium sp. | reverse complement strand
ATGGGATACAGCAGTTTGCGGAGCACCCAGATCTTCTGCAGGATGTCTTTTTCGATCAGCAGCTCTTCGCGGCGCGTGCCGGAGCGGTTCACGTTGATTGCAGGGTAGATGCGCTTTTCGGCCATGCGGCGGTGGAGGTGGATCTCGCAGTTGCCCGTCCCCTTGAACTCCTCGTAGATCACCTCGTCCATGCGGCTGCCGGTCTCGACCAGCGCCGTGCCGATGATGGTGAGCGAGCCGCCTTCCTCGATGTTGCGGGCCGCACCGAAGAAACGCTTCGGCCGCTGCAGGGCGTTGGCGTCGACACCGCCGGTGAGCACCTTGCCCGAGGATGGGACCACGGTGTTGTAGGCGCGGCCAAGCCGGGTGACGCTGTCCAGCAGGATCACTACGTCGCGCTTGTGCTCCACCAGGCGCTTGGCTTTTTCGATAACCATTTCCGCCACTTGCACGTGGCGCGTGGCCGGCTCGTCGAAGGTCGAGGAGATCACCTCGCCCTTCACAGTGCGCTGCATGTCGGTGACTTCTTCCGGGCGCTCGTCGATCAACAGGACGATCAGGTAGCACTCAGGGTGGTTGGTCTCGATGGACTTGGCGATGTTCTGCAGCATCACGGTCTTGCCCACCCGCGGCGGGGCGGTGATCAGGCAGCGCTGGCCCTTGCCGAGCGGCGCCACGATGTCGATGACCCGGCCGGAGCGGTCCTTCAGCGTCGGGTCCTCGATCTCCATCTTGAACCGCTCGTCGGGATAGAGTGGCGTCAGGTTGTCGAACAGCACCTTGTGGCGGACGTTCTCGGGGTTCTCGAAATTGGTCAGGTCGACCTTTACCAGGGCGAAGTAGCGTTCGCCTTCCCGGGGCGCGCGGATGGCGCCGTCGACGCTGTCGCCGGTGCGCAGGCCGAATTTCCGGATCTGGGACGGGCTGACGTAGATGTCGTCGGGGCCCGGCAGGTAGTTGGCCTCGGGGCTGCGCAGGAAGCCGAATCCGTCCTGGACCACCTCCAGCGTGCCGGAGCCGGAGATCTCGACGCCCTCCTCGGCCAGGACCTTGAGGATCGCGAACATCATGTCCTGCTTGCGCATGGAGTTGGCGTTCTCGATCTCGAACTTCTCAGCAAAGGCCAGGAGGTCGGCGGGCGACTTGTCCTTCAGCTCCTGCAAGCTCATCCGGGTGAGGCCGAGGGCGGCGATGGTGGCGGCCACCTCGGAGGCGTCGTCGCCCCCGTCATGGTGGGTTTCGACCACTTCGGCGGGGGTCTCGGCGATGGTCTCGGGGCCTTGCGCCTCGAGGGTCTCGGTTTCGGCCGGGGTCGGGGTTTCGTCTTGCATGGAATACTCGTGTGCGGCCGCGGGCGCGGACAGGCATGTCCGCTGCGGCTCTTGAAGCTGTGGGCGCCAGGGGTTCCGGCGCCGTTGTGACGTCTTTTCGTGGGGGCCGGCTCGGTGCGCGAGCAATCGCGCGGAGCCGGAAAGAGGCGGGGCGCGCCACAAGAGGGTGACGCGTGGGTCAGCGGAACCACATGCGCGGCCCCGGGTCAAGCGCGGCCGGGCCGGATGCGGCCTGCGTCCCTCCCCGCCGCAGAGGGACGCGGCCGCCGGTTAGAGCCCGACCACGCCGCCGTCGTCCTTGGTGATCACGATGGTGGCCGAGCGCGGCCGCGAGGAGACCGTGGCGCCGGACTGGCTGGCCGGCCAGTTGCTGGGAAAGGTGGTGGGAAACCCGCTGGTGCTCTCCCCTGGGTGCTGGATGTTGACGAACAGGGTGCGCCCATCGGGGGTGGAGTCCACGCCGGTGATCTCGCACTCTACAGGCCCTACCAGGAACCGGCGCAGGTCCAGGCCGGGCGCCTTGCCCACCAGGGTCGCCTGGGTGCGCGTGGAGCCATCCGCCGCGGTGTTGGTGATGGTCCGCGCCGCGCCGTCGCCGACCACGCCGGGCATGGCCGCCAGCATCATGCAGTTGGTCTGGTCGGTGAAGGCGCCGTCGTCGGTCTGGATCCAGAGGAGCGGATTGACCAGCCCCGAGGCGTTCTGCGGCCGGCCGAACCACAGGCCGTCTGGACTGGAGAAGTCGTTGCCGGCGTTGAGCTGGGAGATGTTGATATTGGTGGGATCGAGGTCGGAGCCCGCGCCGAACAGGTAGATGTCCCAGGTGAAGGTGGTGGCCTCGGCGGTGCCGCCGGCCTCGCGCATCCGGATGATGTGGCCGTTGGGGTTACCGCGCTGGGCGGTCTGCGCCGCGCCCCTGGGATCGTTGTAGTGGCGCGGATTGGCGGCGTCTGTCGCGGTGATCGGGCGCAGGGTGGCGTTGTTGTTGGTCAGGGTGAAATAGATCTCGCCGTTGCGCGGGTTTACCGCCCCCCACTCGGGCCGGTCCATCGGCGTGGCCCGCAGCGCGTCCGCGGCCAGGCGCGCATTGATCAGCACGTCTGCCTGGTCGGAGAAGGCGTAGGCCGCGTTCGCCGCGGTGAGCGGGCCCTGGCCGAATACCAACGGCAGCCACTGGCCCGTGCCTGTGGCGTCGAACCGCGCCACATGGAGCACGCCGGCGTCGAGGTACTTGTCGCCGATCGCCATCCGGTCGGCGGCGGCGGCGTCCGCGGCCACCCATGGGGTCGCGGAGACGAACTTGTAGATGTACTCCCCCCGCGCATCGTCGCCCATGTAGAAGACCGGCCGCTGGCCGGGGACGAAGTTGGACGGCCAAGCGCCTTCGTGGGCCATCCGGCCCAGCGCCGTGCGCTTGCGGGGTACGGAGGCCGGGTCATAGGGGTCGGTCTCGACCACCCAGCCGAAGTGATTGGGTTCGTTGCGGAAATCTCCCGTGCCGTCAGCGGGTTGGCCGGCCACAGCCGTGGCGTTCCAGCGGCGGTAGGCCGTTTCCGCCGCGCCGACGGCGGGGACCACGGTCGACCATCCATAGGCGCCGGTTGCGCCCTGGCGCACATCGTTGCGGTTCAGCGAGATAACCGCCTTCGTCGCCGCGCCCCCCCGGGTGGCGTCATCGCCCGCGTCGCGGCGGAAATAGCCGCCATAGTTCTCCTCGCAGGTGAGGTTGGTGCCCCATAGGGTGAAGCCGTTGGCGCAGTTGTTGATGGTGCCGCGGCCGCGGGTCCCGTCGGTGGAAAAGGCCGTGTACAGTTGCGCGGCGCCCCGCGCCGGGCCGGTGAAGATGAAGGACGTGAAAGGGGTGATCCTGCGGTTGAAGGCGGAGGCCTGCACATAGGTCCAGCCGGTGGGCGTGCGGACCACCTCGATGGCGCTGAGGCCGTGGGCCTCCATCTCCTTGCGGGCCTCGGCCTCCGGCCGCGCCTGGCCGGCGCCCGTGCCCGTGGGTCCGTTCTCGTGCAGATAGCGCTGCGTAATGTTCTCGTGGTTCATCACCAGGACGCCGCGCTGGTTGCCGTTGTCGTCGCGCCCAGGCCCGGTCGCGGCCAGACCGAAATAGTAGAGGCCGTCGTGGTGGTCCCCGGCCCGGCCGGCGAAGTTGGTGTCCGCGCCGGTGTTCGCGTAAGCCGGTGTCGCCGCATTGATCGGGTCGCCCAGGCGGTAGAGCACGGAGATTGTGTGCCCCGCCGGTACGGTCACCACGTCGGCGAGGCTCTTGGCGATGGAGGCGAAGCCCAGCGCCGCCGGCCCCACCACCACGGAGGCGTCGTTGGCCGCCGTGGCGCCTGACGCCGCGGCCGCGGTGAACCGGAAGACCAGCTGCGTGGAGGCCGCGACACTGGGGGCGATGAAGGTGGCGTTGGTGGTCGTGGCGGCGGTCAGGGCCACCGTCGGGCCGAGCACCTGGGTCCACATGACGCTGGCGCCCGGGCCTGCGCCCACCGCGCTGGCGTTCAGCGTCACCAGCCGGCCTGAGGTGGTGTTGATCGCCGCGCCCACCGTCACCGAGGGCGGCGGGCCCGGCGCCATGACATCGCCTCCGTCGCTGCAGGCGCTCAGCCCGAACAGCGCCGCGCCGGTGGCGGCCATGCCTCCGAACAGCGTGCTGCGACGCGAGTAGCGCTGCTCGATGACACTGCGAATATGCGGGGCGTCGCTCCGGGCCTCGCCAGTGTCGTCCAAGTCAATGCCGCCAGCCGCTTGCTTGTTCATCTCGCCGTCCCCCAGCCAAGCTGCTTGGCTAGCGCGGCGGCGCGACGTTGCGATGTCGTTTCCTGTGCGATTCCGTGACTCTTGATCCGTCCCGGGAGGAGTTAGCGGCCGATGCCGAACTCCAGGGTGACGGCCAGCACCATGACGATGGCCGCCAGGAATGGCAGCTCGTTGGTGGCCCGCCAGAACTTCGCCGACCTGCGCCGCTGGCCGGCCACGAAGGCGCGGTGCGAATGGGCCAGGAAACCGTGCCAGACGGTGAGGAAGATCACCCCGGCAAGCTTCACGAGCATCCACGGCTGCAGCAGGAACTCCAGGCCCCGGGTCTGCGAGTTCAGCCAGATCAGCGCCAGGCCGAGGATCCAGGCCAGCACCATGGCCGGCCCCATGATGGTGCCAAGCAGCTTAGCCTCCCAGCCCAGGAAGTGGGCGTCGAAGGCGCTGCCCGCCGGCGCGGTCTCGGTGTGGTACGCGTAGAGCCTGGGCAGATAGAGCAGCCCCGCCATCCAGGCGATCACCGCCAGGATGTGCAGCCCGCGGGCGAGATCGTACCAGTTCATTCAGGCGGTCCCCTCCTGACGACGGGGGCATTTTCCATGGCCGGCTGGGCAAAGCCAGGGGCCGAAGGGGGCGACCCCATCACGGCCCAGCGCGTCCCGCGTCGCCTGCGCCAGGGCTTCGATGAAGCTCTCGCGGACGCCTGGAGTGCGGGCGCGCAGATAGGGGGCGACGCCGGCCTTGCGAGCCAGGTCGGCATATTCGTGGTCGAGCTCCACCAGGGTCTCCACATGCTCGGAGACGAAGGCGATGGGGGCGATCAGCACGCCCTTTCCGTCGGCCCCGGCCCTGAGGATTTCTGCGTCGGTGGCCGGCGTCAGCCACTTCATCGGCCCCACCCGGCTCTGGAACGAGACCCGCCAGTCAGAGAGCTCAGGGAGCTGGGCGGCGATCGCCGCGGCGGTGGCCTCGATCTGCGCGCGGTAGGGATCGCCGGCGTCGACGATCTTCTGCGGCAGGCCGTGGGCGGAGAACAGCAGCCGAAGGTTCGCAGGCTCCCCGGCGGCTTGCCAGACCTCGCGGATGGCCTGGGCGTGCGCCGCCACCAGGCCCGGCGCGGTGGGATAGCAGCATATCGTCCGTGTACGTCCTGATCCACGGTAGGTGTTCGCCCAGTCCTTGACCGAGGAGCCGGTGGTGGTGGTGGAGTACTGCGGATAGAGCGGCAGGAGCACGATCTCGTCGGGGGCGAAGGCGGCCACCTCCCGGGCGGTCTCGGCGGCGAACGGCTTCCAGTAGCGCATGACGATGAACACCTTGGCTTCCACGTTGGGCGAAGCCAGAGCCGCCTCCAGGGCCGCCGCCTGGACCCGGGTCTCCGGCAGCAGCGGCGAGCCGCCCCCCATGATCGCGTAGTTGGCCTGGGCGGTCTTTTCCCGGGTCCGCGAGATCAGCTCGGCCAGGGGCCAGCGGGCGATGGCCGGCAGGCCGATGATCGCCGGGTCGCGGAACAGGTTGGCCAGGAACGGCCGCACAGCGCTGGGCCCATCGGGCCCACCCAGGTTGAAGAGGACGACGGCAATGCGGGTCATGCCGCGGCCATGGTCGGGACGGGCTTGCCGGTCACCCGCCCCACCACCCGGGCGATGTGTCCGATGGGCGTGTCGGGCAGGACCCCGTGGCCGAGGTTGAAGATGTAGGGGCCGCCGCTCCAGGCCTCCAGCAGGGCGTCGACGCGGGCGTCCAGGGCCGGACCGCCAGCCCGCAGCAGCAAGTTGTCCAGCGCCCCCTGGATGGTCTTGCCGCCGGCCTGCAGGCGCAGCCCCTGGGCGATACTGGCCTGGGTGTCCAGCGCGACGCCTTCCACCGGCACGGCGGCGGCATAGTTATCCACCAAGGCGCCGGCGCCCCTGGGAAAGCCGATGAACGGGGCGGTCACCCCGGCGGCGCGGACCTGGGCGATGATCCGCTGGTGGGGCGCGATGACGATGCGTTGGAATACGTCCTCGGCCAGGCCCTCGGCCCAGCTCTCGAAGATCTTCAGTACCTGGGCGCCGGCATGGGCCTGCATCACCAGGTAGCGGGCGGTGGCGTCCACCAGCACGTCGATCAGCGCGTCGAGGCGCTCGGGCTCCTGGTAGGCGAAGGTGCGGGCCGCGGTCCGATCCGAGCTCCGGCCCTCGATCATATAGGTGGCCACCGTCCAGGGCCCGCCGGCGAAGCCGATCAGGGCGCGCTCAGGCTCCAGCTCGGCGCGGACCCGGCCGAGTGTCTCGCCGATGTCGGCCAGCCGGCCGGTGGAAGCCTCGACCTGGCTGGCCAGGGCCTCAATCGGCGGCAGCGCGCCCAGTCTCGGGCCCTCGCCGGTCTCGAACCACACCTCCTGGCCGAGCGCCCGGGGGATCAGCAGGATGTCGGCGAAGACGATGGCGGCGTCCATCGGGAAGCGGCGCATGGGCTGGAGGGTGGCCTCGGCGGCCATCTGCGGGTTGTGGCAAAAGGCGATGAAGTCGGCGGCCCGGGTGCGCAACTCGCGGTATTCCGGCAGCGACCGGCCCGCCTGGCGCATGAACCAGATCGGCGGCCGGTCCAGGGTCTCGCCGGCCAGGGCGCGCAGTAGGCGAGGCGTGGGGTCCGTCATGGTGAGCCTTAAAGCGCGCAAGGCCGTCCGGCTCAAGCCCGCTGGCGAGACCCATCCACCTGCCTGGCCTGCTTCTCTTCCCTAAAGAGTCTTGAACCTGAGTTGAGGAGACAGAAGCAGGGCCTGTCGACCGCGGGGACAACTTCGCAGTCCCTGCGACAACCCGGACCTTCTCCCCAGCTTGTTCGCCGCCCGGCGCCAGTTCTCCCGCCCCTGTGGATTGCGGGGAGGACCGCCAAGCCCCGCGCCGGCTTAAGGTTTCGTTAAGGTTTTGGAGGACGGACCCGGTAGCGCCGGAGGCCATACCCGCCTGTCGATATCCCGGGCCCTTCGGCGCCGGCGACGCCCGGGCGGGGGATTAACGAGAGGTAAACGGCCCGATCCGTCCCGGCTTTCCACCGGCCCGCGCCAAGGCCGGCAATTCCACGGCCGCTATCCCCATTCCTCCCAGGCTTCGCTAAGAGGTGTCCACAGATGTTGTCCCCAGCAATCTCGGGAAGACCCTGCGCACGATGACCCCACCGGCCCGTCTCGCCACTTATTTCCACGTGCACCTCGTGTCGGATTCCACCGGCGAGACGCTGAACGCCATGGCGCGCGCGGTGTGCGCCCGGTTCGAGAACGTGCTGCCCATCGAGCACATCTACGCCCTGGTCCGCTCCCAGCGGCAGCTGGACCGGGCCCTGGGCGATATCGAGGAGGCGCCGGGCGTGGTCATCCACACCATCGTCGACGACAAGCTCCGCCACGCCCTGGAGGAGGGCTGCCGGCGGCTCGACATGGCCTGCATCCCGGCGCTGGACCCGCTGGTCTCGGCCTTGCAGCGCTACCTGGGCGCCTCCACCACCACCCGGGTGGGCGCGCACCTGCGGCTGGACACCGACTATTTCAATCGCATGGACGCCCTGAACTACGCCATCGGCCACGACGACGGCCAGGGGGGCCAGGATCTCGACCAGGCCGACGTGGTGCTGGTGGGGGTGTCGCGAACCTCGAAGACACCCACCTGCATCTACCTGGCGCACCGCGGGGTGCGCGCAGGAAACGTGCCCCTGGTGCCGGGCCGCAACCCCCCGGAAAAGCTGTTCAACCTGAAAAACACCCTGGTGGTGGGCCTCACGGTCTCTCCCGACCGGCTGATCCAGATCCGCCGCAACCGGCTGCTCTCCCTGAAGGAGAACCGGGCCTCCAGCTATATCGACACCGACGCGGTGCGCGACGAGATCGTCCAGGCGCGAAGGCTCTATGAGCGCCAAGGCTGGCCGGTGATCGACGTCACCCGCCGATCGGTGGAGGAGACTGCCGCGGCGGTCCTCAACCTGCTGCACAAGGGCCACGGCCAAGTGGAGGTGCTGGGGTGAGCGTCATCCTGGCGTCGAAGAGCGCCGCTCGCCGCGCCGTGCTGGAGGGCGCCGGCGTCGCCTTCGAAGTTCATCTGGCCGGGGTCGACGAGGACGCCATCAAAACCGCATTGCTGGCGCAAGGCTCCAGCCCACGGGACATCGCCGACGCCCTGGCGGAGGAAAAGGCGACCCGGGTGTCCCGGTCCCGCCCCGGCCTGGTGATCGGCGCCGACCAGACCCTGGAGTTCGAGGGCGCGCTCTACGACAAGGCCGAGACCCTGGCGGACGCCCGCCAGCGCCTGCAGGCGCTCCGCGGCAAGGCTCACCAGCTGCATTCCGCCGTGGTGGTGGCTGAGGGCGGCGCGCCCATCTGGCGCGAGGTGGCCACCGCGACGCTGACCATGCGCGCGTTCTCCGACGGCTTCCTCGACGATTACCTGGCGGCGGAGGGCGAGGAGGCCCTGGGGTCGGTGGGCTGCTACCGGCTGGAGGGGCCTGGCGCGCAGCTCTTCTCTCGCATCGAGGGGGACTATTTCGCCATCCTGGGCCTGCCCTTGTTGGGCCTGCTCGACCTGCTTCGTCAACGTCGGGAGCTTGCAAGTTGAAGCGCACCATCAGCGGAACCACCCTGGTGGCGGGTGTAGCAGGCTCGCCTGTGCGCCATTCGCTCAGCCCCCTGATCCACAACGCCTGGCTGGAGGCCGCCGGTATCGACGGGGTCTATGTGACCTTCCGCCCGGACGCCGACCGGTTCGACAAGTTCGTCGATGGCCTGCGCGGCGGCGCGGTGCGTGGGGTCAACGTCACCCTGCCGTTCAAGGAGGTGGCGCTCTCCATCGCCGATGAAGTGAGCGAACGGGCCGACGCGGCGGCCGCCGCCAACCTGCTGCTTTTCGAGACCGACGGCACGGTGGTGGCCGACAACACCGACGGCGCGGGCCTGATCGCCGCCTTCGCCGCCCAGGCCAAGGACTTCGACATCAAGGCCGGGCCCATCGCCATCCTCGGCGCCGGCGGCGCGGCCCGCGGCGCCGCCGCCGCCCTTATCGCCGCCGGAGCTCCCAAGGTCAGGATCATCAACCGGACGCTCGCCAAGGCCGAGGCGGTGGCCGGCGCCCTGGGCGGCGCTGTGGAGGCCTGCCCCCTGTCCGCGGCGGCCGGGGCCCTGGCCGGGGTCACCGCGGTGATCAACGCCACCTCCGCCGGGCTCTCAGGCGAGGGAACCCTGGACGTGCCGCTGGAACTCACCCCGCCGGAAGCGGTGATCATGGACATGGTCTACCGGCCGCTGATCACCCCGTTCCTGGCCAAGGCCCAGGGGCTGGGCCGCCCCACCGTCGACGGTCTTGAAATGCTGATCCGCCAGGCGATCCCGTCTTTCGAGGCCTTTTTCGGCCGCCGGCCCGACGAGACCACCGACGTGCGCGCGCTGGCCATCGCGGCGCTGGAGGCCGATGCGTGATCGTGGTGGGCCTCACCGGCTCGATCGGCATGGGCAAGTCCACCACGGCGGCCATGTTCCGTGACGCCGGCGTGCCGGTCTATGACGCCGACGCCGCCGTCCACGCCCTCTACGCCCAGGGCGGCGCCGCGGTCGGTCCGGTGGGCGAGGCCTTCCCGGGGGCGGTGAAGGACGGGGCGGTGGACCGCGAGGCTCTGCGCCAGGCGGTGCTGGGAAACCCTGCGGCGCTCAAGCGGCTTAACGCGGTGGTCCATCCCCTGGTGGGCCGAGACCGGGTGGGCTTCTTCGAGCAGGCGACGGCGGCCGGCGCCGACCTGGTGGTGCTGGACATCCCCCTGCTGTTCGAGACCGGCGGCCACGCCAATGTGGACGTGGTGGTGGTGGCCTCGGCCCCGGCGGCCATGCAGCGTGCGCGGGTGCTGGCCCGTGAGGGCATGACGCCTGAGCGCCTGGACGCCATCCTCGCTCAGCAGACTCCGGATGCGGAAAAGCGCGCGCGCGCCGACTTCGTGGTCGACACCAGCGCCGGCCTGGACGCCGCCCGCGGGCAGGTCGCGGCGATCATCACCGCCCTGCGCGACCGTTCGCCCGGTTGAAATCGCGCCCCGAACAGGGGCATTGAAGGACATGGCCCGCGAGATCGTCCTGGACACCGAGACCACCGGCTTCGAACCGGCCATGGGCCACCGGCTGGTGGAGATCGCCTGCCTGGAGATCGAGGACTTCGTCCCCACCGGGCGCAGCTTCCACACCTATTGCGACCCCTGCCGCGACATGCCCATCGAGGCAGAGCGGGTGCACGGCCTGTCGGGCGCGTTCCTGCGCGGCAAGCCCCGCTTCGAACATTCCGAGGTGGTCGAGGCCTTCCTGGATTTCGTCGGCGACGCGCCGATCGTGGCCCACAACGCCGGCTTCGACCGCAACTTCGTGAACCATGAGCTGGGCCTGTGCAGCCGGGTGGAACTCCACGAGAGCCGCTGGGTGGACACCCTGGCGCTGGCCAAGCGCCGCTTCCCGGGGATGCACAACTCCCTCGACGCCCTGTGCAAGCGTTTCAAGATCTCACTCTCCGAGCGCGAGATGCACGGCGCCCTGATCGACGCCAAGCTGCTGGCCCAGGTCTATCTCGAGCTGCGCGGCGGCCGCGAACGCCGCCTGGAGCTCACCGCCGCGGTGATGGTCAGCGCCGTCCATGCCGCCGCCCAGAACGCCTACGGCGTCCGGCCCCGCCCGCTCATCCCCCGGTCCACCGAGGACGAGCGCGCGCTGCACGCCAGCTTCGTGCGCGACGTGATCAAGGACGACAGCCTCTGGAAGAAACACGGCCTCTAGCCGAGGTTCCTGGCTGGACGCGGTCACCGCGTCGGGCCCGGCAACCTCAGGCGTTGCCGATGATCTCTTCAGGGGGCGCCTTGCGGGCTGCGTAGACGCCGGCGAAGTCGATGGGGTCCAGCAGGAAGGGCGGGTAGCCGCCATCCGACGACACGTCGGCGATGATCCGCCGCGCAAACGGGAACAGGAAGCGCGGGCATTCGATCAGCAGCACCGGCTCCATGTCCTCGGGGGGCACGCCGGCGATCTGGAACACGCCGCCATAGAGCAGCTCGACCACGAACAGCGGGCCGTCGTCGCGGGTGGCCCGGGCCGAGAGTTTCAGGTCCACCTCGAACAGGCCGTCGTCGCGGCCGCGGGCGTTCATCTCCACCCCCAGGTCGATCTGCGGCTGCTCGGCGCCGGCGCGCAGGGTCTCAGGCGCCCGGGGGTTCTCGAAGGAGAGGTCGCGGATAAACTGGGCGAGGATGCGGATGCCCGGGCCATCGGCGGCCTGGCCGTTCTCTAGCGCCGCGGCGCCGGCGCCCGCCTCTGTGTCGGTGTCGGTCATAGTTGGGCTTGAATCCGTGGTGAAAAGGCGCGTCGGATAGGGTTCTTTCGGGCGGCCGGGCTATCATGGCGTCCGAGGGGATGCAACGTCGCCCCTGACGGATACGTTCCGTCGTCCTATATTGGGCGCAACGCCTCGTCTCCAGCCCCCGAAAGCCCACCTCGTGCAAGTCCTTGAGCTGATCATCTTTGGAGGCCTCGCGGCCATCGTGCTCTACCAGCTCTATTCTGTGCTGGGCCGGCGGGTGGGCCGCCAGCCGGAAGACGCCGCCGCCGAGGCCGCCAAGCCCGCGGCGCGCATCGCCGACCGTGGACCCGAGCCGGCCGACGAGGGCGTAGCCCTGACCGGCCTGGCCGCGCTGAAGGCGCTCGACCCTGCCTTCGATCCGTCCCGCTTCCTGCACGGCGCCAAGGGGGCCTACGAGATGATCGTGCGCGCCTTCGCCACCGCCGACCGCGACACCCTGAAGAAGCTACTTGCGCCGGGCGTCATGGCCAGCTTCGATTCAGCCATCGCCGCGCGGGAGACCGAGGGCGTCACCGAGACCGTGGAATTCCTGCATGCGCCGCGGGCCGACATGGAGAAGGCCGACGTTGTGGGCGACACAGCCAGCGTGGTGGTGCGCTTCCTGGCCGAGTTCCGTAGCCGCACCAAGGGCCCGGAGGGTGAGGGCGTCGACGACCGCCGCACCGCGGAGCTGTGGACCTTCGAACGCAATCTTAAGAGCCCCGACCCCAACTGGATGCTGACCCACGTCGACGCCGCGGAGGCTTGAGACCCGTTGAGCCTGCGACCTCTTCGGGCGGCGCTGGCCGCCCTGATCCTCGCCGCCTGCGCCACGCCACAGGCCGCCCCGACCCCCGGCCGGGCGCCGGCCCCGCGTCCTCCTCCCGAGTATCGCCGGCCTGAGCCGACCCCGCCGCCGCCAGCCACCTCACGGTTGCTGCGCCTGACCGACCTGCCGGGCTGGGCGGCGGAGGACCATGCCGCAGCCCTGGCCGCCTTCCGCGAGACCTGCCACGTGGCCCGCGACCCGGCCCTGGCCCAGGTCTGCCGACAGGCGCGGGCCACCGGCCCGCTGGACCGGAGTGACTCCCGCGGGTTCTTCGAGGCCAATTTCCGCGCCGAGCCCTCGCCGCCGGCCGGGGTGCTCACCGCCTATTTCGCGCCCGAGTACGCCGCGCGCCGCGACCCCTCCGCGGAGTTCAGCGCGCCCGTCCGCGCAAGGCCCGCCGACGCCGCCCTGCTCACCGCCGACCGGGCAACCCTGGAAGCGATCCCTCCCGACCGGGCGCTGGCCTGGATGCGGCCGGAGGAGCTGTTCTTCCTGCAGATCCAGGGCTCCGGCGTGCTGACCTTCGAGGACGGCGGTCGGCGCAAGGCGCTCTACGCGGCCAACAACGGCCACCCCTTCGTGGGCATCGCCAACCCCATGCGCGAGCGGGGCCTCTTGGCCGGGAACAACACCTCCGGCGACGCCATCCGCGGCTGGCTGGCCGAGCACCGCGGGCCGCGGGCCGCCGAGATCATGCGGCTCAATCCGCGCTACGCTTTCTTCAGCTTGGCGCCGGACGACGGCCGCCAGCCGGTGGGCGCAGCGGGTATTCCCCTGCCGCCGGGGCGTGCCATCGCCGTGGACCTCAGCCGACACGAGGTGGGCGAGGTGTTCTGGCTGGACGCCGAGGCCCCGATCCTCACCGGCGCCTTCCCCACCTATCGCCGGCTGGTCACCGCGCTGGACACGGGCGGGGCGATCAAGGGCGAGGTCCGCGCCGATCTCTACCTGGGCCTGGGCGCCGAGGCGGGCGCCGAGGCCGGCCGGGTGCGCCATACGCTAAGGATGTTCAAGCTGGTCCCGGCCCGGTGAAACGGCCGCTGAAGCCGGAGGAGGTGCGGGTCTGGGGCGTGGTCGCCGCCACCGTCCACCCGCTCCCCGGCCGCAGCACGCCGAAGACCGCCGAGGCGCAGGCCACCAAGGCGCAGCCCGCCGAGGTCGCCGCCCGCATCGCCCCGCCCAAGCCGGTCCGCCGCCAGTCCGCGCCGGCACGCGAAGCGGTCGACGGCATCGAGCCCCGCCGCAAACGCCGCATCGCCCGGGAGCGCGACCCGATCGGCGCCCGGCTCGACCTTCACGGCCTCGACCAGGATCGGGCCAAGGTGGTGCTGGAGGGGTTCATCCGCCGCGCCTGGGAGGACGGCTACCGCGCCGTGCTGATCATCACCGGCAAGGGCGTGCAGGGGGACGGCGTCCTGCGCCGCCGCACCCCGGAGTGGCTGGCGGCCCCGTCGCTGGCCGGCATCGTCGCCGGCATCTCCGAAGCCCACCGCACCCACGGCGGCGAAGGGGCGCTCTATGTGGCGCTGAAGCGGAGGCCGCGGGGTTAGCGCCCCGCCTTCTCGTCCAGCCCGGAGGTCCCCTCGCGGGCCTCGAGCCTGGCGGCGACGTCGTCCAGCGACACCCCCGCCGCGGCCAGCACCACCAGCCAGTGATAGATCAGGTCGGCGCTTTCAGCGGCCAGGGCCGCCGGGTCGCCCTGGGCCGCGGCGATCACCGTCTCCACGGCCTCCTCGCCGAGCTTCTTGGCGGCGTGGCCGGGGTCGGCCAGCAGCTGCGCGGTGTAGGACGCCCCCGGATCGGCGCCCCTGCGGGCCTCGATGGTAGCGGCCAGGCGGGCCAGGACGTCGGCGAAGCGGCTCATGCGGCTTGCTCCGTCAGGCGCACGGGGATGCCCTCTTTGGCCATGGCCGCCTTGACCTGGCCAATGGAGAGCTCACCGAAATGGAAGATCGAGGCGGCGAGCACGGCGTCAGCGCCGCCGTCACGCACCGCCTCGACCATGTGCTGCGCATGGCCAGCGCCGCCCGAGGCGATCACCGGGACGCTGACCGCCGCGGTGACGGCGCGCAGCAAGTCCACGTCATAGCCGGTCCTGGCGCCGTCGCGGTCCATGGAGGTCAACAGGATCTCGCCCGCACCCTTGGCCACAGCCTCCGTGGCATAGGCCACCACGTCCAGGCCGGTGGCGGTGCGTCCGCCATAGGTGAACACCTCCCAGCCCGCGCCCGCCCGCTTGGCGTCGATGGCCACCACGGTCGCCTGGCTGCCGAAGGCGTCGGCGCAGGCGGTGATCAGCCCGCGGTTCTCCGCCGCGGCGGTGTTGATGGAGATCTTGTCGGCTCCCGCCAGCAGCAGGCGCCTGGCGTCCTCCACCTGGCGGATGCCGCCCCCCACCGACAGCGGCATGAAGCAGACATCGGCGGTGCGGGCGACCACGTCGAGGAGGGTGTCGCGCCGTTCGGATGAGGCGGTGATGTCCAGGAACATCAGCTCGTCGGCGCCGGCGGCGTCATAGGCCCTGGCCTGCTCCACCGGATCGCCGGCGTCGCGCAGGGCCACGAACTGCACGCCCTTCACCACCCGGCCGTCCTTGACGTCCAGGCAGGGGATCACCCGTACGCGCAGCATCAGGCCGCGACCTTCAGGGCTTCGGCGGGCGTGATGGCGCCGTTGTAGAGCGCGCGGCCCAGGACGGCGCCGGCGATCTGCACGCCCTCGCGGGCTTTCAGCCGCACGATGTCGTCCACCGAGGCCAGGCCGCCGGCGGCGATCACCGGGATGGTCACCGCATCGGCGATGGCCCCGAACGCCTCCACATTGAAGCCCATGACCGTGCCGTCGCGGTCGATGTCGGTGATGATCAGGGCGCCGACCCCGGCGTCCTCGAACCGCCGGGCTACGGTGATGGCGTCGAGGTCGCTATCGGCGGTCCAGCCCTGCACCGCGACCTTGCCCTTGCGGACATCGACGCTGACCGCGATCTGCTCAGGGAAGCGCCGGGCGGCGTCGCGCACGATCTGCGGATCGGTGACCGCCACGGTCCCCAGGATCACCCGGCTGACCCCGGCCTCGATCCAGCCCTCAATGTCGGCCAGCGAGCGGATGCCGCCGCCCAGCTGCATGGGGATGGAGACCGAGTTCAGAATGGCCTCGACCGCCGTCGCATTGACCGCGTGGCCGGCCACGGCGCCGTTCAGGTCGACCACATGGATCCAGTGGAAGCCGGCGGCGGCGAAGGTCCTGGCCTGGTCCGCGGGGCTCGTATTGAACACCGTGGCGGTGCTCAGGTCGCCGTGCAGGACGCGAACGCAGGCGCCGTCCTTCAGGTCGATGGCCGGATAGAGGATCACGGGCGCCACTCCAGGAAGTTCGCCAGAAGGGCCAGCCCGGAGCCTTGCGACTTCTCCGGGTGGAACTGCACGCCCGCCACATTGCCCCTGGCGACCGCCGCGGGAAAGCGCCCGCCGTGATCGGCCCAGGCCGAGACATGGGCCGGGTCCCTGGGGAAGAAGGCGAACGAGTGGGTGAAATAGACCGGCTGGCCGTCCGCCAGGCCGGCGGTCACCGGCTGGGCGGTGACGTCGATCAGCGCGTTCCAGCCCATGTGCGGAATCTTGGCGGCGGGGCTGGAGGTCTCCAGCCGGCGCACCTCGCCCCCGATCCAGTCGAGCCCCGGGGTCTCGCCGAACTCCAGCCCACGCGAGGCCAGCAGCTGCATCCCAACGCAGACCCCCAGGAACGGGGCGCCCTTGCCGTGGACGGCCTCGGTCATGGCCTCGATCAGGCCGGGCCGGGCCTCCAGCGCGGTCATGCAGGCGGCGAAGGCGCCGACGCCGGGCAGCACCAGCCGGTCGGCTGCGGCCACCACGTCCGGGTCGTGGGTGACCACGATCTCGGCGCGGCCGTCCGCGGCCTTCACCAGCGCCTTTTCGGCCGAGCGCAGGTTGCCCGACCCATAGTCGATCAGGACGACCCTCTGCATGGATGAACCTAGAGGACGCCCTTGGTGGATGGGGCCTGGCCATGGGTCTTGGGGTCGAGCTCGACCGCCTGGCGCAACGCCCGGGCCAGCGCCTTGAAGCCGCTCTCGGCGATGTGGTGCGAATTGGCCCCGTAGAGGGTCTCCAGATGCACGCAGGCGCCGCAGTTCATGGCGAAGGCGTGGTGGAATTCCTTGAACAGCTCGGTGTCCATGTCGCCGACCTTGGGCGTCTTGAAGTCCACCTTCCAGATCAGGTATGGCCGGTTGGACAGGTCGATGGCGCAGCGGCTCAGCGTCTCGTCCATGGGGATGTAGGCGTGGCCGAACCGGCGCACGCCCTTGAAGCCGTCCAGGGCCTTGGCGAAGGCCTGGCCCAGCACGATGCCGGTGTCCTCCACCGTGTGGTGCATATCGATGTGCAGGTCGCCCTTGGTCGCGACGGTCATATCGAAGCCGCCGTGCCGGGCGAAGCTCTCCAGCATGTGGTCATAGAAGCCGATGCCGGTGGAGACCTGGGACACACCGGTCCCGTCAAGATCCACGGTGATGCGGATCTGGGTCTCCTTGGTGTTGCGGACAACTTCCGCCGTGCGGTTCATGCCAGCCCCTTTTCCGCGGCCAGGTCCTTCAGGGAGACCTGCGGGCGCGGCCCGTAGTGCGAGATCACCTCGGCCGCGGCGACGGACGCCAGCCACCCGCAGTCCGCCAGCGACCGGCCCCGCGAGAGGCCGAACATGAAGCCCGCCGCGTATTGGTCGCCCGCGCCGGTGGTGTCCACGACTTTCTCCACTGGTTCGGCGGCGATGTGCAGCAATTCGCCCTTGGCGATGATTACCGAGCCCTGCTCGCTGCGGGTGACGGCGGCCAGGTCGCAGCGGGTGCGCAGCGCCTCGCAGGCCTCATCGAAGTCGGCGGTCGTAAACAGCGCCAGGAGTTCGCTCTCGTTGGCGAACAGCAGATCCACCTGGCTCTCGATGAACCCCAGCAGGCCCGCCCGGTGGCGTTCCACCACGAAGCTGTCGGACAGCGTCAGCGCGATCTGCCGGCCTGCGCCGTGGGCGAGGGCCGCGGCCTTGGCGAAGGCGCGGCGGGCCGTCTCGGCGTCGAACAGATAGCCTTCCAGGTAGACGATCTTGGCGGCCTCGACGGTCTTGGCGTCCACGTCGGCGTCGGTGAACTCCACCGAGGCGCCCAGGAAGGTGCACATGGTGCGCTGGCCGTCGGGGGTGACGTTGATCATCGAGACAGCGGTGGCCGGGCCGCCGGTCAGGGGGGCGTTCTCGAACCGGGCGCCGATGGCGCGCATGTCCTTGGCGAACACCGCGCCCAGGGGGTCGTCGGCGACCTTGCCCATGAAGGCGCCCTTGCCGCCGAAGCTGGCCAGCCCCGCGATGGTGTTGGCCGCCGAGCCGCCCGAGGCCTCGACGCCCTGGCTCATTTTCGCATAGAGCGCGGCGCTGGCGGCGGGGTCGACCAGCATCATCGCGCCCTTGGTCAGGCCGTTCTGAACGAGAAAGTCGTCGGTCGCGCGCGCGATCACGTCGACGATCGCGTTGCCGATGGCGGCGACGTCGTAGAGCTCTGGCATTCCTAGACTTTCGGGCGGCGAAGGGCGCGACTTAGCGAAAAAGGCCCGAAAGAGCTAGGCCGACACGAACAGATGCCGCGAGGGGCAGAGGTCGGCGACGGCGCAATCCTCGCACTTCGGCCGGCGCGCCACGCAGGTATAGCGCCCGTGCAGGATCAGCCAGTGGTGGGCCCGGGTCAGCGCCGGCTCCGGGACCACGGCCATCAACTCGGCCTCCACGGCGTCCGGGGTCTTGCCGAACGCCAGGGCCAGGCGGTGGGCGACGCGGAACACGTGGGTGTCCACGGCGATGGCCGGCTCGATGCGCAGTTCGTTGAGCACCACCGAGGCGGTCTTGCGGCCCACGCCGGGCAGGGCCTGCAACGCCTCGCGGGTCAGCGGGACCTCGCCGCCATGCGCGTCGATGAGAATCTGCGCCATCGCGATGACGTTCCTGGCCTTGGTGTTGAACAGGCCGATGGAGGCGATGAACGGCTTCAGGCCCTCCTCCCCCAGCGCCAGCATCGCCTGCGGCGTGTCGGCGACCTCGTAGAGACGGGCGGTGGCCTTGTTCACCGAGACGTCGGTGGCCTGGGCCGATAGCGCCACGGCCACCACCAGGGTGTAGGGGCTGGAATAGTCGAGCTCGGTGCGCGGGTCCCCCTCCGCCGCCTCGAAGCGGGCGAACAGCTCGGCGATGCGGGCCCGCTCGGCGGGGTCAAGACGGCGTTTGGGGGGGTTGGCCATAGGCCCGGGAATGTGGCGGCGGCGCCCGCGCCTGTCATCCCGCAAAGTGGCTGGAGCGCTCGGCCACTCCGCACTATCGTCGCCGCCCATGGCCCGGCCGCTCTACATGGACGCCGTGATCACCCCCAACCGCTCGCTCACCGAGCGGGGGTTCATCGTGCTGATCAGCATCATCACCGTGGCCAACTGCGCCTCGGCGGCGGTGTTCATCGCCATGGGGGCCAGCCTGGTGCCGGTGTTCCTCGGGCTCGACCTGGCCGCCGTGGTGGTGGCCTTCCTGGTGAGCTTCCGCGCGGCGCGGCGGGTGGAACGGGTGCAGGTCAGCGCCCGCGAGGTCACCATCACCCACGAGACGCCCAAGTGGTCGAGGGTGATCTGGGAGAGCCCCACCGCTTTCACCCGAGTAGCCGTGGACGAGGACGACGACCGCGTCACCGGCGTGCGCCTGGCGCTCTCCGGCCGCGAAACCCCGGTGGCCGCGGCGCTGAGCCCCGGCGAGCGGGCCGAATTCGCCCGGGCCCTGGAAAACGCCATCTTGGAAGCGCGGCGCGAGCGCTCCTAGGCCCCGCCAACCGCCGCCTGCAGCGCCGCCAGCCGCCGGTCGTCCGCCGGGTGGGTGGAGAGCGCCTCCAGGGGCTGTGGCTCGCGGGCCTGGCGGGCGATCATCCGGGTCCAGAAACGCACGGCGCCCTGCGGATCGAGGCCGGTCTGGCGCATGAGCTCCACCCCCACCCGGTCGGCCTCCAGCTCATGGCTGCGCGAATAGGGCAGGATGACGCCGTAGATGGCGCCCAGGCCGAGCGCCGCGCCGACCCACCCGGCGTTCTCGCCGCCCTCGCCGGAGAGCAGCGCCTGGGCGATGCCGACCCCGGCGTTGACCGCCAGCTCCTGGCTGACCCGCTCGGCGGAGTGGCGCGCGATGATGTGGCCCACTTCG
This sequence comes from Phenylobacterium sp., assembly GCF_046590535.1. GTDB lineage: Bacteria > Pseudomonadota > Alphaproteobacteria > Caulobacterales > Caulobacteraceae > Phenylobacterium. The sequence goes on along the minus strand of NZ_JBKJTG010000099.1, from coordinate 2,072 downwards.
TGGCCCAGCACCGAGCCCAGCTCGTCGTCGTCGCTGGCGAAGGCCAGCATGGCGCGGGTGAAGCCCACCTTGCCGTTGGGCAGGACGAAGGCGTTGAGCTCGGGGGCGTCGAACACCACGAACTCCCAGTCCAGGTCGGGGCGCCCGGCGGCCTCGGCCAGGGGCCTGCCGATGCGGTCGAGCCTGGCCCGCGCCGCGGGATCGCTCACCAGCCGGGTCTTGGCGGTGAGTTCGGCCCAGGCGGCGTCGGCCATCTGCTTGAGCTGGTTGTCGGAGACCAGCACCAGTTGTTGGCGGCCGGTCTCGGCATTCTGGCTGCACCCGGCCAGCGCCAGGGCGCCCAGTCCGCCCAGCAGCCCCCGCCTGGAAAAGCACGCGACGCACATGGCTCTTGTCCCGCCGCTAGACCCTTTCCGGTTCAATTGGAATCAATTGAACCGGATAGAAAGGGTCGATCTCCAAAGGTAGAGCGTGACGGGCGCCGAAACCGGTATCCACTTTCGGCTGTCACGCTCTTAGAGGATGAAACGCGACAGGTCGGCGTTGTTGGCCAGGGCGCCGACCCGTTCTGTGACATAGGCCGCGTCCACATTGACCGTCTCGCCCGCCCGGTCCGCGGCGGAGAAGCTGACCTCCTCCAGCACCTTCTCCAGGATGGTCTGCAGCCGGCGCGCGCCGATGTTCTCCACGGCGCCGTTCACGGTGACGGCGGCGTCGGCCAGGGCGTCGATGGCGTCCTCGGTGAAGGTTAGGGTCACGCCCTCGGTGAGCAGCAGGGCCTGGTGCTGGCGGATCAGGTTGGCCTCGGGCTCCACGAGGATGCGGCGCAGGTCCTCCCGGGTCAGGGCCTTCAGCTCCACGCGGATCGGCAGGCGGCCCTGCAGTTCCGGCAGCAGGTCCGAGGGCTTCGACACGTGGAAGGCCCCCGAGGCGATGAACAGGATGTGGTCGGTCTTCACCGGCCCGTGCTTGGTGGAGACCGTGGTGCCTTCGATCAGCGGCAGCAGGTCGCGCTGCACGCCTTCGCGGGACACGTCGGCGCCGGCTCGGTCGGCGCGGCTGGCCACCTTGTCGATCTCGTCAAGGAAGACGATCCCCTGGTTCTCGGCCAGCTCCAGGGCTTCCTGGGTGAGGGCCTCCTGGTCCACCAACTTGTCGCTTTCTTCGGCGATTAGCGGGCTCCAGGCGCCGGAGACGGTGGTCTTGTGGGTGCGGGTGCGGGCGCCGAACGCCTTGCCGAACATGTCGCCCAGATTGAGCATCCCCATGCCGCCCCCGCCACCGGGCTGGCCGGGGATCTCCATCTGCGGGAAGGGCGAGGAGGTGTCGGCCACGGTGAGCTCGACCTCCTTGTCGTCCAGCTCACCGGCGCGGAGTTTCTTGCGGAAGGACTCCCTGGCCGCCACTGAGCCTGGGCCCGTCATGGCGTCGAGGATGCGCTCCTCGGCGGCGGCCTCGGCCCGGGCCTTGACGGCGGCGCGGCGCTTCTCCCGGACCATGGCGATGGCGCTCTCCACCAGGTCGCGGATGATCTGGTCCACGTCGCGGCCCACGTAGCCCACCTCGGTGAACTTGGTGGCCTCGACCTTCAGGAAGGGGGCCTGGGCCAGCCGCGCTAGGCGGCGCGCGATCTCGGTCTTGCCGACGCCCGTGGGGCCGATCAGCAGGATGTTCTTGGGCGTCACCTCGTCGCGCAGGGCCTCGGGCACCCGGCGGCGGCGCCATCGGTTGCGCAGGGCCACGGCCACGGCCTTTTTGGCCTCGGGGTGGCCGACGATGAAGCGGTCCAGTTCGGAGACGATTTCGCGCGGGGAAAATTCGGTCATCTCGCCGTTAGATAGGTACGATTTGCGCGGTTCAAGGCGAAGCGGCCAGCCTCTGTCGGATTCCAACGGTGCCGTTCGTCCTGCGGTCAGGACGATTGATCAGGAGAAGCCGATGCCGGCGCCCGCCGATACCGACGCCTACCTCGCCACCGTGCCCGAGCCACAGCGCCAAGCCCTGCAGCTGCTGCGCCGCGAGATCCTGGCCCCCGCCCCGGGAGCCACCGAGTGCATCAGCTACGGCATGCC
>NZ_JBKJTG010000231.1:0-18745 GCF_046590535.1 Phenylobacterium sp. | reverse complement strand
CCGTATAGGCCGCGTCGATCAGCACGCTGATCTTGATCTCTGAGGTGGAGATCACCTGGATGTTGACGCCCTTTTCGGCCAGGGTGCCGAACATGGTTTTGGCGACGCCCGCATGGCTGCGCATGCCCACGCCGATCACCGAGACCTTGGAGACCTCCTCGTTGACCTGCACGTCGTCGAAGCCGATCTGTGCCTGAGCCTGGCGCACGATCTCCAGGGCGCGGGCGGCGTCGCGCTTGCCGACGGTGAACTCCATGTTGGCGGTGTCCGCGGTGCGGGCATGGCTCTGGACGATCATGTCCACATTGACGTTGGCGTCGGCCAGCCGGCCGAAGATCTCGGACGAGACGCCGGGATGGTCGGGCAGGCCGAAGAGGCTGATCTTGGCCTCGTCGCGGCTGTAGGCCACCCCGCTCACGATGCGTTTTTCCACGATCTCCTCCTCGTCGCAGACGATGGTGCCTTGGCCGGGAGCTTCCCCCGGTTCGACGAAACTGGATAGCACACGCAGCGGCACGTTCTGGGACATGGCGAGCTCGACGGAGCGGGTCTGCAGCACCTTGGCGCCCAGGGATGCCATCTCCAGCATCTCCTCGTAGGAGATTTTCGACAGTCGCCGGGCCTTGGATTCGATGCGCGGGTCGGTGGTGTAGACCCCGTCCACATCGGTATAGATGTCGCAGCGGATGGCTTTCAGGGTGGCGGCGATGGCCACCGCGCTGGTGTCGGACCCGCCGCGGCCGAGGGTGGCGATGCGCCCGTCGCGAGTGACGCCCTGGAAGCCCGCGATCACCGCGACCTCGCCGCTGTCCATGGCGGCGGCGAGCTTCTCGGGCGGGATCTCGTCGATGCGGGCGCGCCCGTGGGCGTCGTTGGCGATGATCGGGATCTGCCAGCCGAGCCAGGAGCGGGCCGGAACACCCATGTTGCGCAAGGTCATGGCCAGCAATCCCGCGGTCACCTGCTCGCCGGAGGCGACCACGATGTCATACTCGTCGTCGGAGGGCGCCAAGCCCCGGGCCGCCGGGCCGGCGCCGTCGGTCCAGGCCACCAGCTCATTGGTCTTGCCGGCCATGGCGGAGACCACCACGGCCACGTGATGGCCGGCCTGGACCTCGGCATTGACGAGCCTGGCCACGCGTCGGATGCGCTCCAGATCGGCCACCGAGGTGCCGCCGAATTTCATCACCAGCCGGGACATGAGGCTCTCGGTTCCGACCCTTGTTGCACTGCGCAAGGGCCGGCGCCTTCTAGCGGTGCGCCGGATGCTCCGCAACGGCCTGGCCGCTTCAGTTCCGCGGCGGGCGGGGGTAAGAGGAGGCATGACCTCCCCCGCCCAGGCCCGTTCGAGCATCGATCCTGCCGAGGTGGCGCGCTTCTCGGCGATCGCCGCGGAGTGGTGGGACCCCAAGGGCAAGTTCGCGCCCCTGCACCGGTTCAATCCGGTCCGGCTGAGCTTTATCCGCGAGCAGGCGCTCTATCGCTTCCAGCGTGACGGAACGGCGCGGCGGCCGTTCGACGGCCTGCGCCTGCTGGACATCGGCTGCGGCGGCGGCCTCCTGTCCGAGCCTATGCACCGGCTGGGGTTCGAAGTGGTAGGCGTCGACGCCTCGGAGCGCAACATTGGCACCGCCGCGGCGCACGCCGCGGAGCTGGGGCTCGAAATCGACTACCGGGCCTCCACCGCCGAGGACCTGCTGGCCGCCGGCGAGGCGCCCTTCGACGTGATCCTCAACATGGAGGTGATCGAGCACGTGGCCGATCCGGGCGAGTACCTGCGGTCCTGCGCCCGGCTGCTGGCGCCGGGCGGGCTGATGATCGTGGCCACCCTGAACCGCACCCTGAAGGCCTTCGCCCTGGCCAAGGTGGGCGCGGAATATGTGCTGCGCTGGCTGCCCGTGGGCACCCACGACTGGTCGAAGTTCCTCAAGCCCAAGGAGCTGCGCGGCTTCCTTGAGGGCGAGGCCGTCGCCGTGGACGGGCCGTTCGGCGTCGTCTTCGATCCCCTGAGCGGCCGCTGGTCGCAGTCCGGCGACGCGGACGTGAACTACATGATGACGGTCGTGCGCGAGGCGGCGTAAAGAGGGCCCCCAGCCTGCTAAGGGCCTGGCGCGAGGAGTTTGGATGCCTTCGTTACGCGTGTTGGGTCACGCCTTCAGGGCCTGGCGACGGAACCTGAAGTGGTCGAAGCACGAGCCCGAGACGCCGTACCTGGCTGACCTTCTCTCCGGCGCGCCTGTCTGCCTGCATGTGGGCGCCAGCGACGGCCGGCATTCCTATGTGATGACCCAGGTGGCCCCGAAGGCGTTCATCCACGCCTTCGAGCCTTCGGCCTTCACCTTCCAGGTGCTGCAGACCTGCATCCGCTGGCACGGCATCTCCGACCGGGTGACGGTGGTGCACGCCGCGGCGGCGGAGACCTCCGGCGAGATGCTGCTGGTGACGCCCAAGAAGATGTCCGGCCGCATGGGCAGGGCCTACGCCTTCGTCTCCCACACTGCGCCCAATGGGCCCGCGCGGCCCGACCTGGAGGACCAGGGCATGGATATCCAGCCGACGCCCGTGGTGCGGCTGGACGACTACTGCGCCGAGCAGGGGATCGAGCGGGTGGACTTCATCCGCATGGACATTGAGGGCGCCGAGCAGAAGGCGCTGGAGGGCGCGCAGGGGGTCCTCGACCGCGACCGCCCGCATGTGCTTCTGGAGATCCACCCGGCCATGCTCGCCGCCCGGTTCGGCGGCTCGGCCGACGAGGTGGTGGCGATGTTTCGCACCCGCGGCTACCGGATGTTCGCGCTGAACGGTGACCGGCTGGAGGAGCGCACCACGGTGGTCGGCGACCTGCCCTGGAAGGACTATTTCTTCATCCACCCCAGCCGCGCCTCGCGCCTGCCGGACGGGGTGTTCAAGGCCCGGATGGCGGCCTGACGGCGACGCTTTGCGTGACTTCGAGAGCACGCTCCGCGAACAACCCGCGAAATGCGCGCCAAGGCGCCGAACCTAGTCTTGAAACGCGCGTTTGCGCTCCAGGTGACAACCGTGACCTTAAGGAGTCCGGCAAGGTGCAGCGCAAACGGCCCAAGGGTGTGCTGGCGATGGGCTGGGCGGTGCTGGAATGCGCCGCGACCGGGCGGACCGAGCACGCGCCTACGGCCACTGACTTTCCCGAGACTGCGGTGCGCCGGACCAGCTTCATCGCCGGCGGCGGTCACGGCTGGCGGATTTCCGCGCTGGAGACCCCGCGCGAGACCCCGGCGCCCTGGAAGATCGTGGTGATCACCGGCGCCCCGTCGTGGGCGGAGTACTGGGCCGAGACCCTCGCCGAGCTGCCGCAGGACCGGGAGATGGTGGTGGTTGACCGCCCCGGTTACGCCGCGTCGGAGCCCCTGCATCCCGTCACTGACATCCGCGTGCAGGCCCAGGCCCTGGCGCCGGTGCTGCACGCCGCCCGCGGCCAGAAGGTGCTGCTGGTTGGCCAGAGCTATGGCGCGGCCATCGCCACCCTGATGGCCGAGGCTAATGCCGGCCAGGTGGCGGGGCTGGTGCTGTTGTCTGGCTTCTTCGGGGAGACCGGGCCGACCTCGAAGTGGCTGCTCGACATGGGTTCCAGGGCGCTGAAGGTTATTCCTCGCGATCTGCGCCACGCGGTGATCGAGTGTTCGGGCCAGCGCCCGCAACTGGCGCACGCCAAGCGCGCGCTCGCCCGGCTGAACCTGCCGATCCACATGATCCACGGTGACAAGGACGACTTTGCGCCGCTGGAGGCCGCCGAGCGCCTAGCCGCCGAGACGGTGACCCGCCGCCCGATCCGCTTCGTCCGGACCCCCGGGGCCAACCACTTCCTCAACGACGGCCCGCCGGAGCTGTTGTTGCAGGCCATTGAGAATTGCATCCCGGCGAAGAAGACCTGGACCTTCCGCTGGCCGAAGGCCGTCGCGGCCTGGATGCCCAGGATGCCGACGGCCCCCACGCCGGCGGCCGGCGCCTTACCCGCCTAGCGCAGGAAGGCGCCGGTGGCGGCGGCGAAGCCGATCACCACCAGCCAGGGCGGCAGCCTGGCCACCGTCAGGAACACGAAGGCCGCCGCCACCAGCGCCCAGTCCGCGGGCCGCTGGATGGCGCCCTTCAGCATCGGGTCCCACAGGGCCGCAGCCAGCAGGCCCACCACCACCGCGCCGACGCCGGCCACGGCCCCGCGCGCCGCGGGCCTGGCCTTGATCCGGTCCCAGAACGGCGTCACGCCTACCACCAGCAGGAAGCTCGGCAGGAAGATCGCGACGATGGCGACCAGGCCGCCGACCCAGCCGCCGGGCGCCACCCGCTGCGCTGCGCCCACGAAGCCCGCGAAGCTGAACAGCGGCCCGGGCAGGGCCTGGACTGCGCCATAGCCACTGAGGAAGCTGTCCCGGTCCAGCCAGGCGCGTCCGACGATCTCGCTTTCAAGGAGCGGCAGGACCACGTGACCGCCGCCGAACACCAGTGCGCCGGTGCGGTAGAAGACGCTGGCCAGGCCCAGCGTCGGGCTCTGCAACAAGGTCGCGGCAAAGGGCAGGGTGGCGAGCAGGACCGCGAACAGGCCAAGGGCGGTGAGGGCGGTCCTGGGTCCGACCCGGGGTGGCGCCGCCTCCATGGGGGCGTTGGGGGCAGGCTCGCGCAGTAGGGCCAGGCCGAACAGGCCGCCCGCCGCGATGGCCAGGATCTGCGCCACCGGCCCCTCGGCCACCACCAAGCCCGCCGCGGCGCCCAGCGCCATGCCGGCGCGGATCGGACCGACGGCCAACGTGCGGGCCATGGTAATCAGCGCCTGCAGCACCACCGCCGCGGCGGCCACCTGCAGCCCGTGCAGCCAGGCCTCCCCCCACGCGCGGGTCATGCCGGGCGCCAGATAGGCGAAGGCGACCATGGCTGTGGCGGCCGGCAGGGTGAAGCCCACCCAGGCGGCCAGAGCGCCGGCGATACCCGCGCGCTGCATCCCGATGGCCATGCCGAGCTGGCTGGACGCCGGCCCGGGCAGGAAGTGGCACAGCGCCAGCAGGTCGGCGAACGCCGCTTCGGTGAGCCAGCGCCGGCGCTCGACGAACTCACGGCGGAAATAGGCCAGATGCGCCACCGGCCCGCCGAAGGCGGTGAAGCCCTGGCGCAGGAAGGCTGTGAAGACCTCGACGGCGGCGGACTTGGGTGGCGGCGCGTCGTCCATCGGGGCCTTCATGAAAGCCCGCGCCCCCCCTGTCGACCGATTTCCGGCAGTGCCCGGCAAAACCCCTTGGCCGCCGCATCTGAACGGCGATAAGGCTTCTGACCAACGGAGGTCCGTATCGCCAGCGGCCTCGAAGCCAACCGGGGAAGAACGCCATGAAGGCCGCCGTGCTGCGCGAAGTGGGCAAGCCGCTTCAGATCGAAGACGTGCAGATCAACAAGCCCGGCCCGCACGAGGTGCTGATCCGCACCGCCGCGGCCGGCGTCTGCCACTCGGACCTGCACTTCATCGAAGGCACCTATCCGCATCCGCTGCCGGCCGTGCTGGGCCACGAGAGCGCCGGCGTGGTGGAGCAAGTGGGCTCGGAGGTCCGAACGGTGAAGGTGGGGGACCATGTGATCACCTGCCTCTCGGCCTTCTGCGGCCACTGCGAGTTCTGCCTCACCGGGCACATGAGCCTGTGCGTCTCGCCCGACACCAAGCGCGGCAAGGACGACGAGCCCCGGCTGAGCCAGAACGGCGTCGGCCTGCCGCAATTCCTCAACCTGTCGTCGTTCGCCGAGCAGATGCTGATCCACGAGCATGCCTGCGTGGCGATCCGCAAGGACATGCCCCTGGACCGCGCCGCCCTGATCGGCTGTTCGGTGACCACAGGCGTGGGCGCGGTGATCCACACCTCCAACGTGCGGCCCGGCGAAACCGTGGCGGTGATCGGTTGCGGCGGGGTCGGCCTCTCGGCGATCAACGGCGCGGCCATCGCCGGCGCGGGCCGGGTGATCGCCATCGACGTGGTGGCCGGCAAGGAGAACTTCGCCCGGGCGTTCGGCGCCACGGACTTCATCAACGCGGCGGAGACAGACGCGGTGAAGGAGGTCATCGAGATGACCAAGGGCGGGGTGCACCACTCTTTCGAGGCGCTGGGCATGGCCAAGACCGCCGAGCAGGCCTTCAACATGCTGCGCCGGGGCGGCACGGCCAACATCATCGGCATGATTCCGCTCGGGCAGACCATCAGCCTGATGGGCGCGGCGTTCCTGGGCGAGAAGCGTATCCAGGGGTCGATGATGGGCTCCAACCGCTTCCCGGTAGACATGCCGCGGCTGGTGGACTTCTACATGAACGGCAAGCTGAACCTGGACGAGATGGTCTCGCGCCGGCTGAAGCTGGCGCAGGTCAACGAAGCCTTCGAGGAGATGAAGCGCGGCGAGATCGCCCGCTCGGTGATCGTCTTCGACAGCTAGTGTGCTGGATTTGAAGTTCGGCCGCCTCTGCGAACTTCAAATCCAAGAAGCACACTACAAACATAGACTTGCTAGTGTCCTCATCGATTCCGAAGTTCGTCGCGGCCCGCCACAAGCGCAGGCGAACTTCGCAATCGGGACACTAAGCCTTAGGGGTCATCACCAGCCAGGGTGTGGGCTGGGCGCGCCACTCCCAGACGGCCAGCAACTGGTCCATGTGAGACAGTTCCCGGAGCCAGCCAGGCGCGTCGAAGAGCTTCGGCTGCTGGTCGATCCGGACGATGTCGTGGGTCGGGCCGAAGCGCTCCATCATGGTGGCCAGCACGCCGGGCCTGAACAGGTCGTGGGTCTCGACGATGACCTGCATGTGGGCCAGCGCCGGGCTCAGCGCCGGTTGCAGGATATCGACCTCCGCGCCCTCCGCATCGACCATCACCAGCACCCGGCGGCCGGCAAAGGCCTCGAACCCGTCCGGCTGGAACTCGCCCCCGACGATCACCCGATCCGACACGCCGTTCTTGGCGGCCAGGGCTGTGCAGGCCAGCCGGGCGGCCTCCGAAATGTCGTAGGCGTGGACGGTGACCTGCGGCATCAGCCGGGCCAGGCCCACGGCGTAGTAGCCCTCCGCGCAGCCCACATCGACGACGCAGTCCAGGCCGCCGGCCGCCATCCGCGCCAAGTGTGGGTGGAGTTCTGACTCATAGGTACCGAGCAACCGCGCGATCAACGCGCCCTCGGTGGCCTGGTCGACGTAGTCCATGCCGGCGAAGATGCCCTGGTGGATGCGGGTCCCCTGGCGGGAGAGATAAGTGTTGGAGAGCATCTGCGAGCGCCAGCGGCCAAGCAGATGCAGCAGGTTGCTCAGGTGCGGCGGGCCGGGCTGGGAGGGCCAGGCGCCGATCGTGCGTCTCACGTATGCCGCGGCGGCCGTCGTCAGGCTCAAGGCCATGTCTCCCGAAGTGGACCGGCGCGGTCCTAGCGGCCGAGGCCAGTCTTGGCCGACAGTTGCGCGGTGGTCATCGGACGTTGCGCTTCGTCCTCGGCGCCAAGCAACCGGTCGATACGCGCCTTGTTGGCCTTGAAGCTGACGAGCTCGGCGCCGCCCAGGACGGTGCCTTGCGGCACCTTGGCGCCCACCGGGTTGACCCGTTTGCCGTGCAGCCAGACTTCGTAATGCAGGTGGGGCCCCGTGGACATGCCGGTTGAGCCCACATAGGCGATCACCTGGCCCTGGCGGACCCGGGAGCCGGCGCGCACGCCCTTGGCGTAGCTAGAGACGTGAGCGTAGCCGGTATCCCAGCCGCCGGAGTGGCGGATGCGCAGCCAGTTGCCATAACCGCCCCAGCGGCGCGCCTCGGCCACCACGCCGTCGCCGGCGGCGATGATCGGGGTGCCGTGGCCAGCGCCGAAGTCGACGCCCTGGTGGGCGCGGGCGTAGCCCAGCACGGGATGGCGCCGGCGGCCGAAGGACGAGGTCATCCGCGCCCCGTCCACCGGAGTGCGCAGCAGGAAGCCCTTGATGTTCTTGCCGGCGGCGTCGAAGTACTGCGCGTCGCCGCCCGGGCGGTCGAAGCGATAGAACTTCACACCGTGAAGTTCGGCGTATTCCAGGTCGCCGGTCTCCACCGTGCGGCCGCTTTCGGTGACCTTGCGGCCGAACACCAGCTTGAACTCGTCGCCTGCCTTGATGTCGCGCTGGAAGTCGAGCTTGTGGGCGAACAGCTTGACCACTTGGGCAGTGATGGTCGGCGTGGCGCCCAGCTTGGCGGCGCTCTCGTAGAGCGAGCCGTGGATCTCGCCATCGGCGACGGTGGTCTCGTCAGTGATCTTCTCGTCCAGCTCGCGCAGGCGCAGGGCGCCGTCGAAGGTGCGCGACAGGGTGATGGTGCTGGCCGGGCCGGTGCGCATGGAAAGCCCGATCAGCCGCGCCGGGCCGCGGTTCGCGCGGGGGCGGGCCACGGCGGCTTCGAAGGCGAGGCCGGCTTTCACATGCACCGTGTCGAACGCCTGGCCCAGGGCGTCCACCGCCTGCCGGGCCTCGGCGGGCGCCACGCCGGCGCGCTCGACGGCGCTAGCCAGGGTTTCGCCGGGACGCAGCTTCATGGGTACGTTCTGCGGCCGGGCGTAGCCCGGCTGGGCTTCGGCCTGGCTGAAGGCGGCATGCTGCAGGGCGGCGACGGCCTCGGGCGCCAGCGGCGGCGGGGCGGCAGGGGTGGTCACGCTCTCGGTAAGCTTCCACGCGGCGAACAGCGCGATCAGGGCGCCAGCGCCCGCCACGGCGCGCGGCGCGATCCGGAACGACAGACGTCGCGGGTCGAAGTCGTGCATTACGCCCCCGTACTAACCGATGCGTGGTTAAGGCATCGGAGCGGCAAAGCCAGTTTTTTTCGCGCCCCCGCGCAGCCGGTCGGCGCAGGGAAGGTGGCCGCAATCGCCTTCCTTGGCTCCCGGTCGTATTGTCACGCTAGCTAGATGAGCCCCAGCACCAGCTCGGCGGGCCGGCAGAGGGCGGCGCCCTTCGGCGTCACCACGATGGGCCGGTTGACCAGGGCCGGCTCCAGGATCATGGCGGCGATCAGCGCCGCGTCCGAGGCCGCGGGGTCTGAGAGGCCGAGCGCATCGGCGTTGGCGCCGCGCACCCGCAGGATGTCGTGGGCGGAGGCGTCCATGCGGGCCAGCAGGTCCTCGAGCTGGGCCTTGGTCCAGCCAGCCTTCAAGTACTCCACTACGGTGGGCTCGACGCCCTTGGCGCGCAGTAGCGCCAGGGTGTCGCGCGAGGTCCCGCAGGCGGGGTTGTGATAGATGACGACGTCGCTCATGGGCCGCAGATAGCCCGGATTTCAGCGCTTCACCAAGTGAAGCGGCGGGTTCCGGAGACGATCGTCGAGCCTGAGGTGTCGAAGCCCATCTGCGCCTTGGGCTGGGCGGGCAGGGCCTGGGCGCCGGTCGGCCAGTCGTCCCAGGTGGCCACATAGCGCACGTCGAGGGCTCCCGGACCGGCCGGCCGCAGGCGCATGCCGAAGCCTTGCGGGGACGCTTCCCAACTCACCCGGCTCCAGCTTCCCGGCTTCAGTGACGCGCTGAACGGCAGGCCGGCGATGTTCTCGATTGCGACAGCGGTGTTGGCGCGAAGCTGCACGCTGATCTGCCGTGCGCCGGCGGGCGGAAGGGCGGCCAGCACCAGCGATCCGTCAGGCTGTGCCGCCAGGCTCAGCGTCGGAGCGGCCATCGGCTCCGGACGGGCCGGCGCCGCCTCGTGCGGGCGACGGAGGGCCCAGGTGTCGCGCCGGGCGACGGCGCCGCCGTCGGCGGTCAGGACGGCGTTGACCCAGGGGGTGCGAGCGAGGCTGCTGACCCGCCAGGCGCGGCCGGTATCCTGGTCCAGATGATAGGCCACGTGGACAGCCTGCGGGTAGCGCGCGTCCCAGGGGGTGTTGAGCCGCACGGCCACCAGCACCGCCAGGCCCGCCACCAGCAGCACGGGACCCACCAGGCGGGCGGGCGGGGCGCCTTCCTCCGGCTGCGCCAGGGGCCAGATCAGGATCGCAGCCAGCCAGACGGTGGCGGCCAGAAGCTCGGGCATGTCGAGGCCCAGGAACAACCCGTGGGCGGTCCCGGCGATCCAGGCGAGGCCCAGGGCGGCCAGGAGGCCCAGCAGCGCCAGGGTGGCGGGCCCGCGGCGACAGGACATGGCGCTGGCCGCGGCGCCGACGCCGGCCAGCAGCAGCGGCCAGGCGAACATGTAGGCGGTGGCTGGCGCGGCGATCTGGGCGGCCACGGCTGCCACCAGGCTGATCGTCAGGACCCCCGTCCAGGCTCCGGCGCGGCCCACCGGTCGGCCATAGGCGGCCACGGCCACCAGGGCGGCGGCCACGCCCAGGATCAGGCCTGTCTGGTCGAAGCCTCCGAGGGCCGAGCCGGCGATCCCCGCGGCCAGGGGGACGAGGGCGACCTTGCGCCGGCCCCGCGCCAGTTCCGCCGCAGCCATCACCAAGAAACCCACCGCCAGCAGCATGACAGCGGCCTCCCAGCGGCTGACCTGGGCCAGCAGGAAGCGCTGTTCCACGTAGCCGAAGTCCGCGCCGGTGGCGCGGCGGGCGAAGTGCAGCACGGCGGCGCTGCCCAGCACGGCGAACAGAGTGGCGCCGGCGCCGCGGGCGATATCGGTCCAGACCAGGGGCTCGATCCGCCGGGCGCGGCTGACGCCCACCGCGATCAGGCCGGCGGCGACCAGCAGCACCAGCCAGCCGCCCCATGCCGGATAGGCGAAGATCAGGTCGCCGAACACCTGGCTGTAGACCGCGTCCTCGCCCTTGCCGGGAAGCGTGGTGGCGAAGGCGGCGGCTCGGCCGGTGGCCAGGACCTGGTCGCCCAGGTCCTGCAGGGTCCCTCGGTCGAGGTTGGCGGGGGTGGAGGTGGCGGAATGGTAGTCGAACTGGCGGCCGATGAAGGCGTAGTTCAGCCCGCTGACGCCGACCTTCTTGGATTCCGTGAAGTCGGTGTCGTTGGGCATCTTCTCGTAGATGAACACCGACAGGGAGGAGGAGGTAGGCTGCTCGCCCGTGCGGCTGAGGAGGTCGATGAGCGGGCCATTCCCGGCGCTGGTCTCGAACATCTGCACCCGGCCGCCGCCGCCCCGGGCCTCCATGTTGAGCAGCAGGCCGATGCGCCTGGCCAGCGGATCGCGCTTGAAGAAGGCGTTGGCGCCCAGGAGGCCGCTTTCCTCGCCGTCGGTGATCACCAGCATGAGGTCCCGGGCGGGGACGCCCTGCGCCTTCACAGCCCGGGCGATCTCCAGGGCGGCGGCGACCCCCGCGGCGTCGTCGGCGGCGCCGGGAGAGCCGGGCACGCTGTCGTAGTGGGCCATCAGGGCCACGGCCGGCAGGCTCCGGTCGCGGCCGGGCAGGACGCCGATCACATTCTCCACCGCGCCGCCGGAGACGAACACGTCGCCGCGCACAGTGCGATGGGTATAGGCGTTGTCGCGGCGCACCTGCGGCGAGAGGCCCAGGGCGGTCATCCGCCCCACAAGATAGTCGCGCACCTGCTGGTTCTCAGGCGAGCCCATGGGATGCGGGACCCGGGCGATCACCCGCACGTCAGCCATGGCTCGTTCCGCGGAGAAGGCCGTAGCCGGGGCAGAGGCGGCGACAGGCTCGGGCGTGCGCTCGCCCCACCACGCGATCAGGGCCGCAGCGATCAAAGCCGCGGCCAGGGCCAGCAGTCGTCCCATGGCCGTCCTCCCGTCGTTTCTTGGGGCTGACCCTAGACGCGCCCGGCGCAAACGAAAACGCCCGCCGGTGAAGGCGGGCGTCTGCGGGTCTGAAAGGCGGGTGGCGTCAGGCGGCGACCTGGGCCTCCTGTGGGTCGCGCAGCACGTAGCCGCGGCCCCAGACGGTTTCGATGTGGTGCTTGCCGTCGGCGGCGGCGGCCAGCTTCTTGCGCAGCTTGCAGATGAACACGTCGATGATCTTCAACTCGGGCTCATCCATGCCGCCATAGAGATGGTTGAGGAACATCTCCTTGGTCAGGGTGGTGCCCTTGCGGAGCGAGAGCAGCTCCAGCATCTGGTATTCCTTGCCGGTCAGGTGGACCCGCATGCCGTTCACTTCCACGGTCTTGGCGTCGAGGTTGACGGTGATGTCGCCGGTCTTGATCATCGACTGCGCGTGACCCTTGGAGCGGCGGACCACGGCGTGGATGCGGGCGACCAGCTCGTCCTTGTGGAAGGGCTTGGTCATGTAGTCGTCGGCGCCGCCGGAGAAGGTTTTCACCTTGGTGTCGATCTCGGACGTACCGGAAAGGATCATGATCGGGGTGTTGATCTTGCCGACCCGCAGGGTGCGCAGCACGTCCATGCCGCTCATGTCAGGCAGGTTCAGGTCGAGCAGGATGAGGTCGTAGTCGTAGATTTTGCCGAGGTCGACGCCCTCCTCACCGAGGTCGGTGGTATAGACGTTGAAACCGTCCGACTTGAGCATCAGCTCGATGCTTTGCGCGGTGGCGCTGTCGTCCTCGATCAACAGTACGCGCATTCGCCTCTCCTACTGCGTCCCCGCATTGCCCTGCGAATTCTGGGAATCCGCCCCGAAGCTCGCCGTAACTTGCCAGCGAGTTAATTTAAGACTGGTTAATGGTGATGGCCTGTCTCCCCGAATCGTTAATCTGATTTCGGAATCCGACTCAAGGCGCGCAGGGGCTCCAAGCTGTCGCACCCCCGGTGAATCTTTCGTGATTGGACAGGCCTTGCAAACCAGCGGGCCGGAACCGCCTTGCGGTCACGCCTGTTTGGTTGGGCGAAACAAGGTGAGAAGCATGACCGTCATCCAAGATACCCCGGCCGTCTCTGGCTTCCGGCCGACCCGCCAGCACGTGGGCCACGCCATGAAGCTGCTGCCCTTGGCCCGCTACCTTCCCCGGCACCCGCTGTTCCTGGGCCTGGCGGCGGTGGGGGTTGTGGGCGCGCTGGCGTGGCGCAACCGGGCGAAGATCGCGGCCACCGCAAGGCCGCTTATCGACGACGCCACCGCCCGCGGCCAGGCCCTGCGCGACAAGGTGCAGGCGGCCCGCACGCGCAGCGACGAGCCTACTGGCCTCTAACCGCGTTTCTTCACCCGCCCTTAAGGCCAGGCGCGGATTCTGCGGCCTTAGCTGAAGGGGCCTTCGTGCAGAGTCTGGTAGCCGCCGTCGAACGGCTGGATCCCCTGACCGTCTCCGGTCGGGTGGCCGCGGTGAACGGCCTCCTGATCGAGGCCCGCGGCGGGCTGACGCGCCTGGCGGTGGGTGCGCGCGCCGAAATCACCCGCCTGGGCGACAAGCCGCTGTCGGCTGAGGTGGTGGGGTTCCGCGAGACCCGGGCGCTGCTGATGCCCTTCGGCCCCGTGGAGGGCGTGGCGCCGGGCGCGGAAATCCGCATTGAGCCGCAGGGCTCCGCTGTCCGCCCCACCAAGGCCTGGCTGGGCCGCATCGTCGACGCCTTCGGCGAACCCATCGACGGCAAGGGCCCTCTGCCCAAGGGCCCTGCGCCCTATCCCCTGCGCGCCGCCCCGCCCGCCGCCCACGCCCGCGACCGGGTGGGCGCGCGGCTGGACCTGGGCGTGCGGGCCATGAACGTCTTCACCACCTGCTGCCGCGGCCAGCGCCTGGGCGTGTTCGCCGGCTCCGGGGTCGGCAAGTCGGTGCTGCTCTCCATGCTGGCCAAGAACGCCGACTGCGACGCGGTGGTGGTGGGGCTGATCGGCGAGCGGGGCCGCGAGGTCCGCGAGTTCATCGAGGAAACCCTGGGCGAGGCTGGGCTGAAGCGGGCCATTGTGGTGGTGGCCACCTCCGACGAGCCGGCTCTGAAGCGCCGCCAGGCCGCCTACATGACCATGGCCATCGCCGAGTTCCTGCGCGACCAGGACCTGGAGGTGCTCTGCCTGATGGACAGCGTCACCCGCTTCGCCATGGCGCAGCGCGAGATCGGCCTGGCCGCGGGCGAACCGCCGACCACCAAGGGCTACACGCCGACGGTGTTCACCGAATTGCCGAAGCTTCTCGAGCGCGCGGGGCCTGGCCCGGTGCGCCCCGACGGCACGCGGGCGGGGCCGATCACCGGCCTCTTTACGGTGCTGGTGGACGGCGACGACCACAACGAGCCGATCGCCGACGCGGTGCGCGGGATTCTCGACGGCCACATCGTCATGGAGCGGGCCATCGCCGAGCGCGGCCGGTTCCCGGCGATCAATGTGCTGAAGTCCATCAGCCGGACCATGCCGGGCTGCCACCAGCCCCACGAGCGCCAGATCGTCACCGCTGCGCGCCAGAGCCTGTCGGCCTATGCCAACATGGAGGAACTGATCCGCATCGGCGCCTACCGGGCCGGCGCCGACCCGCAGATCGACCGGGCCATCGCGCTCAATCCCGCCCTGGAGGCCTTCCTGACCCAGGACAAGGACGAGGCCACCAGCCTGGACGAGGCCTTCGCCACTCTCGCCGACATCCTTAGTGTTGAGACCGCCGCATGAGTTGGGCCCAGTCGCTGATCAAGCTTTCGACCTATGAGGTCGAGGTGCTGCAGAAACGGCTGGCGGAGATCACCGACCGGCGGACCCAGGCGGAGATGCGGCTGGTCATGCTCACCGCCGAGGGCGAGGCGGAGGCGGCTCACGCCGGCCAGGATGCTTCGGCGGGCTGGTACCACATCGGATTTCTGGACGGCCTGCGCCTGCGCAAGGCTGAGGTGCAGGCGCGTATAGACGCCATCGCCATCGAGGAGGCCGGCGCCCGCGACGCGCTGGCCCAGGCCTTCGAAGAGCAAAAGAAGTACGAGCAGATCGCCGAGACGGCGCGAACCCTGGAGCGCCGCGAAACCCTGCGCCGGGAAACCGCGGCGCTGGACGAACTTGGCCTGCGGAAGGTCGGCGGCCGCTAGGTCGCAGTGCCGCCGGTGCGGGCGCGTTCGGCCTCGACGTCCTTGCGAAGCACGCTGAGGTCCTCGCTGATCCGGAAGATGGCCACGTAGAACTCGCAGAACGAGCGCCACAGCAGGACGAGAGCGCCCATCACCAGGAGGCCGCCGACGATCACCGGGATCGCCAGCATCAGCCCGAAGAAGATGTTGTCCTCGCGAATCGCCACGCCCACCGCCACGCCGATGGTGCCGAAACAGCCGAGCGCGATCAGCGCCAGGCCCGCCCAGTAGATCAGGTGGATGACCGAGTTGGTCATCAGGCGCTCGAAGGTCAGCAGGTCCCAGAGGATCTGCGCGCCCGGTCCCTGAGGTCTCTGAAGTGGTCGACGCATCGCAATCCCAAGACTCGAACCGGAGCGTTCGACCGCTCCCTTGGGTCACCGCTACCAGCCGATGCGCCGGCCTGCAACGGCGCAGAGGTCGCGGCGCCGGTGTGTCAGGCCGTCCACTTTCCGAGGGCGCCGCCGATCAGGCCCGCCACGGCCGACCCGATCGTCCCGACCGCCAGGATGGAGGTCGGCACGTCCTTCAGCACCACCGAGACGCCGATCCCCAGGAGCGCGCACACGCCGCCGGGGATCAGGCTGGGGCCCCAGCCTGATCGCCATGTGGGCGTAGATCAGCCCGGCCAGCAGCGAGATCACCACGCCGCCGCTTCGCCACCGGGGCGAAGCCTGCGGTCCGGTACGCGATCAAGTGGCGATGTTCAGATGGCCCCGACGGTCTTCAGGCGGGCGCGGGGATGCACCTCGTTCTGGCTCATCACCGGGGTCTGGCCGCGGAAGCGTTCGATGATCGAGCGAACGTAGGGCCGGATGCCCGGGCTGGTGAGCAGCACCGGGGTCTCGCCGGCCAGGGCCGCGCGCTCGAAGGTCTCACGAACCCCGCGGATGAAGTCCTGGAGGCGCGAGGGGGCCAGCGCCAGTTGCTTGTCTTCGCCCTGGCCCACCAGGGCCTCGGCGAAGGCATTCTCCCACTCCGGCGTCAGGGTGACGATAGGCAGGGCGCCGTCCTCGCCGCGGTAGGCGAAGGAGAGCTGACGGGCCAGGCGGGCGCGCACCTGCTCCACCAGCAGGGTGACCGAGGCGGTGTGCGGCGCGGCCTCGCCGATGCCCTCCAGTATGGCCGGCAGGTCGCGGATGGAGACCCGCTCGCGCAGCAGGGCCTGCAGCACGCGCTGGATGGTGGTGGCGGTGACGATGGCCGGGACCAAGTCCTCCACCAGCTTCTTCTGCTCCACCGGCAGATCCTTCAGCAGCTTCTGCACCTCGGCGTAGGAGAGCAGGTCCGGCATGTTCTCCTTGAGGATCTCGGTCAGGTGGGTGGTCAGCACCGTGGCCGGATCGACGATGGTGTAGCCGCGGAACGTCGCCTCTTCCCGCAGGCCGTCGTCGATCCAGGTGGCGGGCAGGCCGAAGGCCGGCTCCTTGATGTGCTCGCCGGGGAGTTCCACCTGGCCGCCGCGGGGGTCCATGGCCATGAGCTGGCCCAGCCGGACCTCGCCGGCCCCAGCCTCCAGCTCCTTGATACGGATGCAGTAGCCCTGGGAGGGCAGGCGCATGTTGTCGAGGATCCGCACCGACGGCATCACGAAGCCGAAGTCGGCGGCCAGGGTGCGGCGCAGCGCCTTGATCTGGTCGGTGAGCCGGCGGCCCTCCAGGTCGTTGATCAGGCCCAGCAGCCCATAGCCCAGCTCGATCTTGATCTCGTCGATGGCCAGGGTCTGGGCGATCGGCTCCTCCTGATCCTCGGCCACCGGCGCCATCTCGATGACCGGCGGGGCCTGGGAGACCTTGGCCCGGTACCACGCCAGGGCGCCGGCCCCGATGGAGATCGCCGCGAACGGGATGATCGGCATGCCGGGGATGAAGGCCATGACGCCGGCGGCGGCCGAGACCATGCCCAGGCTGATGGGGTTCATGGCCAGCTGGGTGACCAGGGCCTTGTCGGCCGAGCCTTCGACGCCGGCCTTGGAGACCAGGAAGCCCGCAGCGATGGAGATGATCAGGGCCGGTATCTGGCTGACCAGGCCGTCGCCGATGGTCATGGTGGTGTAGGTGGCTGCGGCCTCGCCCAGTGGGATCTTGTGCTGGATCACGCCGATCAGGATGCCGCCGATCACATTGATGGCGACGATGATCAGGCCGGCGATGGCGTCCCCGCGGACGAACTTCGAGGCGCCGTCCATGGCTCCGAAGAAGGTGGATTCCTGGTCCAGCTCCTTGCGGCGGGTCTTGGCCTCGGTCTCGTCGATCAGGCCCGCCGAGAGGTCGGCGTCGATGGCCATCTGCTTGCCCGGCATGGAGTCCAGGGTGAAGCGGGCGGCCACTTCGGCGATCCGCCCCGAGCCCTTGGTGATGACCACGAAGTTCACGATCACCAGGATGGCGAAGACGATCAGGCCAATGACGAAGCTGCCGCCCATCATCAACTTGCCGAAGGTCTCGATGACGCGGCCGGCCCCGTGCATGCCCTCGTGGCCGTGGCTGAGGATCAGGCGCGTGGAGGCGATGTTCAGGGCCAGCCGGTAGAGCGTCGCCACCAGCAGCACGGTGGGGAAGGCGGTGAACTCCAGCGGCTTCTTGATCAGCAGCGAGGTGATCAGGATCAGCACGGCGCTGGTGATGGACAGGGCGAGCAGAATATCCAGCAGGAAGGCCGGGATCGGCAGGATCAAGAGGACAACGATGCCCACGATCCCGACCGCCAGGCCGACCTCGCCACGCGCCACCCAGCCGAACACCTCGCGGGAGGTCGGGGCTTGTCTCAGGCGGGACTGGAGGCCGGCGTCAGCCATGGCTTAGGTCCTAGGCCGCATGGGCGGCGGCGCCCTGCGGCGCAGGCACCGCCACACCGGCCTCGGTGTATTCCTTGAGCTTGTTGCGCAGGGTGCGGATGGAGATGCCCAGGATGTTGGCCGCGTGGGTGCGGTTGCCCAGGCAGTGCTCCAGGGTGTCGATGATCAGCTGCTGCTCCATGGCCGCCACGGTCTGGCCCACGAAGCCGCGGGTTGCGCTCTCGGCGGCGAAGGAGGCGGCCTGCGCCGCGCGCAGGTGCGGGTCGGCGGCGGCCAGCGGCTGGCCATCGGGCAGGCGGATGGCCAGCTCCTCGATCTCGGGACCGACCGACAGCAGCACCGCGCGGTGCATGGCGTTTTCCAGCTCGCGGACGTTGCCCGGCCAGCGATGGACGCCCAGCCGGCGGCGGGCCTCCTGCGAGAGCGGGCGCTCCGCCACCCCGTTGGCGACGGCGTATTTCTTCACAAAGTGGTCGGCCAGGGCCAGGACGTCGCCCGGGCGTTCGCGCAGGGGCGGCAGGCGCAGGTTCACGACGTTGAGACGATAGAGCAGATCCTCGCGGAAGCTGCCGTCCTTCACCGCCAGAGCCAGGTCGCGGTTGGAGGTGGCGAGGATGCGGATATCGACTTTCACCGGCTTGGAGCCGCCCACCCGGTCGATCTCGCGTTCCTGCAGAGCGCGTAGCAACTTGGCCTGCAGGCGCCCGTCCATCTCGGAGATTTCGTCCAGCAGCAGGGTGCCGCCGTTGGCCTCCTCGAACTTGCCGATGCGGCGGGCCACGGCGCCGGTGAAGGCGCCTTTCTCGTGGCCGAACAGCTCGCTCTCCAGCAGGTTCTCCGGGATGGCGGCGCAGTTGACCGAGATGAACGGCCGGTTCGCGCGGCGCGACTTCATGTGCACGTATCGGGCGATGACTTCCTTGCCGGAGCCGCTCTCGCCGGTGATCAGGATCGAGGCGTCGGAGCCGGCGATCTGGTCGGCCATCGCCAGCACCGCCGTCATCGCCGGGTCGTTCACCACCATCGGCCGGTTGTCGTCTGCGACCGCCGCCAGGACT
>NZ_JBKJTG010000118.1:0-11512 GCF_046590535.1 Phenylobacterium sp. | reverse complement strand
GGCGACATGCGGCGCGTGTACTGGGCCCGCTCTGCGAGGGTGGCGCCGGGCTCCGAGGGCTCGGAACGGGCCACAGCCACCGATCCCCTGCCGCCCAGCGCCACCCTCGCAGAGCGGGCCCAGTACACGCGCCGCATGTCGCCGATCACCCGGGGCCGTCAGGTAGTCGAGGTGAAGCCCTATCTTACCGACGCTTTCACGGACGAGGCGGTGCGCTTCATCGGCGCCCGCCAGGCGCAACCGTTCTTCCTCTACATCGCCTACAACGCCCCCCACACGCCGCTGCAGGCCACCAGGAAGTACATCGACCGCTACCGGCACGTGGAGGACAAGGGCACGCGGGTCTACGCCGCCATGGTCTCCGCCCTCGACGACGGGGTGGGGGCGATCCGCGCCAAGCTGAAGGCGGAGGGGCTCGAGCGGGACACCCTGATCGTCTTCCTCAGCGACAATGGCTGCGCGGCCTATATTCTGGGGGCCTGCTCCAACGCGCCGCTGAACGGGTTCAAGGCGTCGCACCTCGAGGGGGGTGTCCGCGTGCCCTACATCGTCACCTGGCCCGGAGCGATCCCGGGCGGCAAGGTCGACGACCGGCAGGTCTCCAGCCTCGACATCGTGCCGACCGCCGCGGCCCTGGCCGGCGCAAGGCTGGCGAACGGATCGGATGGGGTGAACCTGATGCCGTACCTGGTTGGCGGCGACAAGCGTACGCCCAACCCGACCCTCTACTGGCGCGCCGGGCCGAACTTCGCGATCCGCGACGGTCAGTGGAAGATGTGGAAGGCGAACAAGGCCCCGCCGGGCGCGGAGCCCAGCGGCAGCGCCCGCGTCACCCCTGACGGAACCCACGCCCGGGTCTCGGAGCACGGACAGCATGTGATGCTGTACGACCTGAAAGCCGACCTCGGCGAAACCACCAACGTCGCCTCCCGCCGGCCGGAGGTGGTGGCGGGCCTGCAGGCCAAGCTGGACGCCTGGAACGCCACGCTGGTTCCCCCGCAATGGACGAGCATGCGCCAGTCCCTGAAGAAGCAGGACGGCCAGACGCTGCAACTCTACGACTAGGCGAGCCCGGCGGACGGCTGCCGGGCTCAGGCCGGCGGCTCGATCCGAGTGAGTTTCCACGCCGTTCCGTTGCGGGTGAACACCAGGCGGGTGGCGCGGTGTTCGGGCGCGCTGGTCCGGCGGACCGTCAGGCGGAAGGTGTTCCAGCTCTCGTAACCCGCCCGCCGCCTCACCGGCTCGCGCTCTGCCGGCGGCGGCGGGAAAGCGGCTTCGACCGGGGTTTTCGGCGCCTCGCCCGTGGCCACCAGGACGGCCAGCCCCCGCGGTGTCGCTGCGGCCTCCACGACCCGGTCGGCCATGGCAGGGACGATGGCCAGGCCAAGGCCGGCCAGGGGGTTGTGGTGCAACTCGCCGTCGGTGTGCATCGCGGCGATGATCCGCGCCTGCATCCGGGCGTGAAGGTCGGCGCGCAGGGCCGTGATGTCGGTTAGTCCCTCCATGGCCGCGAAGTCCCCCGCCAGCGCCGCTTCCTGGAAGCGGGCAGCGGTCAGGAACGGCGCGCCCACAAAGAGCGCAGCCGCCGCGCAGACGGCGACGGGAAGGGCGATCCATAGAGGGCGGGAGACGGTTGGCTTCATGTCTGGTTCGTCAGGGTAGCGGCGGCGGAGAGGCGGCGCGCCATAGCCCCTATCTATGTCCATATCCCCTGGGGCGCGTTGGCCCCGCCGCTGAAATGGCGTCAACTCGGCGTCGAAGGCCCAGGATCGGGCCGGCCGGCCTGCGCGTGCACAGGCCGCAAAAGAGGGCGGGGAAACCATGGGCCATATGTTCGCGAGCGTCGGGGCGGGCCTCCTTGCGGCCGTGCTGGTGGTGGGCTGCGCGCCGGCGGCGCGCGACGGCGGCCTCGCCACAGCGGCGCAATCGCCTGCGCCGGGCGGCGCAGCCAGTTCGGACATCGCGTCAAAGGTGCTGTTCGGCGACCTGCA
Organism: Phenylobacterium sp.; assembly: GCF_046590535.1. GTDB lineage: Bacteria > Pseudomonadota > Alphaproteobacteria > Caulobacterales > Caulobacteraceae > Phenylobacterium. The sequence continues at coordinate 9,521 of NZ_JBKJTG010000118.1, read as the reverse complement.
CATGCACACCGGCTGGTCGTTCGACGCCTTCACGTTCGGGACCACCGCAACCCCCGACGACGCCTACAACTTCGCTCAAGGCGGTTCGCTCGCCCACCCCGCGGGCGGAGTCTACAAGCTCGACCGGCCCCTGGACTTCCTGGCGGTCACCGACCACGCCGAGTTCATGGGCGTGATGATCTCCATGCGAGATCCCGCCAGTCCGATGTCGAGGCTCGCCATCGCCAAGGCGGCCCTCGATCCGAACCCCAAGGTCTCGAGCCAGGCCTTCCGCTCCGTGGGCCAGGCGTTCCGGACCGGCAACCTCAGCGTCTTCGAGGACCAGCAGGACGCCGCTCGCAAGATCACCATGGACACCTGGGCGCGCACGGTGGACAGCGCCAACCGGGCCAACAAGCCCGGCCGGTTCACCGCCCTGATCGGCTACGAGTGGACCTCCTCCGATGAGGGAAAGAACCTGCACCGCAACGTCATCTTTGGCGGTGACACGGCGCCTCTGCCGTTCACCGCGGTGGACAGCCGCAGACCTGAGGATCTCTGGAAGTACCTCGACGCCACCCGCCGGTCCGGCCAGCCGGTTCTGGCCATTCCGCACAATATGAACCTGAGCGACGGATCGATGTTCGCGAAGGTGGATTCCGACGGGCGACCGATCACCGCCGCCTATGCGGACGCCCGTGCGCGCAACGAGCCGCTGGTGGAGATCACCCAGGTGAAGGGCACGTCCGAGGCCCACCCGTCGCTGTCCCCCAACGACGAGTTCGCAAACTTCGAATTGCTGGAGACCTATGTCGCCTCGGACCGGCCGGTGACCAGGTTCGCCGGCAGCTATGTGCGCGACGCCCTGCGCACCGGTCTGTCGTTCCAGGACGGCTCCGGCTTCAACCCATACCGGTTTGGGTTCGTGGGCGCGTCGGACAGCCACGTGGCCATGTCCTCGGTGATGGAGAACCAGTACTTCGGCAAGGTGGGGAACCGCGACGGTACCGCCAAGGTGCGGTTGGACTGCACCTTCTGCGCCGGCGGCTCGGATATCAGCAAGTTCGGTGCGTCCGGCCTGGCGGCCGTGTGGGCCCGGGAGAACTCCCGTGCGGCGATCTTCGACGCGCTGCAGCGCAACGAAAGCTACGCCACGTCCGGCCCGCGCATACAGGTCCGGTTCTTCGGCGGCTACGACCTGGGCGGCGTCCAGCCCGGCCGCCCCGACTGGGTGCGCAACGCCTACCGCGCCGGCGTGCCGATGGGCGGCAGCCTGAAGGGCAGCGCGGCGAAAGCCCCGGCCTTCGTGGTCTGGGCGCTGAAGGACCCGATGGGCGCGAACCTCGATCGGGCGCAGATCGTCAAGGTCTGGAGCAAGGGCGGCGTCAACCACGAGAAGGTGTTCGACGTGGCGCTGTCCGGAAACCGCAAGGTCGATTCGCGCACCGGCAAGGCGCCGCCGGTGGGCAATACCGTCAACGTCGCCACGGCGACCTACGCCAACAGCATCGGCGCCGTCACCCTGACGGCGAACTGGACCGACCCGGAGTTCGACCCCTTGGCCCACGCCGCCTACTACGTCCGCGTTCTCGAGATACCGACCCCGCGCTGGTCGACCTATGACGCCGCGCGGCTGAAACGTGAGATCCCGCGCGGCCTCCCGCCGACCCTGCAGGAGCGGGCCTACACCTCGCCCATCTGGTACGACCCCGTCCCGCGCCGACAGCTCTGACGCCGCCGCCCCTCAGCCCTGTGTGCAGACGGACGCCGTCTGCACGCAACCCCCTGCCCAGTCTTCGAAACCATCCCATGTCGAAGTCCGACGCCACCGCCGAGAGCCCGCAGCCCGCGCCGCCGGTCGACGACGCCGGGAGCGACGAAATCCTGCGCCTGGCGGCGCGCCTCATGCGCAAGCAGGGGCTGGCTCGCACCACCATGGAACAGGTGGGCGCGGCGGCCGGCGTCGACCGGGCGACACTCCACCGATGCTACGGTTCGAAGGAACGGCTGGTGGAAGCGATCTTCGGCGAGGTGGTTCGCCGGCTGCAGGCGGGCGACAGCGGGCCGTGGCACGGCTATGGCGCTGGCTTCCGGCGCCTGCTGGCCGCAGCCCGCGCGTTTGAGGACGGCTACATCCTGCTGGTGCGCGATGGCTGCCAGCTGCCGGCCTACCAGGGCTTTGCGGCGGCGCTCAGGGCTCGCACGGCGCGCAAGCTCAGGCATCTGCTCTGGTTCCCGGAGCGCCCGCCACCGCGCGCCGAAACCCCGGCGCTGCTGGGACTTGCGCTGGAGTCGATGATCTCGTTCTCCAACGACGCTCTGGCCTACTGGGTGGAGCTGGGCACGCCGGATCGCGACGAGCAGTACGTCCGCTGGTGCGGCCAGATGATGCGCTCGTGGCGCCACAACACGGCGGAACTGCTCAACCTGGACACCCCCGAGGTCGACTGGCCCTTCGACACCGAGAACAGAAGACCCCTGGCCTGGCCAGACTGAATCACACCCGAGGAGGCAGGCGTTGATCCGACGTTCGATGGCGGCGATGGCCGTGACACTGGCCCTGGCCGCCGGACCCGCCGCGGCGGTGGAGTCCGTTGCGCCGCCCCCGGTGAAGGCAGAGTTCGCCCCGTACACGGCCGAGATTGCCGCGGCGCAGGGGCGGCTCGACGCCTTTCTCAAGGCCTTCAACGCCCGCGATATCCCCGCCTACGAAGCGACGTTCAACTTCCCGCACGTACGTTTCCACTCAGGCGCCGTAACGGTCATGACGCCCGGCTACCACAAGCCTGGGATGTTCGAGAGCGGGTCGCTGGCCGAATGGGACCACTCGGCATGGCAGCGCCGCGAGGTGGTCAACGCCGGTCCGGACAAGGTGCACATCAACACGCGGTTCGCGCGCTACCGGAAGGACGGGAGCCTGCTGGGGGCGTTCGATTCCATCTACATCGTCACCAAGGTGAACGGCCGTTGGGGCATCCAGGGGCGCTCCAGCTTCGCGCCTTAGGCCGGACAAAGCGCTATGGCGGTCGCCCTCCAGGGCATTGGACAACCTCCCGCGCGTAGGGGAGCGTGGACCGATCCATCGGGCGTGGGCGGGGAAAACGAGGGAGGCGGGGATGCACTTCGCGAACACCAGCAACTCGGTTACGTCGTGACGACAGTGTCTGACCGCGCCTTCCTGCTGGCGTTGTCTCTGACGGCGGCGGTGCTTTCGCCCGTCGCGCCAGCCGCCTTCGCCCAGCCGGCGGCGGTTCAGTCCGCATCGGTCGAGATCCGCCGCGGCGAGTGGCGGGATGAGGCGCGGGGCGGACGGATCGTCCCCTACAAGCTCTACGTGCCGAAGGGCGCCGGGCCGTTCCCGACCATCGTGCATTCGCACGGGCTGGGCGGCAGCCGGGAGGCCTCCACCTACATCCTCCAGGCGGTCGCCGAGGCCGGCTTCCTGTTGGTCAGCCTGCAACACGCGGGCTCCGACAGTGCCCTGCTGAGCGGCATGGCAGGCGGCGAAACCGCCCGGGGGGCCGCAGGCGCCCGCGGAATGACGGCGGAGGTGGCGCAGGCCCGCTATGGGGACGTCCCCTTCGCCATAGACCAGCTTGCGCGCGAGACCAGCGGTTCGGGTCCCATGCGCGGCAAGGCCGACCTCTCGCGGCTGGGGATGTCGGGCCACTCCTACGGGGCGCTTTCAACGCTGGTGGCGGTAGGCCAGCGGGTTCCGGGCGCCCGCGGCCGCAGTTTCGCCGAGCCGCGCATCAAGGCGGCGATCGCCTACAGCCCCAACAAGCCCCGCAACGACGATGCGAAGGCCGCGTTCGCGGCCGTGCGCACCCCCATGCTGCATTTCACCGGCACCGAAGACACCAGCCCCTTCGACCTGGAGCGCAGCGCCTTTGAGCGGACCACGCCCTATCAGACCATCGGTGGCGCGGACCAGTTCCTGATCATTCTCAACGGCGGCGACCACGCGGTGTTCGGCGGCCGCCGCGCGGTCAGCGGTCAGCTGAAACCGACCGACCCGGCGCACATGGCGCTGATCCAGGCCGAGACTATCCGGTTCTGGCGCGCCTATCTGGCCGGCGACAGGCAGGCCGCCGGGGCGCTCTGCAGTTTGCCGCAGCGTGTGTCGGCGCTCGCCACAGGCTATGTGAAGGCGGTTCGCTGCGGCCCGCCAACACCGATCGCGCCGCTGGCTTCCCACTGAATCGGCCGGTCAGGTGATCGAGCAGGAGGACAATCGACGTGCGCGACACCGATGAGCAGGCTCTCCCCACCTCCCGCCGCGCTCTGCTCGCGGCCGGCGCGGCCTCGGGCTTGATCGCCGTCCCCGCCCGCGCCCAGCCTCGCCGCAGCGCCCCGCGCTTCACCCCGGCGGAGATGCAGCGGACCTTCGAGCGCTACCACGCGTTCGGCGACAAGGCCGCGGGCGGTCCGGGCGACAACGCCTGCGGCGCCTGGATGATCGGCGAGCTGGAAGCCCTCGGCTACCGCTGTACGCGGCAATCCTATGAAGTGCCCGCCTACGAGGGCGGGCCAGCGGAGCTCACCTCGGGCCGGGCGAGCGCCACCCTCATCCCGCAGGCGATCGTGATCCCTACGGGGCGCGAAGGGCTGAACGGGCGACTGCATCTCGCCGGCGCTCCGGGCGACGTGCGCGGGGCGATTGCCGTGATCGTGCTTCCCCATGCCCGCTGGTCCGCGGCGAAGGGTGAGGTCGAGCGCCGCGTGAAAGCCGAACTCTCGGCGGGCGCCGCAGCCGCCGTGGTGATCACCACCGGCCCCACCGGCGAGGCGCTGGCGCTCAATGCGCCGGTGAGCACGCCCTTGTTCGACAAGCCGGTGGCGGTTCTGGCGCCCAGCGACGCCCAGCCCTTTGTCGACGCCGCCATGCTGGGGGCGGACGCGACGCTGCGGATTCCGGGCCGCTCGATCCGCCGGCCGGCGTTCAACGTCATCGCCTCGCTCCCGCGCAAGGCTGGCCGGGCGCTGATCATCTCCACCCCGCGATCCGGCTGGTTCACCTGCACCGGCGAGCGTGGGCCTGGGGTCGCCGTCTGGCTGGCCCTGGCGCGCTGGGCGGCGCGCACACCGCTGAACGCCGACATCGAACTGCTCGCCACCAGCGGCCACGAATACGATAACGACGGCGGCGAGCACTACATCCACGAGCGCGCGCCGAAACCGGCGGACACCGCGCTCTGGGTTCACCTCGGCGCCAATGTCGCGGCGCGCGACTGGCATGAGCGTTCGCCCCTGTCGCCGTTGCCGAGCGCCGATCCTCAGCGGTATCTCCTGGCCAGCGCCGCTTTGCTACCGGCTGCCAAGGCGGCGTTCGCGGGACTTCCAGGGCTGGAACAGGTCTATCCCGCCCTCCAGCGCTCCGCCGCCGGCGAGCTCGGCAATGTGCTTAAGGCCGGCTACGAGCCCGCCATCGGCATTTTTGGCGGCCACAGGTTTCACCACGCGCGCTCCGACGATCTACGCTGCGTCTCGCCTGACCTTGCCGTGCCCGTGGCGGAAGCCTTTGCCGACGTGATCGAAAGCGCTGTCGGACGACGTCGCCGGGCGTGAGGCGAGGATCGGTTGGCGGAGTCCGCCGCACGCCGACGGCCAGCGCGAGGCTCCGCTTTGATTGATCGGATCCACGTCGGAACAAGCTACCGCAGTTCGGCTGGGCGGCTATTTCCGCTCGAGCAGCCGAACGCCGCGGCCGGCGCCATCGCTGCGGGCTCCGCTGGCGATCAACTCGACACCGGCCTCGTTGATCGCATTGGCGACTTTTTCGAGGCTGCCGACGACGGCGCGAACGATGCCGTCGCTGGCCTCCATGCGTTGGACCGTCGGGAGGGAAACTCCAGCGAGCCGCGCGAGCTCCTTCTGGTCGATGCCCAAGAGCGCGCGCGCCGCCTTCATCTGTGAACCCGTGATCATCTGGGTATCTATAATGATGTCCAGGGTATCATCAAGGCCCGATCAGCCCGTACGAACTGGCCGGGATGATCTTTCAGACCAATTTTATGATTGTCCAATATTGCATTATGATGTGGGAAACATCATTCTATATGCTCATAGCAGCACCTGTGACGGCCGGCCTTCGGCCTGACCGGGTCGGAACACCTCGCGGTGCGGAGGCGATACAGTGAACCGAGTCAATCCGATCCTGGCCGGGATAACATGCCGGTGTCCGAACTGCGGAGAAGCGCCGTTGTTCTCAGGGTTCCTGACTGTCCGCCCGCGTTGCGACGCTTGCGGCCAGGACCTGTCGAACGCCGATTCCGGTGACGGCCCCGTCGTCTTCATCCTGCTGATCGTCGGGGCGATCGGCTGCTTCGGGCTGCTGTTCACCGAATTCACCTTCCACCCGCCGATCTGGGTGGAACTGGTCATCTTTCTTCCGCTGATCGCGGTCATCACCCTCGGCGTCCTGCGGCCGTTCAAGGCCATTCTGATCGCGCTGCAATTTCGCAACCACGCCTCCGAGGCCCGCAATGGCGGCGATCGCTAGGTTTAGGGCTGGGCGGCCATGATCGCGGGATCCCAGATGCGTGCGGCCCGCGCCCTCATGGGCGCCGATCAGCGCGCGCCTGCGCGGCTGTCGGGCCTGTCGCCGCCGACCATCCAGCGCATGGAATCCTCCCCAGGATCGGTTGGGGCCGCCGCCGACAGTCTTGAGCGCGTCCTCGACGCGCTGACGGCCGGCGGCGTGGAGCCTATCGCCGACGGGTCTCCCAGCGCCGGGTTCGGGTGCGGCGTGCGACTGATCCAGCGGAGCGAGAAGAGGTCTGCAACCCATGTGGCGTGATTGGACACTGTTCATACCGAAGTCGGTGACGGTGCTGCGTCAAGGCTACGGACTCGCGGACTTCCGCAGCGACGTCGTCGCCGGCCTGACCGTGGCGATCGTCGCCATGCCTCTGGCCATGGCTCTGGCGATCGCCTCGGGCGCAACGCCGGCGCAGGGCCTGATCACCGCCGTGGTGGCCGGCTTCCTGATCTCGCTTCTGGGCGGCAGCCGCTTCCAGATCGGCGGCCCCACCGGGGCTTTCGTGGTGGTGGTCTACGGCGTGATCGCCAAGCACGGCTACGATGGCTTGCTCATCGCCACGACCCTCGCCGGGGGCATCCTGATCCTCGCCGGTCTCTTCCGCATCGGCACCCTGATCAAATACATTCCCGACCCGGTCACGACGGGCTTCACCACCGGTATCGCCACCATCATCCTGGCGAGCCAGCTTAAGGACATCTTCGGTCTGAGCGCCGAGAACGTCCCGGCCGATTTCATTCCCAAGCTGCAGGCGCTGTGGGCGGCGCGCGCCTCGTTGAGCCTGCCGACCCTGGCCCTGGCGACCACCTGCTTCGCCGCCATCATGTTGTTGCGGCGTTTCGCGCCCAAGGTCCCCGGCTTCCTGGTGGTGACCATCGCCGCATCCGTCGCCGCCTATCTGCTGGCGACGCCAATCGAGACCATCGGGTCGAAGTTCGGCGGCGTGCCCTCGACCTTGCCGACACCCAACTTTGCGTTCTGGTCCTGGGACAAGGCGCGCGACGTCCTGCCCAGCGCCTTCACTATCGCCCTGCTGGCAGGTGTCGAATCCCTGCTGTCGGCCGTGGTCGCCGACCAGATGACCGGGCGCCGACACCGCTCGAACATCGAACTGGTGGCCCAAGGCATCGCCAACATCGCCTCGGCCGCGGTCGGCGGCCTGCCAGCGACCGGGGCCATCGCCCGCACGGCCACCAGCATTCGATCCGGCGCCCGCTCGCCGCTTGCGGGCATGCTGCACGCGGCGTTCCTGTTGCTGTTCATGTTGTTTCTGGCCCCGCTCGCGAAATTTGTCCCGCTGGCGGCGCTGGCCGCGATCCTGGTGGTCGTCGCGCTGAACATGGCCGAGCTGCATCGCTTCCGGTTGCTGCTCGGGACGTCGAACGGCGACCGCGCGGTCCTGCTGCTCACCTTCGGCCTAACCGTGCTTGTCGATCTGACCCTGGCGATCGAGGTTGGCATGGTCTTGGCCGCCTTCGTCTTCATGCACAGGATGAGCCAGCTCTCCACCATCGAGGGTGGTGGACCGAGCCTCATCGAGGGCGACCAGGATGACTTCGCTAGAAACAGCGAAGTCCCCTACCAGCCGTACGAAGGCCTGCCGCACGACACCGCGGTGATCACCTTTCGCGGCCCGCTGTTCTTTGGCAGCACCAGCGTTCTGAAGGATGCGCTCGACCAGATCGGCGCGCGCAGCCGTCGCTACATCCTGCGGTTCGAAGACGTCCCTTTGATCGATCCGACGGGTGCGGCGGCTCTTTCCTCGTTTCTTCAGCGCGCAAGCCAGGACCACGCCAGCGTCACCATCTGCGGGGTGCGCGACAGCGTGATGGCCAACTTGCGGCGCACCGTCGAGCCCCACGTCCTGGCGAAGATCGCGTTCCTGCCGAGCTTCGCGGCGGCGCGCGCCGCGATTGCAGCGCCGGCATGATCATCCTGCGCAGGCTCCAGACGCCGCAACGCGGCATCGCCATCATGCTGCACCGGAGCATGGTGGCGTCAGCTACCTCAAGGACGGTGTGCTCCAGAGCCAAGTCGATGCGCAGCCGGCTCGGCGTTCCGTCAGCTGAGCCCCCCGGTTTCAGTAGACACCCATTGCTAGCTCTGAGGAGCTGGAGAGGAGTGTCGGATGATGTTTTGGACCTACGGCTGCTGTTCGCAGACGCCGGCTACCGCGGCTTCGATCCGGTGGCCGACGGCGTGCTCTCGTTCCGGTCGGACGGACAGGGCGGAACCGTGATGCTGTTCGACCCGGACGGTCCGAGCTTGGGGCGCCCCTAGCCCACCAAGATCGTCACCCTTGACGGCGTGGCGAGCTGGACCCGGCAGCTTGGAGACTGGTTGTTCTGACCGTCGGCTAGAGGTTGGCGCCAGGAAGGTTTCACCCGAGGCAGGCCGCAAGGCTGGGCTGCGCGCGGCGACGGGCCGCGCACACCGCGGAACTTCCTGCCAAGCCTGTTGTTCTCATCTCCAGGTAAACCAGCGCATCGTTTCGTCGGGCTTCAACCGACGCCGCGACCTCTCGACACAAAGGGGCTGACCTTAGACACCGAAACGCTGAAGGCGGATCGCAGCCCGCCCAGCGACCGGGGTGCTTTAGCGGCTTGAGCGCCACCCAGCGGCACGAGGCTTGATGATGATGGTGTCACAGCATCCAAACCCCAGCCCCACCAGCAACGATGCAGGCGACGGCGCCTTCCCAGGGGTGGCCAACGACGTGGAGGCGTCCTTCGCGCCGTTGCTCGATGGGCGAGTCGAAAGCGTCCAGCGTCCGGCCCAACCCCCGCGCGCGCGCGCGGTGCGGGCGCGCGTCACACCCGGCAGAGGCGCGAGGACGCTAATGATGGGCGCGGTCATCGCCTCGGTGCTGGTGGCGGCCCTACTTGCCGCTGTCTACATGAGGCACGCGCTTGAGGAGCAGTCTTGGGCGGCTGCCGCTTTGCAGGCGTCGATGCCGACATCACCCGCACCGCCGGTGATCGCCGCGCCGGTTAGCACGCCG